>JAKFVH010000099.1 GCA_021732285.1 Reyranella sp. | reverse complement strand
GCAGAAACCCGGTCGCCCGGTCAACCTGACGGAAATTGCTCATCACCCGCTCACCAAACTCGACCCAAATCAACTCGTGATACGGAATCTCATTCCTGACCTCAGATCAAGTCCGACAGGCTGCTAGTACGTTGGGGGAGCCCTCTGTCGTCCCCGGGTATTGGCAATTTCATTGTCAAAGTGCGGCAGATTTTTGTTGATAGTCTTCAAGGGAGTTACGCGGCAGCTATGCAACCGTGCATGAGGTCGTTGGTTCGCCTCTTGCGGAACGGACAAGTTGCACTCGCTCGCGATGACCTTGCAGGCTTGTTAGAACGTCGACGGATTCACTCGCAGGGAGATTTCATGTCATTGCGCGCGCTCGTTTTGAGCCAGGGTGCCGACCGCAAGGTGAGCGGCGCCATCGAGACCCTGCCCGAGGACAGGCTGCCGGCAGGCGACGTTACCGTCGCGGTCGACTATTCGACGCTGAACTACAAGGACGGGCTGGTCCTCACCACCGGCGGCGGCTTGGTCAAGACCTGGCCGCATGTCGGCGGCATCGACTTCAGTGGGACTGTAACGGCGTCCGACAATCCGGCCTTCAAGCCCGGCGACAAGGTCGTGCTGAACGGCTGGCGGGTCGGCGAGCTGCACTGGGGCGGCTACGCCACCAAGGCGCGGGTCAAGGGCGACTGGCTGGTCAAGCTGCCGGCTGCGATCTCGACCCGGCGGGCCATGGCGATCGGCACGGCGGGCTACACCTCCATGCTCTGCGTCATGGCGCTCGAGAAGCACGGCATCAAGCCGTCGGCCGGGGAGGTGCTGGTCACCGGCGCGGCGGGCGGCGTCGGCTCGGTGGCGGTCGCCGTCCTGGCCAGGCTCGGCTTCAGCGTGGTCGCCGCCACTGGCCGGCCGCAGGAGGGCGACTACCTGAAGGCGCTGGGGGCCGCGACCATCATGGACCGCAAGGAGCTCAGCGAGGCGCCCGACCGGCCACTCCTGTCCGAGCGCTTCGCCGGCGTGGTCGACACGGTATCCGGGGTGATGTTCGCGAGGGCGCTCGCCCAGGTGAAGTACGGCGGTGCTGCCGCCGTCTGCGGCCTGGCCGGCGGGCCCTCGTTCCCCGGCTCGATCCTGCCCTTCATCCTGCGCGGCGTGAGCGTCTACGGCATCGATTCGGTGATGCTGCCCAAGGCGCCGCGCGAGGAAGCCTGGCGCCGCCTCGGCACCGACCTGCCGCTCGACAAGCTCGACAGCACGGTGAGCGAAGCAGGGCTCGGCGACCTGATGGCACTCGCGCCGAAGATCCTGAAGGGCGAGGTGCGCGGCCGCGTGGTGGTCGACGTCACGCGCTGACCCTTATCGCTTGGGCGGACAGATGGGCGTCTTGTCAGCCGCTTCAATGCTCGCATGGGCTGATTTCACGACATCATCGGTGGACAGCTTGATCACCAGGCGGACCCGGCCCGGGTAGCGCGTTGCATAGTCGGGCGGTTGCTGCTTCCCGTCGACGACGTAGGTGCAGACGAACGACGCGACCATCGTGTACGCGCATTCGGTGTCGGCGCCCGTCGGCTTGCAGGCCATGCCGTGCCCGGAGAGATACGTCACGGCGGTGGCGCCTGGCACCTCCTTCAGGTGCTTGCGCAGGTCGCCGATCAACAATGGCGTATCGAGCTGGGGGCTCCGCTCCACGATCGGCGTCTCGGCGGTCTTGGGATCGCGATAGGCGACCCTGGGCAGCCAATGACGGGCAGCAGCAAGGACAGCAGAGCGAAGATCCTGACGGAGGGCGATAGAACCATCTCGACGGCAGCGGGAACGATAAGGTCGAAACGGTCAAGCACGCGTCGCGTGTGTGCGCCAGTCCCAGAAATCTTCAAGCGAGAGATACGAGACCGCGTGGTCGGCATTGGGTTGGGGTGATAGGGTCCGCCATCCCTGTCGAACGAGAGTTTCCGCCATGACGCCTCCCGCCACCGCGCCCGCCGCCAACAACCTCGAAGCCTTCTTCATGCCGTTCACGGCGAACCGGCAGTTCAAGAAGAACCCGCGGCTGCTGGCCCGCGCCAAGGGCGTGCACTACTGGACGCCGGAAGGCCGCAAGGTGATCGACGGCACGGCGGGCCTGTGGTGTGTCAATGCCGGCCACGGCCGCGAGGAGATCAAGCAGGCGATCGCCCAGCAGCTCGAGGAGATGGACTACGCGCCGTCCTTCCAGATGGGGCATCCCAAGTCGTTCGAGCTCGCCGCGCGCCACGCCGCCATGCTGCCGGGCGACCTCGACCACGCCTTCTACTGCAACTCCGGCTCCGAGGCCGTCGACTCCGCGCTCAAGATCGCGCTGGCCTGGCAGCGCGCCCGCGGCCAGGGCACGCGCACCCGCCTGATCGGGCGCGAGCGCGGCTACCATGGCGTCGGCTTCGGCGGCATCTCGGTCGGCGGCATGGTGAACAACCGCAAGCAGTGGGGCGTCCTGCTGCCCGGCGTCGACCACATGCCGCACACCCATCTGCCGGCCAAGAACGCCTTTTCGCGCGGCCTGCCCGAGCATGGCGGCGTCGAGCTGGCCGATGAGCTGGAGCGCATCGTCGCCCTGCACGACGCCTCGACCATCGCCGCCGTGATCGTCGAGCCGTGCGCCGGCTCGACCGGCTACCTGCCGCCGCCCAAGGGCTACCTGCAGCGCCTGCGCCAGATCTGCGACAAGCACGGCATCCTCTTGATCTTCGACGAGGTCATCACCGGCTTCGGCCGCCTCGGCACCGGCTTCGCCGCGGAAT
>JAKFVH010000191.1 GCA_021732285.1 Reyranella sp. | reverse complement strand
CACGTCTTCCTGCGATCGAGGCGAGAATGGTCGGACCTCTCGCCTCACGTCGAGCAGTACGAGCAGCACTTCCGCTCGTAGCTGGGGGCGCGCCACTCCAGTGGCGCGTCTTCTCATGCTCATACGGACCGCGCGCTTCCAGCGCGCTCATGAGCGAGCCGGAGGCTCGCGGTCCGGAAGACCATGACGCGCCACTGGAGTGGCGCGCCCCCAGCGACTAGTCAGCCGCCTTGGCCAGGGGCTCGGGCTCCAGGGCCTCCAACACCTTGGGCGGCGACATGGGCAGGCTGTAGAGCCGCAGACCCAACGCGCCGTGCATGGCATTGGCGACGGCCGCCATCACCGGCACCAGCGGCACCTCGCCGACGCCGCGAACGCCCTGCGGATGCTTGGGGTTCGGGATCTCGATCATGACGGCGTCGAGCTTGGGCAGGTCCGACGTGACGGGCATGCGATAGTCGAGGAAGCCGGCGTTATCGAGCTTGCCGTCCTTGTTGTAGATGTACTCCTCGCTCAGCGCCCAGCCGATGCCCTGGGCGACGCCGCCCTGGATCTGGCCTTCGCAGTAGTCGGGATGGATCGCGCGGCCGACATCCTGGAAGGCGGTGTAGCGCGTCACCCAGGCGCGGCCGGTGGCAGGGTCGACTTCGACGTCGCAGATATGCGTGCCGAAGCCGCCCTCGGCGCCAGCGGTGTTGCTCGACGAGCCGGCGCCGATCGGGCCGCCCGTCTCGCTCGCCTTGGCGGCAATCTGCGCAAGCGACAGCGGCTCGAACTTGCCGGCGTTGTCGCCGGCTGGACGGGCAAAGCCGTTGTCCCAGCTCACGGCTTCGGGCTCGATCTTCCAGATCTTGGCGGCGCGCTCGCACAGGGTCTTGATGACCTTCTCCGCCGACTGCGTGACCACCATCGCCGAAGCGAAGGTGACGCGGCTGCCGCCGGTCAGGTTGGAGAAGCCGATGCTGCTGGTGTCGCCGATCAGCACCTGGATCTTGCTGTGATCGATGCCCAAAAGCTCGGCGGCGATGTTGGCCGTCGAGGCGCGCGAGCCGCCGATGTCGGGATGGCCGGTCATGACCACGACCGAACCGTCCTCATTGATGCGCATCTCAGCGCTCGATTCGCCGCCGGCGTTGAACCAGTAGCCGCTCGCCACGCCGCGGCCCTGGTTGGGGCCGAGCGGCGCCTTGTAGTGCGGATGGGCGAGCGCCTGCTTCACCGTCTCCTGGTAGCCCATGACCGGATAGACCGGGCCGTGCACCGCCTTGGTGCCCTGCTTGGCAGAGTTCTTCAGGCGCAGCTCGAGCGGATCCATGCCGAGCTTCTCGGCGAGCTCATCGAGCACGCATTCGACGGCATAGGCGCCGATCGGCGCGCCGGGCGCACGATAGGCCGCGACCTTCGAGCGGTTCGAGACGACGTCGTAGCCCAGCGTATGGGCGTTCGCGATGTCATAGGGGCCGAAAGCGCAGCCGGCGGCGCCACGGATCGGCGAGCCGGGGAAAGCGCCAGCCTGCAGCCAGTAGGTGCCCTGGCCGGCAACGATCGTGCCGTCCTTCTTGGCGCCGATCTTGATCTTGCTCATCGAGCCCGAGGTCGGGCCGGAGGCGCGGAACACTTCTTCGCGCGACATCACCATCTTGACTGGCCGGCCCGACTTCTTGGCCAGCACCAGCGCCACCGGTTCGAGGTAGACGATGGTCTTGCCGCCGAAGCCGCCGCCGATCTCGGCGGGAATGGCGCGGATGTCGCTCTGCTGCGTGCCCGTCAGAAGCGCGGACATGGCGCGGACCATGAACTGGCCCTGGCTGGAACTCCAGATCGTGGCCTTGCCGTCGACGACGCTGACCAGGCAGGCATGCGGCTCGATGTAGCCTTGATGGACCGCCTCGGTCTCGAAGCTGCGCTCGACGATCACGTCGGCTTCCTTGAAGCCCGCCTCGACGTCGCCCTTCTTGTGCTCGAGGGTACCCGCGATGTTGGACGGCTTGCCGTCGAACTTGATGTGATCGTGAAGCGGCGCCGCGCCCGGCTTCATCGCGTCCTTGATGTTGATCGCCCAGGGCAGGACCTGGTAGTCGACCTTGATCAGCTTCAGCGCCTCGGCGGCGACCGCTTGCGAGATCGCCGCGACGGCGGCGACCGGATGGCCATGGAACAGCGCCTTGTCGCGCGCCATGACGTTGCGGCACATCCAACGCATGTCCTGGATGCCCAGCATCACCGGTCCCTTGTCGACCGGGAAATCGACGATGTCCTTCGAGGTCATGACGGCCATGACGCCCGGCAGCTTCTCGGCCTTCGACGTGTCGATCGCCTTGATGCGGGCATGTGGATGGGGGCTGCGCAGCACCTTGCCCCAGATCATGCCGGGCATGGTCGTGTCGGCGGCATAGGCTGCCCGCCCGGTCACCTTGTCGGCGCCGTCAGGCCGGGGAGTGCGCTTGCCGATCCACTTGTTGTCCGGGTTGTCGTTGGTCATGGCCGTTCGTCCTCAAAATGGGCGGTGAACGAGGAAATTCGCCCCGCAATCAGAACGGGTTACGACCGCCGGATCAAGCGAGATATGGTTCTACAAAGCACATCTCGTCCGGCTGAATTCAGCCGGACGGGATGTGCCCTGCGAAACGAGCATCACCGACGTGCGCGTTTTCGGACGGTTGGGGCCAAAAGCGGCTCCGGCTGACCAGAAACGCGCCTTACAGTTTCTTCCTGAGAAAGAACTTCTTGTGACCTTCGGGGTAGTCGTCGAGGGTTGCGAACACCTCGTAGCCCCGCTTCTCATAGAACGGCCGAGCCTGGAAGGAATGGGTGTCGAGGTCGACCGCATGGCAGCCTCGCTCGCGGGCATAGGCTTCGGCCTGGTCCATGAGCCTGGTCGCCCAGCGCTGACCGCGCACCGCCTCGTCGACCCAAAGATAGGAGATATGCAGCCAGCCGCCCCAGATGAGGCCTAAAAGGCCGCCCAGCGTTTCGCCCCGCTCGTTCTTCACGTACAGATGGACCGGATACCAAGCCGACAGGCCGGTCACCCCGACGTTGTAGATGTCGAGGTGATCGCGTACGAACTGGGCGTGCGTGCCCGCCTGGTCGAAAACGATCGTCAGGTCATCTGCCGGCTTCAAGAGGCGCCTCGCGTTTCGCCGCCTTTAGCCTCCCGACGGCCTCGCGAACAGGGCCGTCCAGCCCCGCCCCACCCGCCCGCCAGTGGGCCACGATGCTGGCCTTCATGCGCGGGTCCCAGAACTTCTCCAGATGGTCGGCGATGCCCGCCACCGGGTCGCCCT
>JAKFVH010000024.1 GCA_021732285.1 Reyranella sp. | reverse complement strand
AGCACCCAGGGCGGCAGCGCCTGGTCGCCCATCAGGCCGAAGCTGACGCCGCGGTTCCACACGACCACCAGCCGGAAGAAGCCGTCGATCACCGGCACGATGGCGCTCTTGGCGTTCATCAGGTAGCTCAACAGCAGCTGCTTGGAGAGCTGGTCGGCAACCAGGGTGATGACGACGAGGGCCATGGCCTGGCGATCGATGCGACGCATCATCGCGTTCTCCTCCCCAACGAAGTTGGGGAGGTGTCGCCGTCACACGGCGACGGAGGGGTCATGGGCCACGGCGTCTTTGTCGCCCATGACCCCTCCGTCCGCTGCGCGGACACCTCCCCGCGCGATGCGTGGGGAGGAAGAGCTCTATGAGCAAAGAACGTGATCATGCCGCCACCGCCTCTTCGCAGCGCTCGCAGAGCAGCGGGTGCTTGGCCGACTTGCCGACCTCCTGCAGGACTTGCCAGCAGCGTGCACATTTGGTGCCGCCAGCCAGCACGGGAGCCACTCCCACGCCAGGCACGTCAGGCAACTTGAAGTCACCTGCCGCCGGTTCGCCTTCGATCAGCTCGCCACCCGAGGTGATGCAGATCTCGGCGAGGTCGAGATCCTTCATGGCGGCGATATATTCCTTGGCGACATGGACGTGCGGCGCGGCCTGCAGGCTGGAGCCGATGCGCTTCTCGGCACGCTCCAGCTCGAGCGCGCCGGTGACGACGCGGCGCAGCGCCCGCACCGTCTTCCACTTCTCGCCGAGACCGGCGTCGAGCCAGGCCAACGGGATCTCGGGATAGAGCCTGAGATGCACGCTCTCTGCAGCGCCGTCCGGCACATCCGGGGCGCGCAACAGCCACGCCTCCTCGGCGGTGAAGCAGGTGATGGGCGCAAGCCAGGCGGTGAGGAAGGAGAAGAGCTCGGCCATCACCGTCCGCGCGGCGCGCCGGCGCAAGGTATCGGCCGCGTCGCAGTAGATCGCGTCCTTGCGGATGTCGAAGTAGAAGGCCGAGAGATCGACGGCGCAGAAATTGTGCAGCTCGGTCGCGATCTTGTGGAAGTCGAAGTCGTCGACCGCCGGTCGAAACAGGGCATCGAGCTCAGCCAGGCGATGCAGCACCCAGCGCTCGAGCTCGGGCATGTCGGCATAGGCCACCTTCTCGGCCGCCGAGTAGCCGGCGAGGCTGCCCAGCAGGTAGCGCAAGGTGTTGCGCAGCCGGCGATAGGCCTCGGCCTGATGCTTCAGGATCTCAGGCCCGATGCGCTGGTCCTCGGTGTAGTCGGTGCCAACCACCCACAGGCGCAGGATGTCGGCGCCGTACTGGTCGCACACTTCCTGCGGCGCGGTGATGTTGCCCAGCGACTTCGACATCTTGCGGCCCTGCTCGTCGAGCGTGAAGCCGTGCGTCAGCACGCCGTCGTAGGGCGCGCGGCCCCGCGTGCCGCAGCTCTCGAGCAGCGAGGAATGGAACCAGCCGCGATGCTGGTCGGAGCCTTCCAGATAGAGGTCGGCCGGCCACTTCAGCTCGGGGTTGCCCTCGAGGGTGAAGACGTGCGTGCAGCCCGAATCGAACCAGACGTCGAGGATGTCCGTCACCTGCTCGAAATCCTCGGCCTTGTACTTGTTGCCGAGGAAGCGCTCGGGCGGGCTCTCGAACCACACGTCGGCGCCCTCGGCCTTGAAGGCTTCGACGACGCGGCCCATGACCTCCGGATCGCGCAACGGCTCGCCGGTCGCCTTGTTGACGAACACCGTGATCGGCACGCCCCAGGCGCGCTGGCGCGACACGCACCAGTCGGGCCGCTGCTCGATCATGCTGCGCAGGCGGTTGAAGCCGGCGCGCGGCACGAAGCGCGTGGCGTCGATCGCCGCCAGCGCCTTCTCGCGCAAGGTGCCGCCGATCTCGGCGATCGGCTTGTCCATGGCGATGAACCATTGCGGCGCATTGCGGAAGATCACCGGCGCCTTGGAGCGCCAGGAATGCGGGTAGCTGTGGCGGATGCGGCCGAAGGCCAAAAGCTTGCCGGCCTTGTCGAGGGCGTCGCTGACGGCGCGGTTGGCGTCGCCCCGCACGCCTTGCGCGGTGTAGACCTTCTTGCCGGCGAACAGCGGCACGTGCGGATAGTAGCTGCCGTCCTCGGCCACGGTGTCGGGCACCTCCACGCCGTTGGCCACGCCCAGCTCATAGTCGTCGGCGCCATGGCCCGGCGCGATGTGCACGAAGCCCGTGCCGGCGTCGGCGGTGACGAAGCCGCCGGGCAGCAGGCGCGCGTCGAAGTCGTAGCCCTGGCCGCGCAGCGGGTGAGCCGCAAGCAGCCCGTCGAAATCCTCAGGCGCGACATCACCCAGCACCTTGGGCGTGAACTTCGCCGCCTCGCCGACAGCGCCGACCAGCTCCTTGGCCAGCACCATCTTCTCGCCGGCCTTGGCGCGGCTGCCCTCGCCCACGTCGGCAACCTCGACCAGCGCGTAGGCGATGTCGGGCCCGAAGGCGAGCGCGCGATTGCCCGGGATGGTCCAGGGCGTGGTGGTCCAGATCACCACCGAGGCGCCGTCGAGCTTGCCATCCTTGGACTTCACCACCGGGAAGCGGACATGGACGGTGTCCGACGTATGGTCGTGATACTCGATCTCGGCCTCGGCCAGCGCCGTCTTCTCGACGACGCTCCACAGCACGGCCTTGGAGCCCTTGTAGAGGCCGCCGTTCATCAGGAACTTGCCGAGCTCGCCCGCGATCACGGCCTCGGACTCGTAGGCCATGGTCGAATAGTAATTCTCCCAGTCGCCCTCGACGCCCAGCCGCTTGAACTCCTCGCGCTGGACCTTGATCCAGTGATCGGCGAAGGCGCGGCACTGGCGGCGGAACTCGCCGACGGGCACCGCATCCTTGTCCTGGTTCTTGGCGCGGTACTCCTCCTCGATCTTCCATTCGATCGGCAGGCCATGGCAGTCCCAGCCCGGCACGTAGTGGCTGTCCTTGCCCAGCATCTGCTGGGTGCGCGTGACGAGGTCCTTCAGGATCTTGTTGAGCGCATGGCCGATATGGAGGTTGCCGTTGGCGTAGGGCGGGCCGTCATGCAGGACGAACTTGGGCCGTCCGCGGCTCTCGGCGCGCAGCCGATGGAACAGCTTCATGTCGGCCCAGCGCTTCAGGAGCTCGGGCTCCTTCTTGGCGAGACCGGCGCGCATGGGGAAGTCGGTCTTGGGCAGGAAGACGCTGGATTTGTAATCAGTTGTCACGAGAAACTCGATGCAGGCAGGAGCGACAGACGACTACCACGAAGGCAGCAAGGAACAGGCATAACGACCCGGCCGCGGTCAGCGGACCGGGCGGATAATTCGCTCCAAAAGGACCCTGGATGACATGGGGCCGGCAATCTATGGGCGGGGGTCCGAGGGGTCAAGGCAGCGACCTTGTAGGCATTGCAGGCAAAATCGGGACTTTCCGGCATTCCCGGTATTTCCAGCAGAGAGCGTGGTGTGGAGTGCACCCCAAAATTGAGACATTAAACTGCGGACAGTTTCTCGGAGGGGAACTGATGAAGCGACGCAGGGACGTGTCGGTAGAGTTGAAGCGATTGGCGGTGAGGCGTGTAGCGGCCGGCGAG
>JAKFVH010000047.1 GCA_021732285.1 Reyranella sp. | reverse complement strand
GTTACATCACCTTGCCGCCCTTGGAGGTGCACTCGCCGGCATTGGCCGCTTCCGTCCAGCCCTGGCCCTTGCAGGCATTCTGGCCCTTGCAGGCGGAGTTGGCGGTCTTGCAGGCGCTCGTGCCCTTGCAGGCATTGGCGCCGCTGCACTTGGTGGTCTGGGCCTGGGCCACGGTGGCGAGCGTGCCGGCGGCGAAAAGAGCGGCGGCAGTCGCCACGAGAGTACGCTTGGTCATGATGGGGAGACTCCCTGGAAGACGCGAGCGGCGATGTGCCGTTGCGGCAGGCGTGCCTGCATGCCGATCTACGGCCATCCGGCCGGGGGCGATCACCCGGCCGGTTTCACGCTTTGGTGAAACGGAGAGGGCGCCGCGATCGGCGCCCTCTTGCTGGGAGCGCGGACCTCCAGGTCCGCTCATGGTCTTCGTCTTCTGGACCGCGCGCATCTTGCGCGCTCATGATCATGAGCGAGCTGGAAGCTCGCGGTCCGGAAGACGAAGACTATGAGCGGACCCGGAGGTCTGCGCTCCGAAAAGCTACTCGACGACCTTGCCGCCGCGGGTGGTGCAGCTCACCGCGTCGGTGGTCGAGGTCCAGCCCTGGCCCTTGCAGGCGTTCTGGCCCTTGCAGGCGGAGTTGGCGGTCTTGCAGGCGCTCGTGCCCTTGCACGAATTGATGCCGGTGCACTTCACCGAGCCGGAGGGCTGGGCCTGCGCGGCCGCCACGAAGGCGCCGGCGGCGAAGATCGCGGTCGCCGTGGCGGCAAGGGTCTTCCTGGTCATGTTTCTCTCCCTAAACTGGAACTGAGCACCAACCATGACTCCAGCATCTCCCCAGGTGAAGTCAGGCCTTGGCGACGATGCGTGATTTTTCGATCACTGTCATGTGAGGCGCATGAAGCGTGCGGGCGAAAGTGCAGCGTCGCGCACTCCCAGTGCAGCGATGTCGGCCGGCATGCCCTTGCCCAGGGCGAGGCTGGCGGCCAGGCGGCCCGCCGCTTCGCCGGTCTGGATGCCGTAGCCGCCCTGGCCCGCCAGCCAGAAGAAGCCCTCGACCTTCGGGTCGTAGCCCACGACCAGGTTCTTGTCGGCGACGAAGCTGCGCAACCCCGCCCACTTGTTCTTGATGCGCCGGATGGAGAGCGTCGTCGCCGTCTCGATGCGCTCGACGGCGGTGGCGACGTCGATCTCCTCGGGTTGGGCGTCGCAAGGCGGCGAGGGCGTCTCGTCGGCCAGCGATCCCATGAACTGTCCGACCTCGGGCTTGATGTACCAGCTCTCGTCGAAGTCGATCACCATCGGCATGTGGGTGAGGTCGAGCCCGGCGGGCGAATCAAAGGTGAAGGCCGTGCGCCGCTTCGGCACGAGACTGACCGGTTCGGCGCCCGCCATCGCCGCCACCACGTCCGCCCAGGCGCCCGAGGCGTTGACGATGTTGGCGGCGCGAAGATTCTCGCCGTCGCGCAGGCCGATGGTCCACAGACCATCGCCGGCCTCGAGATCGACGACCTCCGCATCGAGGCGCAGCACGGCGCCCGCGGCGCGCGCGCCCTTGAGGAAGCCGCCATGGATCGCCGCGACATCCATGTCGTCGGCTTCCGGCTCGAAGATGGCGCCGCCCGCCGCGGCCTCCGGCTTGAGCAGGGGCTGGCGGCGCAGCACCTCGTCCGGCTCCAGCCAGCGCACGCTCGGCACCAGGCCGGCGAACTCGGCGGCGTTCTTCTGCATGTCGGCCTGCTGCTCGGCGCGGCCGGCGATGATCGCGCCGCGCGGCGTCAGCAGCGGATGGTCGGCGAAACCCGCCGGCGGCTTACGGTAGAAGCGGCCGGACGCGACCGTGATCGCACGGATCTCCGGGCTGCCGTAAGTCTCCGAATGCAGCGCCGCCGAACGACCGGTCGTGTGGTAGGCGGGGACGTGCTCGCCCTCGAGAATGACCACGCTCGCCTGCGGCGCCAGGTGGTAGGCGACGGACACCCCGGCGATGCCGGCGCCGATGACGGCGAAATCGAAATCCTGCACGGCACCCACATTGCAAGCCCGTCACCCGGCCTGCAATAGTCGAAGCCGGTTACCGCCATGAATATTGCTCACCTCCTGCTCGGCTCGTCGCGCGAGTTCTCCACCCTGCCGGCGCTGGCGCGCGGCGCGTCGGTGCACCTCAGCTATCGCGACCTGTGGCGCAAGGTCTCGGTGATGAGCATGCATCTCACGGTCCGCTTCGGTCTCCGGCCCGGCGATCGCGTGGCCTTCGCCATGACCAATTGCGTGGAGGCAATCGAGGTCATGTATGCCGTCTGGCACGCGGGCCTGTGTGCCGTGCCGATGAACGCCAAGCTGCATGCCAAGGAGTTCGCCTTCATCCTGGAGAACTCCGGCGCCAAGCTCTGCTTCGTCACGTCCGACCTTGCCGACACCATCGCCGAGGCGGCGAAAGAGGCGCCTGAGCTGAAGGAGATCGTCGACGTGACGACGCGCTCCTACAGCTTCATGGAGGTCGGCGATCCCATCGCCATGGCCGAGGCCGAAGCCGCGGATCCGGCGTGGCTGTTCTACACCTCCGGCACCACCGGCCGGCCCAAGGGCGCCACGCTCACCCATCGCAATCTTCTGGCGATGACGCTCAATTACTTTGCCGATGTCGACCGCCCGCCGGTCGGCGGCTCGATCGTGCATGCCGCGCCGATCAGCCATGGCTCGGGCCTGTGGAACTTCGCCATGCTGGCGCGCGGCTCCGTGCAGGTCTTTCCCGAGAGCGGCAAGTACGAGGTGCCCGAGACGGTCGAGCTGATGAACCGCTGGCCGCAATGCAGCATCTTCCTGGCGCCGACCATGGTGAAGCGGCTGATCGAGCACGGCAGCGTGTCCGACCTGAAGCCGGACGCGCTGCGCCTGATCACCTACGGCGGTGCGCCGATGTACGTCTCCGACCTCAAGCGCGCATTGGATCTTCTGGGCAACAAGCTCAGCCAGCTCTATGGCCAGGGCGAGAGCCCGATGACCATCACCCATCTCAGCCGCGAGATGCATGCCGACCGCAGCCATCCGCGCTGGGAGCAGCGGCTGGCGTCGGCCGGCCGGCCCGACTCCTGCGTTGCGGTGAAGGTGGTCGACGAGGACGGCCGCCAACTGCCCGTGGGCGAGGTCGGCGAGATCATCGTCAAAGGCGACACGGTAATGTCGGGCTACTGGAACAATCCCGAGGCCACCGCGAAATCGCTGCGCGACGGATGGCTGTGGACCGGCGACGTTGGCGCCTTCGATGAAGAAGGTCTGCTGACGCTGAAGGACCGCTCCAAGGACATGATCATCTCGGGCGGCTCCAACATCTATCCGCGCGAGATCGAGGATGTGCTGAACCTGCATCCTGGCGTGGCCGAATGCTCGGTGGTCGGCCGTCCGCATCCGGAATGGGGCGAGGAGGTGGTGGCTTTCGTCGTGCCGCGCCAGGGCAAGGCTATAAAGCCCGCCGAGCTCGACCAGCTCTGCCTCGACAACATCGCCCGCTTCAAGCGGCCGAAGGACTACAAGTTCATCGAGGCGCTGCCCAAGAACAACTACGGCAAGATTCTCAAGACGGAGCTCAGGAAACTGCTCTAGGGT
>JAKFVH010000306.1 GCA_021732285.1 Reyranella sp. | reverse complement strand
AGCTGCGAGCGCGCATCGTCGACGATGGCCGCTTCCGCCCCGCTGCCGATGAAACCGATCTTGTAGGCGACGCCCGAGGCTACCCCTGCCCTGACGAACGCGCGGCGCGACACCGCCTTACCCATGACGTCCCCTGCCCCCCAGCGTCGAACGTTCATGTCAACGTATCACCCCGCCGCGGCGTGCAACAAGGCACAGCACACCAGGATCGCACGCAAGGTGAAGCACCGCGCGCAAGGCCGATCTACGGGCGCGGTTCGAAGGGATCGAGCAGCGCGGCTCCGGTCGCAGCGAAATCCGAAACGTTGCGCGTCGCAATCGCCAGGCCGTGTTCCAGCGCGGTCGCGGCAATCGCGAGATCGATGCCGTTGTTGCCGATCCGCGCCGACAGCCTCCCCCAGCGCCGGGCGATGTCGACGCCGAGCGGCAGGATCCGCTCGCCGTAGTTCCTGAGGACCACGTCCAGCCATTCGGCCAGGGCGATGGCGAATGCCGGATCGACGGACCGTTGCCGCTCGATGCCGCGCTCGATCTCGCCGATGCTGATCGCGCTGATGAACAGGTCGTCCGGCGACACCGACGCGAGCCAGGAAACGACATGCGGATTGCGCCGCGGCGGCCCTTTGCGCAGCTCGGACAGGACCACCGTATCCAGCAGGTACATCAGGGATCGGTGTCCCGAAGCGCGCCCTTCAGGCGGTCGAACGCGCCGTCGTCGGTCGGCATGGCCAACAGGTGATCGGTAAAGGTCGGTGCCTCGAGCCGCTCGAGATGCCGCAGCCGGGCATACTCGGCGACGGCAACGACGACGACGGCAGGCTTGCCGTGCTTGGTGACGACTTGCGGCTTGCCGTGACTCGCCGCTTCGACCACGGCGCTGAAGCGATTCTTGGCGTCCTGCAGAGACCAGGTGGAAGAAGACATAGCCGGTACCTTCTAGATAGAAATTCTAGCTAGAATTTGACGCGCCATCCCCTTTAGTCAAGAGAGCCCGAAAACCTTCTTTCACCTCTTGAAAATCCGCTGTGTCTAGATATATCTTAGACATGTCAAAACATAAAGGACTAACAAACATGCGTTTCTCCCACCCCACCCACGGCCACGACGAGCGCCGACGCCATTGGCGCGGCGACGACGGGCATCACCGCCGCGGCTTTGGCCGGCGGTGCGGACAGCCCGGATCGGACGAGCGCGAATTGGACGAGCCCGGGGCGCTCGAGGCTTCGCGCGACTACGGTCGGCGCAACCGGCACTTCGGCCATCGCGGCCGCGACGGCGAGCATGGCGGCCGGCGCCGGCGCGTCTTCGACTCGGGCGAGCTGCAGCTCGTGCTGCTGAAGCTGATCGCCGACCAGCCGCGCCACGGCTACGAGCTCATACGCGCAATCGAGGAGCTGACCGGCGGCGCCTACGTGCCGAGCCCCGGCGTGATCTACCCGACGCTCACCCTGCTGCAGGACATGGGCCGCATCGCAGAGGCTGAGGCCGAAGGTCCGCGCAAGCCGTTCGCGATCACCAACGACGGCACCGCCGAGCTTTTGGCGAAGAAGCCGGAAGTCGAGGCGCTGTTCGCGCGCCTGGCCGAGCTCGCGGAGAGGCGCGAGCGGACCGACGGCGGGCCGGTGCGGCGCGCCATGGGCAACCTGCGCACCGTGCTGCTCGACCGCCTCGGCAAGGACGGCGTAGAGAGCGAGACGATGCACGAGGTCGCGGCCATCCTCGACGAGGCCGCCCGCAAGATCGAGAGGCTGTAGGATGACCTTTTACAGCACCGCTCGCGTCCCCACGACCAAGGCCAGCCGTTACCTCCAGCAGCTCTGCAAGCACTGGAGCCACAACCTCAGCGTCGAGTTCACCGAACAGAAGGGCGCCGTGATCTTCCCGCGCGATGCGCGCGGCGCCGACTGGCCGGATGACGCCATGCTCCTGATGCAGGCGCATGACGACGGCCTCGAATGCCGGCTGGAGGCGAGCGCCGAAGGCCAGCTCGACGCGCTGAAAGGCGCCGTCGCCCGCCACATCGACCGCTTCGCCTTCCGCGAGGCGCCGCTTGCCTTCAACTGGCAGGATACGCTGAACAGCTAAGCCGCCTACGGCGACATCTCGAACGGCGGTGCCGGCCAGGCCGCGGTGCGCTCCACCTCGACCGGGATGATGGCGCGACCGATCTCCTTGGTGCGGAAGCGGCTCGGCAGCTCAGTGAAATGGCGCCGGCCTGGCACACGCTGTCCGCCTTCCACCGCCGCCCGGACGCGTTCGGCGGCCAGCACCGTGAGATGGGCAAGCGCGTCCTTTTCGCTGCTCGCGCTCACGGCCACGTCTTCAAGATCGGGAACGCTCGCGACGACGCGGCCGTCGCTCTCGCGATCGATCATCGCCCAATACCAGATCCTGTACATCGTCCCCTCCACGCTGAACAACAATCGGCCCCTCAACACGACGCTGCACGCCTCGGAGGTGGCCGACAACAGATCGAGGGGCAGCGCCGGCGAGGCCACAGGAAAGCCACAGGAGAAGCAGGACCGTCCGCGCCGCCGTCCGCTCAACGCTGCCCGGCGAAGATGAAGGCGCCGTCGCGCGTCACATCGACTGCTTCGCCTTCCGCGAGGCGCTCAACCGGCGTTGCCGCCATGCCGGTCGAGCATCGATTGCATCACCAATTGAAGGCTGGGCGCATCGATGGTCAGGACCTCCCACAGGATGGCATCGTCGATCCTGAAGTATTCATGACGGAGTCGGTTGCCGATGCCCTTTATCTGTGCCCAGGGCTGAGTCGCGAAGTCGGCAAGCGATTCGTCGGGAATGCGTCGGACGGCTTCGGAAATGGTTTGAATGGCATAAGCTGCGGCGCGGCGCGCAATCGGATCATTGCGGAATCCCTGCGCGTCATGCGCCCGGCGATCTCCTGCAGGATGGCTATCTCCGTCAGGCAATCCCGGATGGCGATGATCGGATCCTTCGGCATCAGGAGACCTGAACGGCGTCTCGCTCGATGTTCTTCTTCATCAAGGGGTGAAGGGCATCCCGCGTCGTAATGGTGACTGGAATGCCGAGGGTCTCCGAGATTTTCTCCTCGATCTGCATGAGGCGGAACATGTTCGGGATTTTTACCGCCGGATCGTAATCGATGAAGAGGTCGAGGTCGCTGTCATCGCGCTCGGCACCACGCGCGCGCGAACCGAAGACGAAAAGAGCCGTTGCGCCGTTCTCACGTAGAGCGGCATCGTAGGCCTTCAGGGTCTCGATCAGGCTGCTTCTGTTCATGCTGGTGAATATTACCACAGTCTCCAGTCAAAGTGACGCTCAGCCCACGGCGAGCAGCCAGAGGCCCCAGCCCATCAGCAGCACCCCGCCGACGCGGGCCGTCCACTCGCCGAACGGCAACAGCTTCTCGACCAGCACGGCGATGGCGAGCAGAGCGACCCAGACGAGGTTCATCGCCCCGAAGACGAACAGCAGCGCCATCAGGACCCAGCAGCAGCCGAGGCAGGTGAGGCCGTGCTCTGCACCCATGCGCAGGGCGCCGGCCGCGCCATCGCGCCAGCGGTTGACGACGAAGTCGAAGGGCGAGCGGCAGGCGATGAGGCAGGCGTGCTTCAGCGGCGTCAGCTGGTAGAGGCCGGCGGCGAGGAACAGCACGCCGCCCAGACGCGCGCTGGTCACCGACATCGCCATCGGCGAGACCAGCGCCGCGCTCTCGAGGCCCCATTGCGCCAAGGTCGCGGCGATGCTGAAGCCGCCCCAGGCGAGCCCGTAGCCCGCCGCGAACAAGGCCGTCGGCACCCAGGGCTGGGCGCGGGCGCGGCGGCGCGCGTTGACGGTGGCGAAGGTCAGGATCATCGGCGCGGCACTCGGCAGCATCATGCCGATCATCATGA
>JAKFVH010000224.1 GCA_021732285.1 Reyranella sp. | reverse complement strand
CCGACGACCTCGATCTACCCCTCGCGCTCACCGCCTGAGCCCCCGCCAGAACCAAAAATGTAGTGCCGACTTTTCGGCTAACTCATTGATTCTGCTCACTCCACGTGCCGATTCTGCGCAAGCCGGGCTAGTCTTGCCGGACCGCGGGCCTCCAGGCCCGCTCATAATCATGCTCTTCCGGACCGCGCGCGTCCTCGCGCGTCTCATGATCATGAGCGCGCGGGACGCGCGCGGTCCGGAAGACATGAGCGGGCCTGGAGGCCCGCGGTCCGCGCTTCGCTGCTAAGCCAGCATCGCCACCGTGTGCGCGGCCGCAGCACCGGCGGTGGTCTGGCCGCGGCTCGCCTCGGCCATGCGGATGCGGGCATAGGCCATGACCTCGGTCGGCGAGCCGATGCGCTCGATGCGGCCGTCCATCAAGAGCGCCACGCGATCGGCGATGGCGAGTGGCGCCAGGCGATGGGTGATCATGATCACGGTGCGGCCGCGCGCATTGGCCTTGAGCTGGCGCAGGAGCTGCTCCTCGGTCGCGGGATCGAGCGCGCTGGTCGCCTCGTCGAGCACCAGGATGCGCGGATTGCGGATCAACGCGCGGGCGATGCAGATCAGCTGGCGCTGGCCGCTCGACAGGCCCTGCCCGCGCTCGCCCAGCACGGTGTTGTAGCCCTGCGGCAGGCGCTGGATGAAATCGTGCGCGCCGACGAACTTGGCGACGGCGACGACGCGGCCGGGATCCTTGTCGACCACGCCCATGGCGATGTTCTCGCGCACCGAGCCGGTGAAGAGCTGGATGTCCTGCGGCACCGCGCCGATCTGGGCGCGCAGTTGCGCCGGCGAGATGTGGGCGATGTCGGTGCCGTCGACCAGCACGCGCCCGCCGGTCGGCTTGAACAGCCCCTGCACCAGGTTGGCGATGGTGGTCTTGCCCGAGCCCGACGGGCCGACGATGCCCAAAATTTCGCCGGCGACGACCTGGAAGTCGGCGTCCTGCAGGATTGCCGGCGTGTCGGTGTCGGCGCGGTAGGTGACGCGATCGAAGACGATGTCGCCGGCGAGCGCCGGCATCGGCGCGAGCTCGCCCGGCGGGCTCTCGGTCGCCTCGCTCATCAGCTCGTCGATGCGCTTGAAGGCGGCGCTCACCGCCTGCAGCTGATGCCACGCGACCACGAGCTGGCGCATCGGCTGGAGCGCGCGCACCGCCAGCATGTTGGCCGCGACCAGGGCGCCGATCGTCATGTGATGGTCGACCACCTGGCGCACGCCGATCACGACGATCACCAGCGAGGCGAGCAGCTGCAGGCTGCCCGAGGCGCTGGCGGCGATGTTGGCGAGGTTGTTGGCGCGGAACGACGTCCAAGCCGACTGCTCGACGCGCGCCTGCCAGCGCTTCTCGACCTCGGCCTCGAGCCCCAGCGTCTTGATGGTGGCGGCGTTGGCTACCGTCTCGGCGAGCGTAGAACCCTTGGCGGCGAGCGCCTGGAAATTCTCCTCGGCCAGGCGGCGCTGCGCGCGATGGGTGGCGAGCGACACGGCGATCAGCACGGGGATGGCGGCGGCCGCAACGGCGCCCAGCACCGGGCTGATGAAGAAGGTGGCGGCGAGGAACAGCGCCACGAAGGCGATGTCGATCGCCAGCACCGGCATCTGGCCGGTGAGGAAATTGCGCAGCACGTCGAGCTGGCGCAGGCGCTCGGCGATGACGCCCGAGGGCGTGCGCTCGAAGTGCCGGTAAGGAAGCTGCATCAGATGATGCAGCGCCTCACCGCTCATCAGCGCGTCAAGCCGCGCACCGGTGCGCGCCGACAGCCAGCCGCGCGCGAGACGCAGGGCGAAGTCGAGGCCGTAGACCAAAAGCATGGCCGCACTCAGCAGCATCACCAGCGAGGCCGCGTTGGCCGGGGCCGAGTGGCCGACCACCATGTTCAGCATCAGCATCATGAACAGCGGCGTCGCCAGCCCGAGCACGTTGATGACGAACGAAGCCGCGGCGAGCTTCAGGACGACCGGCCGCACGCGCGTCCACAGCGGCGCATACCAGCGCGCGCCGGCGGCATCGGGCAGCTTCTCGCGCATCACCAGGGCGCGCGTGCCCAGCGCCATCACCTCGTCGTCGCTGAGATGCCAGACCTGGCCGTCGACGACGTCGAGCACCATCCATTGGCCCGCCCGGCCGGCCACGACGACATGAGCGGGATGGCCCACCGACAGCAGCACGAAGGGCAGCGGCAGCGAGGCGAGCTGATCGGACGTGAGATCGAGGGCGTGGGCTTCGAGGCCAAGCCTGGCGCCCGCGGTCAGGAAGGCGGCCTCGTCGAGGCCTGCCGCCGGCACCGCCGCCAGGCGGCGCACGTCGGCCTCGCTCAGCGGCCGGCCGACCTGCTGGGCAACGTAAAGCAACGCCCGCATGAGCGAGTCGATGGGCCGGCTTCTATCGCCGGCCCAGACCGATGGCTGGAACCCGCCATTCTCCAGAGGGGCCATTCGCGTCTGCTCCCGCAGACTTGTTACTGCCCCTCTGACACTATTCAAAAACTCACGGAGAATCAATCGTTTAGGAGGTTCTCCTAACGCGCTCCGAAAGCCCGCTTCAGTTCCGGCACCAGGTCGGTGCGCTCCCACGAGAAGCCGCCGTCCTTCTCCGGCTTGCGGCCGAAGTGGCCGTAGGCGGCCGTACGCTTGTAGATCGGCTTGTTGAGCTGCAGCGAGCGGCGGATGTTGGTCGGGCGCAGCGGGAAGATGTCCGACAGGATCTTCTCGAGCTTGCGCTCGTCGACCCGGCCGGTGCCCTGGGTGTCGACATAGAGCGACATCGGGTCGGCGACGCCGATGGCGTAGGCAACCTGGATCAGGCAGCGATCGGCCAGGCCTGCGGCCACCACGTTCTTGGCGAGGTAGCGCGCGGCGTAGGCGGCCGAGCGATCGACCTTGGTCGGGTCCTTGCCCGAGAAGGCGCCGCCGCCGTGCGGGGCAAAGCCGCCGTAGGTGTCGACGATGATCTTGCGGCCGGTGAGCCCGCAGTCGCCGTCGGGACCGCCGACCACGAAGTTGCCGGTCGGGTTGACGAAGAAGTCGGACGCCTTCTTGGGCATCCAGCCCGCCGGCAGCGACTTCTTCACGTGGGCCTCGATCATGTCCTTGATCATGCCCGAGTTGTATTTCTTGCCCTTGGCGGTGGCTTCCTTGTGCTGGGTCGAGACCACGACCTTGGTGGCGCCGACGGCCTTGCCGTTGACGTAGCGCACCGTGACCTGGCTCTTGGCGTCGGGCTGCAGGTCGGGCAGCTCGCCCGAACGGCGGGCCTTGCTCAGCACTTCCAGGATCTTGTGCGAGAAGTAGATCGGGGCCGGCATGAACGAGCCCTTCTCGTATTCCTCGCTGTCGCGGCAGGCGAAGCCGAACATCAGGCCCTGGTCGCCCGCGCCCTCCTGCTCGCCGAGGTTGCCGGCCATCTTCTTGGCGTTGACGCCCATGGCGATGTCGGGCGACTGGCCGTGCAGCAGCACTTCGACGTCGGCGCCGTGGAAGGAGAAGCCGTCCTGGTCGTAGCCGATGTCGCGCACGACCTCGCGGGCGATCTCGGTCAGCGCCTCGCGGTTGACGATGGTGTGCTTGCCGTACTTGCGCATGTAGGGCGCCGAGGCGCGGCCCTCGCCGGCGATGACGATCTTGTTGGTGGTGGCGAGCGTCTCGCAGCCCAGCCGGGTGTTGGCATGGCTGTCGTCGGCATGGCCGAGCTTGACGTCGTTGGCGATGAAAGCGTCCAGGATGGCGTCCGAGATCTGGTCGCAGACCTTGTCCGGATGGCCTTCGGAAACCGATTCGCTCGTAAAGAGATAGTCCTTGATGGCCAAAGCAGCCCTCCCACAGGTCAATGGACTCCGGGCAGGGCGGAAGAGCCGCCAACGTCCGGCTTAGCCTTTATTGTCGCGGTGGCAAGTCGTCCAAATCCGTCCGCGGCGGCGCCGCCCATCGGAGCCGCGCCGGCTAAAAACTCCAGAT
>JAKFVH010000033.1 GCA_021732285.1 Reyranella sp. | reverse complement strand
GGCGCGCAGGATCGCAGCGATGCGCCGCGCCAGCCGGTGCAGCGCGTGCACATCGATCACACGGCGCGCTCGGGCCCGCAGCGCGTGCGCGACCTTCTGCCCGACGAGGCCGATGAGCTGCTGAAGGGCCGCGTGCAGGTGATCAACCTGTGGCGTCCGATCAAGGGACCGGTGCAGGATTCGCCGCTCGCGGTATGCGACGCCACCACCATCGACCTTGCCGACCTGGTGCCGTCCGACCTGGTCTACCAGCATCGCGTCGGCGAGACCTACTCGGTGAAGTACAATCCGGCGCACCGCTGGTTCTACGTGCCGCAGATGCGTGTCGACGAGGCGCTGCTGCTGAAGTGCTCGGACACCCGGACCGACGTGCCGGCGCGCTTCACGCCGCACAGCGCCTTCGTCGATCCGACGGCGTCAGCCGATGCCCCGCCGCGCGAGAGCATCGAGGTCAGGACGCTGGTGTTTCATCGCTGACCCCTCCGCCTGCCTGCGCGAAGCCGAAGCGGCTTCGCTTCGGCGAAGGCAGGTCGCCGCAGACGGCGACACCTCCCCTTCGCGGAGTCCGCGAAGGGGAGGGAGCTAGACGGGCAGTTCGTGGCCGCGCCCGATATTGCGGATGACGTCGCTCAAGTGCGGCTTCTCCTGCAGGAGCGCGCGTCGGTAGGCTAAAAGCCCGCGCAGCAGGGCGCCGTCGCGCTTGAGCAGCGCGTCGGCGAACTCGACCATGCGCGTGTTGGGCCAGCCGTGCTTGCGCATGCCCAAAAGATTCAGGAAGGCAGCCTCCTCCTGGCCGGGCGCGTGCTGGCACATCAGGATCGCGGCGGCTGCGGTCGAGCGCGAGATGCCGGCATGGCAATGGACCAGCACATGGCTGTCGGGCCGGGCATGCACGCGCTCGCCGAATTCCAGCACCTTCACGATGTGCGCCGGCGTACAGGCCTCGAAGCCGGGATACTCGGCGACGACGTCGTCGAAGCGGATCAACTCGTGCTCGATCACGGAATAATGGTCGAGGGCGGCCGGGCGCGGCTCGTGGGTGTCGATGATCGACAGCACATGACTGACGCCGACAGAGCAATGGAGCGACAGCTCGGGGATGCCGCAGACCGTGACTTTATGGGTGGGGAGGGGCATGTCGGGTGACTCTATAGCAGGCTTCTCGCCATTTGCAGGCCGACCAGGAGCAGGCCGATCAGGAAGATCCGCCGGAACGTCTCGGGCGAGACCGCATGGCGGGCCTTCTGGCCCACCCAGATACCCAGGAAGGTCGGTGCGATGGCCGCGACTCCGCCTAAAAGGTTGGTCGGGGTGAAGGCGCCCTGGATCGCGAGAGCCGCGGTCAATGCGCCCATGATGAAGACGAACATGATGCCCAGCGCCTGCACGAGTTCGTGCCGGCTGATGTCGAGCGACTGCATGTAGGGCAGGAAGGGTACGGCGGCGACGCCGGTGATGCCGGCCGCCGCGCCGCTTGCCACGCCGATCAGCGGATTGGCCCAGCGCTCGGTGGCGCGCGACACCCTGAGCCGCCATGCCGTCAACGCCAGGCCGGCATAGATCACCAGGATGACACCGACCCAGGCCACCGCCTTGGGCGAGCCGAGCTGGCCGAACACGACGGCGACGAAGATCAGCGCCGCCACCGACGTCGCCGCCATGGCGCGAAATCGCACCAGGAGCCGCAGGAAGTTGCCGCCATAGATCGCCTGCCAGATGTTGGTCACCATGCTGGGCACCACCATCATGGCGATGGTGTTTTCCAGCGGCACCGCGAAGCTCATGATGCCAATCACGATCGGCGGCAGGCCGATGCCGATCGCGCCCTTGGCGGCGCCTGCTATGATGAAGGCCAACGCCGTCACCAGCACCTGTGTGAGCGTCATTGCCCCAGCACGCTTTTCGCCAACCTGTCGAAGGCCTCCCAGAACAGGGCGCGCAACTCGTCGGTCTCCATCATCACTTCGTGCTTGGCGCCGGCGATGGTGAAGTGCTCGCCGTGCCTGAGCCGGGCGGCCACCGCGTCGTGGTTGCCCGATTCGATCAGCGGATCCTCGCCGGCGCTGATCAGCACCAGGGGCAGCTCGATGCGCTCCAGGTAGCCCGGCGCCACCGCCGCGGTCATGGAACGGACCGCTTGGCGACCCCAGCCCAGGGTCGGGCCGCCCAGGGTCAGCCTTGGGTCGGCCTGGAACCACCGGTCGGTGAAGAGGTAACGGCGCTCGTCGTGGGTCACGAAATTGGCGCTGAACTCGCGGGCGAACAGCAGGAAGGGGCCGGTCCCGAACAGATACCGCTCCTCCATCGCCGGCACTTCCGGCATGAACGTGAGCACGGAGCGCAGCAGGGCCTCGCGCTTGAGCGCCGTCATGGGCGAGCACAGCACGCCGGCCGACAGCGGGCCCGATCCGTTCTCGGCCAGGACGCGCATCATGATGTGGGCGCCCATGGAATGGCACAGCGCCAGGATCGGCCGGGGCGCGGCCGGCGCCACGACCTTGTCCAGGAATAGCTGCAGGTCGGCCATGTAGGTTGAAAAATTGTCAATGTGGCCCTTGCCGCGATCGGCCAGGGCGCGGTCCGACAGCCCCTGGCCGCGCCAGTCCAGGGCGTAGACGCAGTAGCCGCGGCCCAAAAGCTCGCCGACGACTTCGGTGGCGTATTTTTCGATGAATTCACCCCGCCCGGGCAGCAGGACAACCGTGCCTTTGGTCTTGCCGGTTCCCGGGACGTTCCAGCAGGCGTAGCGCAGGCGGGCGCCGGCAGCCTGGAGGAAACCGTAACGCTCGGCCGGCACATATGTTCCAGCCAGGTCGGCCGGAACGGCGGCCGGCGCGGCTGTCGGATCGCTGTCACTCACACGCGGCGTTTTGGCGAAGCCGGGGCTGAGAAGCCAGCGGAGATTTGGGCATTTTGGCGATATCGCGCGCGGACTCTTTACCGTTTCGCGGGGCGTTTGCTATAGATCGCCCCGGTCGCCTCATCGTCTGCGACGGGTCGCAGGCGAGGAAATCGGGCGCAAGGAAGCCTCCAAGAGGTCAGCCCACTGCGTGGTCATCGGCTCGTCGGTTGAGTCGATCCGGCACGGTCCTTGCGTCGATGCAAATCGTCCGCAGGCGACATGTGACCGCGATCCCGATGCGAGCATGTGCCACCGGCGGCGCGCCGGAGCGATCGCCTCTTCATGATCCGTCTGGGATTGGTTCTTCTGATAGCAGCTGCGGCCACCATCGTCGGATGGCGCCTGCTCGACGGCCAGGTCAACGCGGCTGACGTCGAAGGTCCTTTGCACGGCGTCACCTACGCGCCGTGGGCCAAGGACCAGGACCCGATCGAGTCCAAGTCGAGCGGCATCTTCTCCTTCCTGCGCACCGCGATCAGCGACGCCCCGCCCGAGCCGGTCAAGCCGCGCAAGGAGCAGATCGAGCGCGACTTCGCCATGTTCGGCGGCAAGGTCAACTACGTCCGCACCTATCGCGCCACCGACGGCGGCGACGTCATGCCGGAGCTCGCCCAGCGCAACAACATCAAGCTGGTGCCCGGCGCCTGGATCTACAGCGCCAGCGAGGCCAAGCAGCAGTTCGGCCGCGAGGCGAGCGAAGTCAACGCCGAGGAGACCCGCGCGCTGATCCGCATGGCCAACCAGAACCCCAACATCGAGCGCGTGCTGGTCGGCAACGAGAACATCCTCCGTTGGGACGGCCAGAAGAACCTGCGCGATCCCAATGCCACCAGCCCGGCCCAGCTCATCCGCGAGATCAGGAACGTCAAGCGCAACGTCAAGGTGCCGGTCAGCACGGCCGAGCCGTGGCACGTCTGGCTGGAGTATCCCGAGCTCGCGCGCGAGGTCGACTATCTCGCCGTCCACATCCTGCCCTATTGGGACGAGAAGTCGGGCGAGACGCCGCTGGAATACCTGAAGAGCCGCATCGCCAAGCTCAAGGAGGCCGAGTACCTCCGCAACAAGAACATCATCGTCACCGAGGTCGGCTGGCCTTCGAACGGCGCGGCGCGCCGCAGCCCCGGCTCGGGCGTGGTGAAGTATGCGACGCCCGCCGAGCAGGCCAAGAACGTGCGCGACATGGTGGCGTGGCTGAAGTCGCAGAACATCGACTACTTCGTCGTCGAGGCCGTCGACCAGCCGTGGAAGTCCTACGACCTCGAAGGCAAGGCGGGCGGCT
>JAKFVH010000255.1 GCA_021732285.1 Reyranella sp. | reverse complement strand
CCGGCGCCGCCGGAATGGAAGGTCGTCACCATGAAGGGCCGGCTGTTGCCGATCGTGCCGGTCATGCCGTGGCCGGCGCCGAGCTTCAGGTTCCACAGGTTGCTGGTGCCCTCGGCCGGCACCTTGCCGGGGATCACCTGGTGCAGGGCGTCGTAGCAGACGTCGGGCAGCATGTGGCCGATGGTGCTGCGCGCGTTGACCGCCGCCGGGAACAGCGCGTTGACGATGGTGTTGTCGGGCGCCGTCACCAGGATCGAGTCGAGCGTGCCGGCATTGTTGGGAATGGTCGGCGCCACGATGCACTTGATGCCGAAGGCGGTGTAGGCCTCAGTGTAGCACATCGGCGAGTTGATGCCGTAGATCGACGAGCCTGAGGTGCCGGCATAGTCGACGGCGATGTGGTCGGCGTTGATGGTGACGGCAGCGTGCAGGTCGATCGGCGCGTCGTAGCCGTCGATGCGCATGTGGCCCTTCCAGGTGCCGCGCGGCAACTTGCCGATCGCCGCCACCATGCCGGCGCGGCTCTTGTCGATGATGTGCCGGCCGAGCTCGTCGAGAGTGTCGATGCCGTGCTCGGTCATCATGTCGCTCAGGCGCTTCTCGCCGATGCCGTTGCAGCCGATCAGGGCATGCAGGTCGCCCTCGACCTGGACGGGCTCGCGCACGTTGGCGCGCACGATGCGCATCACGCTCTCGTCGATCTTGCCTTCGCGCATCAGGGGCAGCAGCGGCAGGAACAGGCCCTCGTGATAGACCTGCCGGCCGTCGGGCGACTGGCCGAGGCCGCCGATGTCGACCACGTGCGTGGTGCAGGAGAACAGCGCCACCAGCTTGCCTTTGTGGAACGCGGGCGAGGTGACGACGATGTCGTAGAGATGGCCGGTGCCCTTCCACGGATCGTTGGTCACGTAGGCGTCGCCGGGCTTCATGGTCTCGACCGGGAACTCGCGGATGAAGTGGATGACGCTGCGCGCCATCGAGTTCACATGGCCCGGCGTGCCGGTGACGGCCTGGGCCAGCATCTGGCCGTCGAGGTCGAACACGCCGGCCGAGATGTCGCCCGCCTCGCGGGCGGCGGTCGAGAAGGCGGTGCGCACCAGGGCGCGGGCCTGCTCCTCGACGACGGAGAGGAGCCGGTTCCACATCACCTGGAAGCGGATATCCGAAGGCGTGCTCATGCGCGATCCTCCAACACGATCTGGCCCAGCGCGTTGATGCGGGCGGTGAATCCCTGCGGCACCACGGTCGTGGTGCCATCCTCGACGATCAATGCCGGCCCGTCGAGCGACATGCCGGGGCCCAGCGCCGTGCGCTCGTGAATAGCGGCCTTCTCGTGCCGGCCCGAGGCCGGATCCAGCACTTCGCGATGGCCGTTCGCCTTGGGCGCGCCGGCAGCCTTGGCTTCGGCCGTGGGCTTGGGCAATGGCCGGTCGGTGGCAAGCGACAAGGTCCAGGTCAACGCCTCGACCTCGAGCTTGGGGATGATGCGGCCGAACACCGTTTCATAGGTCGCCTCGAAGCGTCGCCGCAGGTCATGCGCGGCGTCGACGTCGAGCGCCTTGTTGGGGAGCGGCACGGCGATCTCGTGGCCCTGGCCGCGATAGCGCATGAAGGCCAGGCGCGTCTCGACCAGCTTCTCCTTGGGCGCCGCCAGCCGGATCACGGCCTCCGCCTCCTCGCGCATGGCGGTAAACAGGCCGTTCACCGTCTTGGCGTCGAACAGGTCGAGCCTGAGATGGCGCGTGCGCACGACCTCGTAGGCGATCGGCGCCCGCAGGAAGCCGAAGGCCGAGCCGACGCCGGCGCCGACCGGCACCACGACCTTCTTCATGCCGAGCTTGCGGGCGAGCCGCGCGGCATGCAGCGGCGCAGCACCACCGAAGGCAATCAGGGTGCGTTCGGCCGTGTCCTTGCCGTTCTCGACGGCGTGCACGCGGGCCGCACTCGCCATGGTCTCGTCGACGATCTCGGCAATGCCGGCCGCGGCGCCCTGGGCGTTGGTGTTGAGCGGGCCGGCCAACGACTGCAGCGCTGCTTCGGCCTTGTCGCGATGAAGCGGGATGGCGCCGCCGGCGAAGCGTTTCGGATCGAGGCGACCGAGGGCGGTGTCGGCGTCGGTGACGGTGGGTTCGCTGCCGCCGCGGCCGTAGCTCGCCGGGCCGGGCACGCTGCCGGCCGAATCGGGTCCGACCTGGATGCGGCCCAGCGCGTCGATGCGGGCGATCGAGCCGCCGCCGGCGCCGATCTCGACCAGCTCGATCACGGGGATGCGCACCGGCAGGCCGCTGCCCTGGATGAAGCGGTAGGCGCGCGCCACCTCGAACTGGCGCGAGCGCTGCAGTTCGAGATCGTCGAGCAAAGTGAGCTTGGCGGTGGTGCCGCCCATGTCGAAGGCGACGGCTTTCGCGAGGCCGTTCTCCGCCGCCACGGTCAAAGCGAGGATTGCGCCGCCCGCCGGGCCGGATTCGACCAGGCGTACCGGGAAGCGCCGCGCGGTCTCGACCGTGGTGATGCCGCCCGACGACATCATCAGCAGCAGGGGGCCTGAAATGCCCTCCTTGCGCAGGTTGGCTTCGAGCTCGCCGAGATAGCCTGCCATGCGCGGCAGCACGTAGGCGTTGGCGATGGTGGTCGAGGTGCGCTCGTATTCGCGGATCTCGGGGCAGACCTCGCAGGAGAGCGAGATCTCCACACCCGGCAGCTCCTCGGCCAGGATGGCGCCGGCGCGCCGCTCGTGCGTCTCGTTGGTGAAGCTGTGCAGGAAGCACACGGCCACCGCCTCGATCTTCTGAGCGCGCAGCTCGGTCGCGACCTGGCGCACCGCTTGCTCGTCGAGCGCCAGAAGCACGGCGCCGTCGGCGGCGACGCGCTCGGGCACGCCGAAGCGCAGGTCGCGTGACACCAGCGGGTCGGGCCGCTCCATGTAGATGTCGTACTGCTCGAAGCGGTGTTCCCAGGCGATCTCCAGCGAATCGCGGAAGCCTTCCGTCGTCACCAGCGCCGTGCGGGCGCCCTTGCGCTCGATCAGGGCGTTGGTGGCGAGTGTCGTGCCGTGCACGACCAATCCGACCTCGGACGGCGGGCACCTGGCCTCGGCCAGGATGGATCGCACGCCCTCGATCACGCCGCGCTCGGGCGCGTCGGGCGTGGTCAGGACTTTTATGGCATGGGCCTTGTCATCCCTCTCGAGGACGACGTCGGTGAACGTTCCGCCGATGTCGACGGCCAGGCGCGCGCTCATCTCAGTTTTCGTCGATCTTGATGTTGCCCTTGGCGACGACGTCGCCCCAGGTCTTGGAGTCGCGCTGCAGGAAGGCGACGTATTCCGTGCGCGGCATCGTCGCGGGATGCAGGCCGGCCTCGTCGTACTTCGCCTTCACTACGGGATCGGCCATCACCTTCAGGATGGCGTTGGTCAGCACGGCCATCACCGGCTCAGGCGTCTTGGGCGGCGCCGCGATCGCATACCAGTTCTCTGACTGATAGCCCGGCACTGCTTCGGCGAGCGCCGGCGCGTCGGGCAGGACCGACCAGCGCATCGGCGACGTCACCGCCATGGCGCGCGCCTTGCCGCTCTTGATCAGGCCCAAGGTGGCGGGATCGCCGAAATAGGCGTCGACGATGCCGGCCGCGAGATCGTTCAGCGCCGGCCCGGTGCCGCGATAGGGCACGTGCACCATCTTCAGGCCCGACATCTGGGTAAAAAGCTCGCCCGCCAGATGCTGGCTGGTGCCGATGCCGCCGGAGGCCCAGCGGATCTCCGTCTTCTTCGCGAGCTCCATGAATTCGGGCAGCGTCTTGGCCGGCAGGTCGTTGCGCACGGCCACGATGAACGGCATGCGCACCAGGCGCGTGATGTGCGACAGCGCCATCGGATCGTAGGGCATCTTGCGCAAATGAGGCCCCGCGGTGAGCGTGCCGACGCCGGTCAGTGCCAGCGTGTAACCGTCGGCGGGCGCATGCGACATCGCCTCGACGCCGATGATGCCGCCGGCGCCGCCCTTGTTCTCCACGATGATGGTCTGCCCGAGCTCCTTCGACAAAGGCTCCATCAAAAGACGCGCCGTCAGGTCGACGCCGCCGCCGGGCGGGAAGGGCACGATGATCTTGATCGGACGGCTGGGAAAATTCTGTGCGCCGGCTGGGCGCGACGCGACGATGGGC
Organism: Reyranella sp.; assembly: GCA_021732285.1. Lineage (GTDB taxonomy): Bacteria > Pseudomonadota > Alphaproteobacteria > Reyranellales > Reyranellaceae > Reyranella. Next base: position 52 of record JAKFVH010000255.1, on the reverse strand, counting down.
AACGCCAACGCGCCGACCAGCAAGCTTCTACGAGTGTTACGCAAGACCAACC
>JAKFVH010000110.1 GCA_021732285.1 Reyranella sp. | reverse complement strand
GAGGTTCAGCGACGAGAGGCAGCACACGGCGGTGCGCTGCTTGCCGTGATGGTCGACGCCGGTCGGCAGCGTGATCTCGCTGCACAGGTTCGAGGTCTTGACCTCGAGGCCGGCGAGCTTGTGATGCTCGGGCCGCGCCTTGTTCACGTGATCGACGAACACCAGGTAGGGCTCGCCGGTCTCGATGCGGGCCGTCAGGATGCGGATCCAGAGGTGGCGGGCCGAGACCTTGCGCTGCACGGCGCCGTCCTTGGGGCTGACCAGCGCCCATTCCTCGTCGGCCTCGACGGCGCGCATGAAGGCGTCGGAGATCAGCAGGCCGTGATGGAGGTTCAGCGCCTTGCGGTTGGGATCGCCGCCGGTCGGCCGGCGGATTTCGATGAACTCCTCGATCTCGGGATGGTTGACGGGCAGGTAGACCGCGGCCGAGCCGCGGCGCAGCGAGCCCTGGCTGATCGCGAGCGTCAGCGAATCCATGACGCGGATGAAGGGCACGACGCCTGAGGTCTTGCCGTTCATGCCGACCTTCTCGCCGATCGACCGGAGATTGCCCCAGTACGAGCCGATGCCGCCGCCACGCGCGGCCAGCCACACATTCTCGTTCCACAGGCCGACGATGCCTTCCAGCGAATCGTTGGCCTCGTTCAGGAAGCAGGAGATCGGCAGGCCGCGCTTGGTGCCGCCGTTGCTCAGCACCGGCGTGGCCGGCATGAACCACAGGTTGCTGATGTAGTCGTACAGCCGCTGGGCATGGCCATCGTCGTCGGCATAGGCCGAGGCGACGCGGGCGAACATGTCCTGATAGCTCTCGTCGGGCATCAGGTAGCGGTCGGAGAGGGTGGCTTTGCCGAAGATGGTGAGTCGGGCGTCCCGGGAGGGATCGGTAACAACCCGCGCACCACTGCGAACTTGAACGACATCAAACACTTGCGGCCCCCATTTTTGCTTTTGTCCACAGCTGTGGATGGAACAGACTGTGGAAGACACCTAGATGTTGGGAGGGCTACTGAGTGAGCCCCTATGGCTTGATGATACGCCCCCCAAAAGACATGTCATCGCCAAATTTTTACCCCGGTTGTGAATCTGAGGAATGGGCACTTAAAACGTTGAAATATCGATGAAAAATATCCTTCCAGATTCTATGATTTTGTCCGTCCGCGAACCTTCGCAGGCGCAGCATAAGAAGAGAACAAAACGCGCTTTCCCGCGGATTCCTAGGGCCTGGAACAGAAACCGCAGCGAATCGGCTATCCTGCGTCGAGGCACCCCCTGAAACACAAGATGTGGTGGGCACTTTCGGCCACGCCGATCTCCGTCGTCAGATTGTCATGTCGGACGTCGTCAGATTGTCATGGCCGGAGGTACCATCGCTCGGCACCATCGCCGACCTGGAGGGCGTCCAATGGCCACCGTACTGGCCCCGCGTGTCTACGGGCTCGATGCCATCTGCGCCGCGGCGCTGGCGATCGGCGGCGAAGAGGCGGCCCATTTCGCCCGTCGCCTCTATGCCCGTGTCGCCGACAAGGATCTGGCGGCCGCTTCCGCCGATCAACGCGCCGGCGCGGCGGTCTCGCTGCTCGGCTTCGCCCGCCGGCGGCTGCCGGGCGTGGCCAAGGTGCGGGTGTTCAACACCACGGCCGACCACGGCTTCGAGAGCCGCCACACCATCGCGCAGATCGTCAACGACGACATGCCGTTCCTGGTCGATTCGATCGCCAACGAGTTCAATCGCCGCGAGATCAACGTCCACCTGCTGGCGCATCCCGTGCTGGCGGTGAGGCGCGACCTCGACGGCGACCTTTCAGGCTTCGCCGTCGAAGCCGGCGAGCGCGCCAAGCCCGAATCGATGATGCACATCGAGATCGACCGCCAGGCCGATCCCGCGCTGCTCGACGAGCTTGCCGCCGCGCTGACGCGCGTGCTGGCCGAGGTGCGGCTGGCGGTCGAGGACTGGCGGGCGATGCGCCGCGCCTGCCTCGACGCCATCGCCGATCTCGGCGCCAGCGGTGCGTCCAACCTCGCCGAGTACGACGATTTCCTGCGCTGGCTCGAGGCCAACCATTTCACCTTCCTCGGCCATCGCCGCTATCGCTATGTCGAGGACAGCTCGCAGCCCGGTGGCCTGCGCTACGAGATCGTGCCGGGCTCGCCGCTCGGCATGCTGCGCCGCGACGAGGTGCGGCTGTTCGAGGCAGGCCTCGGCGGCGGCGAGGCGATGTCGCGCTTTGCCCGCGGGCCGGGCAACATCCTGATCATCAAGACCGACCGCCCCTCGCTGGTCCATCGCAGCGGCCCGATGGACTGCGTGATCGTGAAGACCTACGACGGCGAGGGCCGCGTCACCGGCGAGCGGCGCCTGGTCGGGCTGTTCACCTCGGCCGCCTATCACGCCATGGTGCACGACGTGCCGCTGCTGCGCGGCCGCGTCGACACCATGCTGCGGCGCTCCGGCCTCGACATCCACAGCCACGACGGCAAGGCGCTTCTAGCCATCCTCGAAGCCTATCCGCGCGACGAGCTGTTCCAGATCGATGAGGACACGCTCTACGACCACGTGCTGGGCATCCTGCAATTGCAGGAACGCCGCCGTGTGGCGCTGTTCGCCCGCCGCGATGCGGTCGGCCGCTTCGCCACCTGCCTGGTGTTCGCGCCGCGCGAGCGCTTCGATGCCGCGCTCAGCGACCAGTTCGCCCACCTCCTCGAGCAGGCTTGGCACGGCAAGGTGCAGTCGGCCGACGTCTCGGTCAGCAGCGATTCGGCGCTGGCCCAGGTACTCTACACGCTAAACCTCGATTCCAACGACACGCCGACGCCCGATCTCGCCGAGCTCGAGCGCGCCCTCGCCGACGCCGCGACCTCCTGGAGCGACCGCTTCCGCGCCGCCCTGCAGGAAGGGCTGGGCGAGGTCGAAGGACGCGCCGCCGGCCGTCGTTGGCGCGACTGGTTCCCCTCGGTCTATCGCGACAGCTTCGATGCCGGCCAGGCCGTGGCCGACCTCGAGCTGGTGCAGGCGGCCCTCGGCGGCCGGCCGTTCGGCGTGCGGCTCGACCGCGCGCCTGGCCTGCCGGCGCATCGCTTTACGCTCCGCCTGTTCCATCCCAAGGCGCCGCTCGCGCTCTCCGACATCCTGCCGCTCGCCGAGAACCTCGGCCTGCGCGTGCTGAGCGAGGCGCCGTTCCTGCTGAAGTCGCCCCAGGCAACGGGCGACGACGCCGTGGCCCTGCAGGTGCTGAGCGTGGAGACCGCGGACAAATCGCCGGTCGATCTCGCCGAGGCAGGTCCGCGCTTCGCCGAAGCGCTCGACAAGGTGTGGGCGCGGGCGCTGGAAAGCGACGGGCTCAACCGGCTGGTGCTGGGCGCTGGACTCGCCTGGCGCGAGGTCGCGATCCTGCGCACCTATGCCAAGTACCTGCGGCAGGCCGGCATCGCCTTCAGCCAGGACTACATGGAACGCGTGCTGTCGTCGTATCCGGCGATCGCCCGGCTGGCGATCGACCTCTTCCTGGCGCGCTTCGATCCGGCGCTGGGCGAGGCGTCATCCGACGCCCGCCAGCAGAAGCTCGATCCCATCGAAGCCGAGATCACCGGTGCCCTCGAAGGCGTGGCGACGCTCGACGAAGACCGCATCCTGCGGCGCTTCCTCAATGCCGTGCGCTGCACCTTGCGCACCAACTACTGGCAGGCCGGCAAGGACTGGATCTCCATCAAGATCGACAGCCGCGCCATCGACGAGCTGCCGGCGCCGCGGCCGCTGGTCGAAGTCTTCGTCTACAGCCCGCGCATGGAGGGCATCCATCTGCGCGGCGGCCGCGTGGCGCGCGGCGGCATCCGCTGGTCCGACCGGCGCGAGGATTTTCGCACCGAGATCCTGGGGCTGATGAAGACCCAGATGGTCAAGAACGCCGTGATCGTGCCCGTGGGCTCCAAAGGCGGCTTTTACGTGAAGCGCCCTCCCGTCGGCGGCACGCGCGAACAGGTCCAGGCCGAGGGCATCGCCTGCTACCAGACGCTGATCCGCGGCCTTTTGGACATCACCGACAACTATGCCGGGAGCGGCATCGCGCCACCGGCCGACGTGGTGCGCCACGATCCCGACGATCCCTATCTCGTGGTCGCAGCCGACAAGGGCACCGCCACCTTCTCCGACATCGCCAACGCGCTCGCCCAGGAATACGGCTTCTGGCTCGACGACGCCTTCGCCTCGGGCGGCTCGGCGGGCTACGACCACAAGAAGATGGGCATCACCGCCCGCGGCGCCTGGGAATCGGTGAAGCGCCACTTCCGCGAGCTCGGGCAGGACATCCAGACCACGCCGTTCACCGTCACCGGCGTCGGCGACATGTCGGGCGACGTGTTCGGCAACGGCATGCTGCTGTCCAGGCACATCAAGCTGGTCGCAGCCTTCGACCATCGCCACATCTTCATCGATCCCGCGCCCAATCCGGCGACGAGCTGGGATGAGCGCAAGCGGCTGTTCGACCTGCCGCGCTCCTCGTGGATGGACTACGACAAGTCGCTGTTGTCGGCGGGCGGCGGCATCTACGACCGCGCCGCCAAGTCGATCGCGCTGTCGGCCGAGGCGCGCGCCGTGCTGGGCATCGAGGCGCCGACCATGACGC
>JAKFVH010000198.1 GCA_021732285.1 Reyranella sp. | reverse complement strand
ACGTGCTGGAGATGACGGTCGACGAGGGCGTCGACTTCTTCAAGGCCGTGCCGGTCATCCGCGACAAGCTCCTGACCCTGCAGCAGGTCGGCCTGGGCTACATCCATATCGGCCAGCAGGCGACGACGCTGTCGGGCGGCGAGGCGCAGCGCGTAAAACTCGCCAAGGAACTGTCGCGCCGCGCCACCGGCCGCACGCTCTACATCCTCGACGAGCCGACCACCGGTTTGCACTTCGAGGACGTGCGCAAGCTCCTGGAGGTGCTGCACCGGCTGGTCGAGGGCGGCAACACCGTCGTGGTGATCGAGCACAATCTCGAGGTCATCAAGACCGCCGACTGGATCCTCGACCTCGGCCCCGACGGCGGCGCCGGCGGCGGCCGGCTGGTCGCCGAAGGGCCACCGGAGGAGATCATCAAAGTGGCGGACAGCTACACCGGCCAGTACCTGGCGCGGCACCTGCCGCGCAGCGCGGCGGCGAAGAAGCGGGCCTAGTTCAGGCTCTGTCTTGAACTTTAGCCAATTGGCTACTATATTTCGCCAATTGGCGGAGAAAGTAGAATGGCCGCACAATCGTACAGAGCCGAGATGTTCGAGGAAGAGTGGTTAGGTATGGTCTCCGCCGTACTGGGCGGACCCAAGATGCTGGGCGGCTCAATCCCCAAGAACCGCCTTGAGGTTCATGCCACGCTTACCGACGGATTGCCGAACAAGGCTGCCGTGCGCCTTGTCGAGGGTCTGCATCTGATCCCTCTCGATGACGCCCTCGATGTCATAGGCTTTGCCGCACGCTCATGGCAGCGACACAAGGGCGACACGAAGGGACATCTCAACACCGAACGCAGCAGCCGGACCTGGAAGTTTGCCGAAATCCTCACCAAGGCGACCAGGGTGTTCGGATCACAGGAGGAGGCTGAGCGCTGGCTCGATCAGCCTGCGACCGGCTTGAACAGGCAACGTCCGGTCGACTTGCTGAAAACGCAGACCGGCACAGAGTTGGTCGAGGAATTCCTCGAGCGTCTCGAATACGGCGTCTATACGTGACGCCTCTTCCGGCAAGCCTTGGCGGCAGTGGGCTCGTCGCTTGGCGCCTCGATCAAGACGACTACAAGGCCACGTGGGATTCGGGCGAAGGACCACGGCGCGCCGGCGGACGATGGAATGGCAAAGGACAACGTGTTGTCTACTGCGCCTTGGATCCGGCCACAGCCATCCTTGAGGTTGCGGTCCATAAAAGCTTCCATGTCCTCGATACGGTCCCTCACGTGCTGACGTCACTCTCCGTGCTCGACGCGGCCAGTGTCCATGTCGTCCAGCCACACGCAGTTCCCAACCCAAACTGGCTGCGGCCTGGCATTCCAGGTGCGGGCCAGCAGCATTTCGGTGACCAGCTCCTCGCCAATCACAAATTCGTCGTGCTGCCTAGCACTGTATCAACACATAGCTGGAACTTGATCTTCGACCCAGACAAAGCCAACGGCGCCTATCAATTCAAGGCCCAGGAAAAATTCGCGCTCGACACCCGGCTCAATCCCGTCACGTGAGTTCGGTAATGGCTGTGACTCGACCAGTCGCCTCCCAGCCTGCGACGACCAGCCGTCCACTCGATGCGCACATTTCGACTGCGATGCGCGTGAAGGCGTTCACGACCGGAGCCGTGGCCCATTCCAGGTTTGGCGGATGCACGCCGGTGCAGGCGGCCATCGCTGTCACACGACGACGATTATTCTCAAGCGGTGTGCCCTCGCCGCAGACGCGCGGCCGCCAGCCGTGCGAGCGATCGCGCCAGGCGTTGGCGACCACGGTATTGTCGCGATAGATGCGCGTCTGGTCGCCATCGCGCTCGATCAGCACCCGTTCCCCGGCTGCGCGGCCGGTGACGAGAAAAAGGACAGGCCGCGCGACCGGCGCCCGCGCCAGCAGCCGGCACGCTTCCTCGAATGTCGCGCAGGTCTCGAAGGCCCGGCGAAGGACGTGCTCGGGCGGCGGGCGGCCGCTGGTGAAGAAGGCCGCCAAGGCGTTGAGCACATAGTCGAGCCACAGCAGCCAGCACACCGACGTGCGCCGGCGCATCGGCGCCTGATTGATCGAGGCGGCGAAACGTCCAGGCGCGACCGCGGTCAGCACACCGGCGAAGCCCGGCCAGGTGGCGCTCAGGAATTCGCCGGCCTCACCCCGCTGTCGGGTCACTTCGACCAGCCTGCCCAGGCCGGGGAACGGCCAGTCCAGCGTCCGCCGCAGGACCGGTCCCTCCGGGGACTCATCGGCCAGCGCCGTGCAGCTGAAGGCATAGGCGCCATGCAGCAGCCATATCCCGGGCCGGCCCAGGGTCCGGGCGATGGCGTCGATCTCGCCGACTAGGGGCGACCCCGAGCGGTGCAGCCACCAGCGCGCCAGGGGGTCGGCCAGGCGTGCCAGCAGGCCACCGCAGGGCAGCCAGCCCAGGCAGGCCGCCCGCAGGGCCAATGCCTGCTCGCGGCGCTGTCCGGCATGGGCTGGAGGGCCACCCTCGCGCAGGTCGACGATCGGTACTGCGCCCATGAAGTGAGTGATTACTCACTTCTGTGTTGAAAGTCAAGCCGGGCGTCGCTCCCAGGTGATACGGCCGAGGTCGTAGCCGAACTGCCGCTCGACCACGGCAGCCGTCGCATCCGACGCATCGGCAGCACGGCCGGCGACGCGGGCCTGGGCGACGTCCTTCGGCACGTCCAGCCAGATGCCTTCGAACGGCACGCCGACCTTCCGCGCCAGCACCTCGGCCGCGGCGCGCTCGTGCTCTCGGGCGAATACCGCGTCGAGCACGACGCTGTAGCCCGCGCGCAGCACGCGCTCGGCGCGGGCCATGAAGGCGGCGTAGACCCTGGCCGAGGCGTCGGCAGAGTAGCTGCCCGGCGGCATGTGCTGCTCGAGGGCGATGCCGGCCTGGCGCTTGCGCTCGACGTCGCTGCGCACCACGACCGCGCCCGGCGCGCGGCCGATCGCCGGCGCGAGCTTCATAGCCAGCGTGGTCTTGCCGCTGCCCGACAGACCGCCGATGGCCAGCAGCCGCGGCGGCGCAGGTTTCAGGAACTCGAGCGCCATGCGCTGGTAGGCCCGCGGGCCCTCAAAACCCTTCTCTGCCAGCGCCGCACCCGCGGCGTCGACAAAGGCGCGCACGCAGGCGCGGCGCGACAGGAAATGCGGCAGCAATGCCAGCGCCTCGTCGTGCGGCGCCTGCGGCAGCTCGGCGATGCGCCACAGCCATTCATTGAACAGCCGGTTGGCCGATGGCTGCAGGCCGCGCTCGCAGAGGTCCATCAGCGTGAAGGCGAGATCGTAGAACACGTCGATGCTGGCCATGCGCTCGGAGAATTCTATGGCATCGAACGGCACCGGCTTGCCGTCGATCAGCACGATGTTGCGCAGATGCAGATCGCCATGGCAGCGCCGCACCGCGCCCGCCCCGGCCCGGCGCGCCACCAGCTCGATATGCGCTTCGAGCGCAGCGGGCAGCGCCGTCGCCAACGCCTCGGTGATCGACTGGTCGAGCCTATCGCCCTGTTCGCGCAACTGGCGAATGTCGGCCGCCACCGAGCGGCGATAGTCATCCGGCCCCGAAAACCCGCTGACCGGCGCCAGAGTGTCGTGATAGGCGGCAACGCGCGCGCCCAGCGCCGCCATCATCTCCGGCGTAAGCGCGCGGCGGTCGGCCATGCGGTCGAACAGGCCGTCTTCGTCGAAGCGGCGCATGACGACCAGCCAGTCGACGGCGTCATCTGCGTGCTCGCCGACCTCGCCGAGAGCGAGCGCGCCGTCCCGTCGGCGCACCGGCGCGGTGCCGAGATAGATCTCCGGCGCCAGCTTGTGATTGATCTCGATCTCGGCCGCGCACATCGCGCCGCGCCGCTCGGCCGTCGAGAAGTCCATGTAGGGGAACTTCACGGCGCGCTTCAGCTTGTAGCCGCGCTCCCGGGTGAGGAGGACCACGGCGCCGTGCGTGTCGATGCGCCGCTCGGGCGCCAGGTGCTTGGTCAGGAAGTCGATGACCTCGCTCTGGTCCTCGACCACGAAGGACGGAGGGGCAGTCACGCCGGCCGCGTCAGGGATAGAGCGTGCGGGTCGTCCACGGCGCGTCGGGCGAGGGCCGGCGATACTCCAGCCGGTCGTGCAGGCGGAACGCGCCGTCCTGCCAGAACTCGATCAGCACGGGTTTCAGGCGGAAGCCCGACCAGTGCGGCGGCCGGGGGACCTTGCCGATCACGTGCCGGGCCGTGAACTCGGCGACGCGCTTCTCCAGGGCAAACCGGCTCTCCAGCGGCCGCGACTGCTCCGAAGCCCAGGCGCCGATCTGGCTGCCGCGGTCTCGGCTGGCGAAGTAGGCGTCGGCCTCCTCGGCCGTGGTCGGGGCCACCGCTCCTTCCAGCCGCACCTGGCGGCGCAGCGACTTCCAGTGAAACAGCATGGCAGCCCTGGGATGGGCCAGCAGATGCACGCCCTTGCGGCTTTCATGGTTGGTGTAGAAGACGAAGCCGGACGCGTCGAAGCCCTTGAGGAGCACCATGCGCACCGCCGGCGTGCCGTCCGGCCCCACAGTGGCCAGGCTGAACGCCGACGGATCGTTGGGTTCGCTCTTGTCTGCTTCGGCGTACCACGCGGCGAAAAGTTCTAACGGATCGGACTTTTCAGGGATCATGACACCACAATATGAGGGGCTGTGGGCGGCAAGACCACCGGCATCTTGTCCCGCTAGCCATCCCCCGCTAGAACCGGAGCATGACCGTAGCTGGACAATTGATGGCCGGTAAAAAGGGCCTCGTCATGGGCGTCGCCAACGAGCGCTCGATCGCCTGGGGCATCGCCAAGGCCTGCCACGACCATGGCGCAGAA
>JAKFVH010000154.1 GCA_021732285.1 Reyranella sp. | reverse complement strand
GCCACCGCCGCCGCCGCAGGCCTTCATGGTGTTCTTCGACTGGGATAGCACCCGGTTGTCGCCCGCCTCGTTGAACGTGCTTGAGCAGGCGCGCGACGCCTTCAAGGCCAAGCAGGGTGCACGTGTCACGGCCACCGGCCATACCGACACGACCGGCACCGAAGCCTACAACATGGCGCTGTCGCTGCGCCGCGCCAACGCGGTCAAGGACGCGCTGGTCAAGCTCGGCGTTCCGGCCGCCGCCATCACCACCGTCGGCCGCGGCGAAGCAGGCCTGCTGGTGCAGACCGGCGACGGCGTGCGCGAGCCGCAGAACCGTCGTGTCGAGATCACCATCCCGCAGATGGCTGCTGCGCCGATGATGAACGACCAGGCCTATTGCGCGCAGCTCGCCCGGCTGTGGCGCAACTATGACCGCACCACCGCTCAGGGACCGGCGCCGCAGGCGATCGCCAAGTGCGATGCCGGCGACTATGCCGGCGGCATCCCGGTGCTCGAGAAGACCCTGACCGACGCCAAGATCCAGCTGCCTCCGCGCACCTGATCATCTGAACCCGGTTCGCCGGTTGGAGAGGGCGGCCCGCCGAAAGGGGGGGCCGCCTTTTTCATGCTCGCATCAGTCAGTCCCGTGTTAGGTCTGTCGCGCCATGCAGGATTGGGCCACACGGCGACGCGCCATCGAGGACAGCCGGTACCTGGTCAGCCGTGCCGGTCCGTACGGCCGCTGGCGCAAGCTCGTTTCCAGGGCCATCGTCACGGTGCTGGATGGCACGCTGAGGCTCACGCCGATCTACGCGCGCGGGCGGCAGAACGCGCTCGATCTCAGGAAGGTCGGGCTCGACTTCGAGCTGCCGGGTCTGCCGCCAGCGTTCGACGGCTATCGCATCCTGCAACTGAGCGACACCCATCTCGATCACTTCCCCGAGCTCGCGCCCGTGGCGCGGGCGCTGCTCGAGGGCACCGAGGTCGACATGCTCGCCGTCACCGGCGACATCCATGGCCGTCCGCGCGCGCCGATCGAGCACTCGACCGCGCTGCTGATGGAGGCGCTGGCCGGCGTTCGCGTGCTGGGCCCGCGTCTGGCCATACTGGGCAATCACGATCCGGCGTCCATGGTCGGCGTGCTCGAGCGCGCGGGCTTCGACGTGCTGGTCAACCGCTCAATCGTTTTGCGACGCGGCGACGATGCCTTGCGCGTCACCGGACTGGACGACGTCCACAGCTTTTATACCGAGGCGGCGCTGGCCGCGCTCGGCGACCATGAGGGCGAGTTCAGAATCGCGCTGGTGCATTCGGCCGAGGTTGCCGACGATGCCGACGCGGCGGGCTATGCGCTCTATCTCTGCGGCCACACGCACGGCGGCCAGATCTGCCTGCCGGGCGGGCGGCCGCTGGTCACCCATCTCAAGCGCTGCCGGCATGCCGCGAGCGGCCTGTGGCGGCAGGGCCGGATGCTGGGCTACACCAGCCGCGGCCTTGGCGTGTCGGACCTGCCGATGCGCTTCAACACGCGCGGCGAGGTCGTCGTCATCACCCTGCGCCGGCCGGCGGGCTAGTGCAGCCGGCGGACGTGCGGTGCGCCTTCGCACGGCACGTAGCGCACGCCGTCCTTCATGATGAAGGCGAAACGCTTCTTGTCCTGCAGCACACGCACGTCCTTCAGCGGATCGCCGTCGACCAGCAGCAGGTCGGCGAGATAGCCCGGCTTGACCAGGCCGAGCTCGTGGCCGCGCGTCATGACCTCGCCGCCGGTGCGCGTCGCCGCCTGCAGGGCCTCGCTCGGGCTGAAGCCGAAATGCGTCACGAAGTGTTCCAGGTCGCGGGCGTTGGTGCCTTGCGGGTTGGCGGCGAAGCCGTAGTCGCCGCCGACCACGACGCGGATACCGCGCTTGCGCATTTCGTGATGGACGCGGCAGGTCGCCTCGAACTGCGGCGTCATCCGCTCGAGCCAGCGCCGGCCCGTCGCCGTGTTGTCGCCGCGCAGGCTCTCCAGCCGCGACACCGTGAGGCCGATGGCGGGGCCGGTGAAGATGCGGGCCTTGGCCGCCTCGAGGAGATCGAGCGCTTCTTCGTCGGCATAGTCGCAGTGATAGATCACGTCGACGCCATGGCGCAGCGCGCGCTTCACCGCGTCCGAGGCGCGGCAATGGGCGGCGGCGCGGCGGCCCGCCGTATGGGCGGCCTCGACGCCGGCCGCCACCTCGGCGTCGGTCATCATCGCGGCGATCGAGGGTGCTGAATCGGTGCCGAGCTCGCCGGAGATGTTGAGCTTGATCATGTCGACGCCCTCGCGCAGGCAGAGCCTCGCCATGCGCCGCACCTCGTCAGGTCCGTCGACGGCGACACCGAAACTGTCCTGGTGCAGATGCAGCCGGCGGCCGTCACCCAGTCCGCCGGTGACGGTGAGCTCGGGGCTGGCGGCGAGCAGGCGCGGGCCGTCGATCATGCCTTTGTCGATGGCGTCGCGCACCGCGACGTCGAGACGGATCTTGGCCGCCGCGGCCGAGCAGGCGCTGGTGAAGCCCGCGCCTAGAAGTTTGCGCGCGGCGTCCATGGTGAGCAGCGCATGGTCCTCCGGCGCGATCTCGCCCAGGTACGTGCCGCGCGGCGTGTCGACGAAGGACAGATGGGCATGGCCTTCGACCATGCCCGGCATCAGGAACTTGCCGGCGGCATCGAGGCGCTCGGCGCCGTTTGATGCAACAGTCTCGGATTGCGGTGCAATTGCCGTGATCCTCTCCCCCTCTACAAGCACTTTGCCAGGAAAAGGCAGCGCGCCGGTGCCGTCCCAGACCATGGCGCCGTCGATCAGCAGGCGCATTTTTTCCTCCTTGGCATTTTGGCCGGCATCTTAGCTCAAACCCGTAGCGACGGAATTCCGCTGCCCGGAAGGGGTGAGGCTCCTAGCGTTTCCTCCAACGGCCCCGTCGAGGACCGGAACGGAGGAAACCATGGCTACGTCGAAGATCACGCGTCGTCGCGTTGTTGCCGGTACCGTTGCTGCGTCGACTTTCATTGCCGCGCCGTTCGTGCGCGGCGCTTATGCTGCCGGCAAGCTGGCGATTGGCCTGTGGGACCATTGGGTGCCCGGCGCCAACGAATCGTGCAAGGCCACGATCGATCAATGGGCGGCCAAGGAGAAGGTCGAGGTCCAGGTCGACTTCATCACCTCGCAGGGCAACAAGCTGCTGCTGACCGGCGCCGCGCAGGCGCAGGCCAAGTCCGGACACGACATCTTCACGCTGACGACCTGGCTGCCGGCGCGCTACGCCAATGTGCTGGTGCCGATGAACGACGTCATGGACGGCCTGCTGAAGCAGAACGGTCCGGTCAACGGCACCATCGAGTATCTCGGCAAGGTCAACGGCCAGTGGCTCGGCGTGCCGGCGACCTGGGGCAGCCAGATCAAGGGGCCGTGCTCGCGCATCGACCTGATGAAGCAGCTCGCCGGCATCGACGTGCAGGAGATGTATCCCGCCGGTGCGCCGCCCAAGGCCGACAACTGGACCTTCGACACCTTCCTCAAGGCGGCCGAGGCCTGCAACAAGGGCGGCTATCCCTTCGGCATCGGGCTCGGCACCACGGGCGACAACGTCGATACCGCGGGCGCGATCTTCAACGGCTACGGCGCCATGCTGGTCGACGCCAAGGGCAACATCACGGTCAAGAGCGACGCCGTGCGCCAGGCGCTCGACTATTATAAGCGGCTCGCCGCCTTCCTGCCGCCCGACGCGCCGTCGTGGGACGACGCTTCCAACAACAAATGGCTGATCTCCGGCCGCGGCGCCATGATCATGAACCCGCCCAGCGCCTGGGCGGTGGCCAAGCGCGACGCGCCCAAGGTCTGCGAGCAGCTGTGGACGCACGGCTTCGCGTCCGGCCCCAAGGGCCGCTTTGCGCCGTTCGTGCAGTTCTTCTGGAACGTCTGGAGCTTCGGCAAGAACCAGTCGGCGGCCAAGAGTCTGATCGTCCATCTCTCGCAGCGGGCCGCCGCCGAAAAGATGGTCGAGGCAAGCGCCGGCTACGACCTGCCGCCATTCAACTCCTTCACGAACTTCAAGACGTGGGCCGAGGAGGGCCCGCCCAAGGGCACGCTCTATCACTATCCCAACCCGCACGATCACCAGACCCTGTCCATTCCGGCCATGGGTGCGCCGCACAAGATCGGCGAGCAGATCGCGGTGCAGGCCCTGCAGACGCAGATGGTGGTACGTCACATGAAGGGCGAGACGATGGAGAAGACGCTGGCCTGGGCGGAGGGCGAGCTCGAAGGGTTCATGCGGAACTGAGAGACGCCAGGGTTCCCTGGTTCGACAAAGATCACGGGCAAAGGTCACGGGCGTCGTCGGGGCAACCCGCCACGACGCCGTTCCGTTGGCTCGGCGACACCGCATAAGGAGCCGAGCCATGAAATGCATTCCGCTGATTGCCGTCGCCGCCAGCGCCCTGGTGGTGGGCTGCACCGTCTCCACCACCGAGCGCGTCGTCGAGAAGCCCGTGCCGACGGTTGCCGAACGCACCGTGGTCTACACCGATCCGGCGCCGGCCACGACGACGGTCTACACGACCCGCTGACGAGCGATACAAAGATGTGCCGGGGCGCGCGCCTGCGCGCTCCGGCAACGCTTTTTTGGACAATGTGAAATGGTGCTGCCGGACAGGATTGAACTGTCGACCTCTCCCTTACCAAGGGAGTGCTCTACCACTGAGCTACGGCAGCGCCCGGAGGCCGGAGGCCTCGGAGGGGCGGGGTATGCCATAGCGCCGGAACCGGTTCAACCGTTGCCGCCCGCCGAAACGGGCGTTCCGCGCCAGCTTGCGGCGGGACGCCGCGTCTGCCTACGATTCGGCCGCGCAGGCAGGAGGAAACAGTATGGACTGGCGTCCGATT
>JAKFVH010000050.1 GCA_021732285.1 Reyranella sp. | reverse complement strand
CCGACGACCTCGATCTACCCCTCGCGCTCACCGCCTGAGCCCCCGCCAGAACCAAAAATGTAGTGCCGACTTTTCGGCTAACTCATTGATTCTGCTCACTCCACGTGCCGATTCTGCGCAAGCCGGGCTAACTAAAGAGTAATCGCCACCCGCCCCGTCACCGAGCGTTCCAGCAGCGCGCGCATCGCCTCGGCCGCCTGGTCGAGCCGGAAGGTGCGGTCGACATGCGGCCGGCAGAGCCCGGCCTCGCACCAGCCGCGGATTCGTTCCATCAGGGCGAAGGTGCGCTCGGCCTGCTCGAAGCGCGCGTCGTGCGGGCTCCAGCCGACATAGTAGCCGTAGTTGAAGCCGGTCACGGCGATGGTCTTGATCAGCAGGATATTGGCCGGGATCTGCGGGATGGTGCCGCCGGCGAAGCCGATGGGGCAAATGCGGGATTCGACCGCCATGCAGCGCAGCGACTGGGCGAAGACCTCGCCGCCCACCGGGTCGTAGACGCGATCGACGCCGCGGCCGTCGGTGAGCTTCAGGACCTCGTCGCGGAAGTCCTGGGTGGCGTAGTCGATCACATGGTCGGCGCCGCGCGCCTTGGCAAAGGCGGTCTTGCGCGCGCCGCCCGCCGTCGCGATCACCGTGGCGCCTAGAATCTTGCCGATCTCGACGGCCGCCATGCCCACGCCGCCGGCCGCGGCATGCACCAGCAAGGTCTGGCCCTTCTGCACGTCGAGCGCCATCGGCCAGGTCAACGCCCCTCCCGACGTCGGATAGGAAATGGCGAGCTGGATGGCCTCGACGAAGCCGACGGTCTTCGGTTTGGTGAAGACATTGACCTCGTACGCCACGGCCTCCTCGGCGAGCCCGCCCCAGTCGAGCACGGCCACCACCTCGTCGCCGACTTTCAGCCGCTTGCAGCCTGGCGCCACCTCGGTCACCACGCCTGAGACTTCGGTGCCCGGCGCGAAGGGGAACGGTGGACGGCGCTGGTACTTGCCTGCGATCACCAGGGTCGTGGCGAAGCTCACGCCGGCGGCCTTGATGCCGATACGCAGCTGACCGGGTTTGAGCGCAGCGGGTTCGACGTCCTCGAGCTTGAGGTCCTCGGGGCCGCCCCATTGGCGGCAGATCATCGCCTTCATAGCCGCACCGGCAGCGACTTCACGCCGCGCAGGATCAGCGAATCGTGCCACTCCGGTTCGCCGCCCTCGAGCCGGATTTGCGGCAGGCGCTCGGCCAGCCGGGTCGCGGCGATCTCCGATTCCAACCTCGCCAATGGTGCACCGAGGCAGAAATGGATGCCGTGGCCGAAAGTCATGTGCGGGTTCTGCGTGCGGCCGATGTCGAAGCGCTCGGGGTCGTCGAACGCCTCGGGATCGCGGTTGGCCGAGTTCATGAAGGCAAAGACGCGCTGGCCCTCGCGGATGGTGCGGCCGGCCATCTCGAGATCGGCGGCGGCGACGCGCGCGAAAGCGCCCGACGGGCCGTCGTAGCGTAGCCATTCCTCGATCGCACTGCCGGCCATTGCCGGCGCGGCGACCAGGCGCTCCCACTGCTCGCGGTTCTTCATCGAATAGAGGAAGCCGTTGCCTATGAGGTTGGTCGTGGTCTCGTGGCCGGCGAACAGCAGCAGGATGCAGGTGCCGATGATCTCGTCGGTCGACAGCGCATCGCGGTCGTCGCGCGCCAGCACGAGCTGGCTGATCATGTCGCCGGTGGGCTGGGCAGTGCGCGCCTCGACCAGGCCGCGGAAATAGTCCGACATCGCCTTGGCGCCGGTCTCGGCGCGCAGGTACTTGTTGCCTGCGACCTGGGCGGTGCCGATGAACAGCGCGATGTCGTCGGACCAGACTTTTACCCGTTCGAGGTCGGCGCGCGGCACGCCCAGAAGATCCATGATCACCGAGGCGGGCAGGGGATAGGCGAAGTCGGCGATGAAATCGACCGGTTCGCCGCGCTTGGCCTTGGCCTGCATGCCGTCGATCAGGTGGGCAACGATGTCCTCGATGTTGGGTATGAGGTTGGAGACGGCGGTCGGCGTAAAGGCCTTGGTGAACAGCCGGCGCAGGCGGGTGTGGTCGGGCGGATCGCGGAACACCATCCAGTGATTGAGATAACGCACCAGGCTCTCGATCGAGCCCTTCTGGTATTCGGGATTGGCCCTGAAGAAAGGCGTCAGCCGGTCGGCCGAGATCTGCTTGTTGTTCAGCGCCACCTGCTTCACGTCGGCATAGCGCGTGATGATCCACGCCTTCATCGCCGGCGACCAATGCACCGGATCCTCTGCGCGAAGGCGTGCAAATTCCGGGAACGGATTGGCGTTGGTCGTGGGATTGCCGAGATCGAAGACGTAGGCCATGCGATGAAGCTACTAGGTCGCCGTCCCCGCGAACAGCAGGAGGTTGCCGTCGGGATCGCGCACGATGAAGGTGCGCGCGCCCCAAGGTTCCTGTTTCAGCGGGCGAAAGAAGTCGACACCCGCCGCCTGGAACTCCGCGAACAGGGCGCGGATCTCGGCGGCGCTGCCCACGGTCATTGATGCGGCCAAAAGCTCCTCGCGCTCGCGGATGTCGTCGACGAAGACCGGCCGGCGGATCAGGCGCAGGTTCAAAAGCGCCTGTCCGCGCCGGATCTGGCCGTAGAAGGGTGGCTCGCCGTAGGTGAAGACGATCTCGAAGCCGAGCTTGACGGTGTAGAACGCGCAGGCCGTCTCGAAGTCGGCGATGAACAGATTGGGCTCGGCTGCGTTCAGCGCGGGCGTGGCGATGGCGGTGGAAACTTTATTCTCGGTCACGGTTTGCACTCCTGCTTTGAGCGCCTGCCAGCTCTCGAACCCGGCCTGGCGGGCCACCAGTTCCTGCGCATCGGCGAGCTTGAAGCTCTGCTGCAGGACTTCACGGTCCGTCAGGCCGCGGAAACGCGGCAGCACGGCCCTGATCTGCACCGCGACGGGATAGCGCCCGTCACGATGCCAGCGCAGATAGAGCTTGGCCTGCTTGCGGAGGTTCTCGAGGTTGGGCATGGGCGCAGCTACGGTTCTTGTCACGTAGGTGGGCATGGCCCCTTCGGCCGCAGCCGATGCGCCCTACAGCAGCGGCCGAAGAGTCGCCGCCCCGTCGCGGCCTGTCAACTCCTCCGGACCGTCAGTGCCGTCCGAATTGGGACGGTCATCCGAAGCGCTTCCAGGCCGCCTGTCGTGACACGGAAAGCACCTCCCCGATTGCCGCCCAACTCACCTCCCGCTCACGGAGGATATCGACGACATCCTGCATGGCGCGATCGACGGATTCGAATGCACTGTTGTACCCAGAAAGAGTTTTCAGCAACCTCTCGGTCGGCGCGTTATCCGGCAACAGAGAATCCTGTGCCTTTTGCGCCCCCGCCTTCTTGGCAATGACGTCCTGACAAAGGCGCACGCACTCATCACAAATGAACACGCCGGGTCCAGAGACGAGCGTCTTAACTTCCGTCTGCGCCTTTCCGCAAAAGGAGCAGCGATATACGCGCTTGGAATCCATTCGCCATTCTCCATTGTCAACCTGGAGATGACAGTCAACCATGTGTTGACAGGAGTGTCAACTAGACGTTGACACAGATGCCGCCCGCTTTGGGACAGCATCGGACCGCCGGCTTCGAGCCGACATAAGGATCATGAGCCTACGGGAAACCGGCGGTCCGGAAGATCAGGCGAGTGCGGCGACGCCCAGTGCTTTGCCGAAGCGACGGCTGCAATCTAGCGCGTCGCCGTACTTGCGATGCCGAGCCGTGTGGTGGGCGGCCGCCAGCAGCAGCCGGCCCTTCAGCGGATTCCGGTTCTTGCCGAAGTCTTCCAGCATGCAGAGGGCGATTTCCTGGTTATGCGGGTCGTTGCCGAGCCGCGAGCAGGCCATCGCGATGGCGCGCACCAGCGGTGCCGTGTCGAGCCCGGCGTCGAGCGCGGCCTGGATCCAGCCCAGCGCCTTGGGCGAGTCGAGCGCCACGCACGCTGCTTCGACGCGGCTCGCGACCGCCTCGGCGTCGAGCCCGCGGATGGTCTGCGTCTCGATGCGCGGCGGGGTGAGATCGCCGGTCAGCTTCTGGTGCCAGGCATTCTGGTTGAGATAGGCGGCGGCGAGATAGAGCAGCTTCAGCCGCTGCGGATGCTCGAACGTGTCCCAGAACCAGCCCTGCGTGTTGACGTACTCGTAGCAATGCTGCGGCAGGGAGAAGTTGAGCTCGTCGTGGGTCTCGGTGGCGACGGTCGCCGCACCGACCTGGATGGCGTCGAGCAAAGCGCGCGGGCTCTTGCCGGCCTTCAAGAGAGCGGTGAGATGCGGCAGGTAGGCAGGCTCGGGCTCGCGAATGATGACCTCGATCAACGCCTCGGTCTCTCGGGCGTCGAGCGGGGCCTTGTTGTCGGCCAGGATCGCGCGCTCCTGCTCGGTGGTGCCGCTATAGGGCACGGCGTGCAGGGTATGGCCTTCGAGATAGACGGTGATGGCATTGCAGGCCACCTCGTAGAGCGAGTACCAGCGCGGGCCTACGGCGATGTCGAGCGCGCCGGCATAGAGCACGTCGTGCGCGTCGTCCCAGCCGATCGCCTCGCCCAATTCGACGGTGGCGCGGGCGCGGAAGGATTTGTGGCCGGTCGTGTAGGAGCGGTTCTGGAAGGAGCGGTCCTGCACGTCTATAAGGCCGGCGAAGCATAGCTCGGCCAGCGCGGCGCGGCGCTCGGCCGGGTTCTGCATCAGGCCGAGGAACACGCGATAGGCTTCGATGACGTTGCCGCGATGGACCAAGGTTATCCATTGCCCCAGCCGCTGCTTCAGCGGTCCGTCGAGCGCCATCGGCGTTTGGTCGGGCCAGTGCACGACGGGGGCGGGCGGCGGGCCGTCGGGCATCTGGAAGCCGCGTGAATAGTGGCCGGGCGCCTTGGCGATCTTCTGGTTCCAGATGTCGAGGCCGGTCGGGATGTACCAGATGGTCTGGGCCAGCGGCAGGCCCGACGCCGCGCTGGGCAGCATCTTCGACAGGTTGAGCGCCGCACGTGCGCTCAGCAGGCAGTGGTCGTTGTTCACGAAGTTCACGTACCCGTCGTCCATGCGCTCGTGATAGGGCACGTGGGTGTAGGGGGCGTGGATGCGCACGGCCTCGCGCAGCATCTCGGTGATCGGCCGGCCCTCGCGCACCAGGCCGTAATAGACCTCGCTCGCGCCCTTCTGGTCGCGGGCCATGACGCGCTCTTCCAGCGCGGCGTAGCGGGGATCGGTGGTACGCGTTGCGGTGACAGAGTCAGGCGACATCAGGACACCTCCG
>JAKFVH010000270.1 GCA_021732285.1 Reyranella sp. | reverse complement strand
CTCCATGTAGTCGATGTAGCCGTGGATCGCGGTGTTGAAGACCGTGCGCCCGATGATCTGGAAGACGCCGACGAACATCAAAAAGAAGATCGCCGCTGCGGCGATCAGGTTCATGACGTCTTCGAGGTGTGCCCAAACACGATGCGCGGCCGCCAACGCGGCCGTGCCGTCTCTTTGCATGCTGTCCTCCCGTCCGGCCGCGGTCTTCTATGCCGCTGCTTTGACGACAGGCTAACCCTGGGAGCGCTTCGGTTCCACCGCTTTCGAGCGCCGCCACAGCACGACCAGCACGATGGCGCCGGCAATGCCGAGGCCGGCGAAGGCGATCGCGATCGTGCCGAAGATCAGGCTGAACATCTCGCCCAGCATGCCCTGCTCGATGGCCAGCACCGCCTTGGGCTCGCTGCGGCCCTCGGCCAGGTTGGCGGCCAGCCGGTAGCGGCCCGACCGGTCGATCGTGAAGGCGTAGATCGACGTGCCGGTCCTGTTGCCGATCGTGTAGTTCGAGGCCATGGCGGGCTCGGTGAGCGTGACCGGCGCGCCCGTCGTCTCGTCGGCGAGCCTGAGCCGCAGGCCGTTCACGGTCTCGGATGCATAGTAGCGGCCATCCACCGTGCTCTTCTTCTCATGGTAGATCGTGTAGCGACCGGCCTTGTCGAGCGTCAGCACGGTGCTGCCCGGCACCACGACGCGAGTCATCCGCGAATCGGCCGCGCCCAGGCGAGGCATCAGGTAGAACAGCGCACCGGCGAAACCCGCCAGGGCGATCAATCCGGCGACAACGAACCATAACGGGCTGCGCATCGCCGAACTCCCTTGTCATCCGTCGGTTGGCAGTTCGAGGCGGGTCGCCTTCTCGGCCCCGCTCATGACCGTCAGCAACGGCGGCCGGCCGTGCGGCGTCTGCACGAAATGATCGGCGTCGCCGCCCGCGATCGACAGCCGGATGCGGCTGCCGGCGGCGAAGCGCCAAGCCGTCGGCAACAGGGCGAAGCGCAGGAGCTGCGGCTCACCCACCGGCATCGGCTTGGCATCCATGCGCGCGAAGGTGCGCCACGGCCAGGTCGTGCGGTAGTTTTTAGGCGCCGGCGCCTCGGCGCGATGGATGGCGCGCAACAGGCCTTCGGTGACGTAGCGCGCCGTGCCGTTTGCCTCGACCTCGGAAAGATAGACGAACACCGCGGCGTCAGGCTCGCTAGAGGCGAGCCACAGCGACACCACCGGATGACCGGCGATCTCGAGCGGCGCCGCCAGCGGCTCGGTGGTGAAGGACAGCAGCCCGCCTTCGCGCTCCGTCCAGTCGGCGTAATACGCGGTCGCGTCGATGCCGGCGATGCGCTCGTAACGCGTCTGCGCGCCACTGCCGACCGAGAAGTCGGCCTGATAGGACGACGAGGTCGCGGCATCGGGCGGCGACTTCGCCAGCCGATGGTCGGGCGCGGTGAAGAGCTGCCGACTGCCCTTGACGGGCGGCCAGCTCTCGGCGGCCCGCCATTCCTCGGCGTGCATGGCGAAGTAGTGGATGGGCTGTTCGTCGGCCAGGCCGGTCTCGCGGCCGGCGAGATGCTGGTCGAAGAAACGCAGCACCTCGCCCAGCACCGGCAGCTCCGGCTCGACCCGGGCGCGCCACGGCGAGACGTTGACGCGCGCGCCATGGTCCCACGGTCCCAGCATGATGCGGCGCTGGGTGTTGGGCAGCGTCAGGAAGCGCGACAGCGTGCCGTTGGCGTAGCCCGCGCCGTCCATCCAACCCGAGATCGCATAGACCGCGACGTCCTTGGGGATCTGGTCGAGATAGTTGTAGGGGCCGAACGAGGCGCTGCTGAAGGAGGGATCGTAGGGCAGCGTGTCGTCGCGGAATTTGAACTCGCTCATGAAGTCGGGCATGCGGAAGTTCGCGAGATGGCCCTTCACCGCCTCGCGCGCCAGCGCGCCGTCCTTGTCGTCGTCGACCGGCATCGGCCCCTGCAGGGCGGGATCGGCGAAGTAGCTGAACTTCGACCTGAGGTCGCGGCGGTCATGGTCGAGCGCCAGCATCAGCTCGTCATAGACCAGCGCCAGGCGCTTGATCAGCATGCCGCCGGGATAATAGTTGTCGGCCCAGGTGTCCCACACCGCGAAGAGGGGTGCGATCGCCTTGACCGACTTGTGACCGGTGCTGGCCAGGAAATCGCAGGCCGCGCCGAGGTAGGAGATACCGGTGGCGCCGATGCGCCCATCGCTCCACGCCTGGCCGACAATCCAGTCGGCGACCTCCTTGTAGTCGGCGCGCTCGCGCGGGCTGCGGAAGGAATCGCGCGTGCCGAAGCTCGCTCCCGTGCCGCGCGCATCGACCACTACTACCGCATAGCCGCGCGGCACGAACATGTCGCGATACTTGTAGCTGTTGGGCGATGGTTCGACGTTGCTGCCGGTGGTGAGCTGGAAGCGTCTGACGTAGGGCGTGAGGATCAGCACCGTCGGCCAGCGTTTCGAAGCGTCGCCATCAGGCAGGATGACATCGACGGCCAGCCGGCAGCCGTCGGCCATCGTCACGTAAACCGAACGCGGCGCGCCCACGCGATGCTCGGCCGGACGACTGGCCAGGTAGCGGCTGGGCGGCACCTTCCAGGCCGAGCCCAGGTCGTCACGATCCGGCATCGGAGCTCCTTTCACACAAAACGTTCGGGCTTCAGTCTACGCGAGCAGCAAGCGTTGCGCGTGAATCGAATCGCGGTATAGGATGCCGCCAATCAAAAAATATTCAGGGAGGTGTTGGTATGGTCCGCGTACTCTTACCTCGTCGTCGCGTACTCGCCGCCGCTAGCGGCGTTTTTGCGTCCCCGATGCTTGCGTCAGGCATCGCGCGTGCCCAGGCCGATTGGCCGACCAAGCAGGTGCGCTACATCAACCCCTTCCCGGCAGGTGCCACCACCGACGTGCTGTCGCGCATCGTCTGCCAGGAACTGAGCGAGCTCACCGGCCAGCAGTTCATCGTCGAGAACAAGAGCGGTTCGGGCGGCAATGTCGGCTCCGACGTCCTCGCCAAGTCGGCGCCCGACGGCTACACGGTCGGGCTCTATACCATCGCCAGCCACGCGATCTCGCCGACGCTCTACGCCAAGCTGCCGTTCAATGCCGAGAAGGACTTTACGCCGATCAGCATGCTGTGGTCGGTGCCCAACATCTTCGTCACCAAGCTCGCCTTCCCAGCGAACACGGTGCCGGAGCTGGTCGCCCTGGTGAAAGCCAATCCCGGCAAGTACTTCTTCGGCTCCGGCGGATCGGGCACCAGCCCGCATCTCTGCGGCGAGATGCTGAAGCAGCGCGCCGGCCTCGACATGCAGCATGTGCCCTATCGCGGCGGTGCGCCGGCGATGCAGGACATGCTCGCGGGCCAGCTCGACATGATGTACGACAACATCTCCACGCCGCTCGTCCAATACAAGGCCGGCAAGGTGAAGGCGCTCGCCGTCACGTCGCCCGAACGTCATCCCGCCGCACCGGAACTGCCGGCCATGTCGGAGTTCTATCCGGGCTTCAACATCACCTCGTGGGGCGGCATGTGCGGCCCCGCCGGTCTGCCGCCGGCCATGGTCGAGAAAGCCGCAGCCCTGACCAAGAAGGCGCTGCAGAGCGAGAACCTGAAGAAGACCTTCGTCCAGCAAGCCGCGACGACGAACTGGATGAACCCGGCCGACACCGCCGCTTTCCGGCGCAAGCAGGAACAGGACCTGGCGCCCATCATCAAGGCCTCGGGAGCCAAAGTGGATTGATCGCGCGAAGCGCGATCAATCCATCCCGAGCGAAGCGAGGGATCTCCTCATGGGCAGACGCCGCATGAAAAGGTCCCTCGACTACGCTCGGGATGACGGCGGTGGCTACATCCCGAGCTGGCTCACGAACTTGGTGTTGAGGTACGCCTCGAGCGCCTCGAGGCCGCCTTCCGAGCCGTAGCCCGAATCCTTCACGCCGCCGAACGGCACTTCCGGCAGGGCGAGGCCATGGTGGTTGATCGACACCATGCCGCTCTCGAACGCAGCGCCGATCGCCGCCGCGGTCTTGGTGTTCCTGGTGTAGGCATAGGCCGCCAGGCCCCACGGCAGCCGGTTGGCTTCCTTCACCAGGCCGTCGAAATCCTTGAACGGCATGATCGGCGCCAGCGGTCCGAACGGCTCGTCGGTCATGATCTTGGCGTTGAGCGGCACGTCGGTCATGACGGTGGGCTCGTAGAAGTAGCCCTTGTTGCCCTTGCGTTGGCCGCCGGTCTGGATCTTGGCGCCCTTGGCGATGGCGTCGCTGACGAAGCTGTCCATCGCATGCAGGCGGCGCTCGGCCACCAGCGGGCCCATCTTGGTGTCGGCCTCGAGCCCGTTGCCCACCTTCATGTTCTTGGCGTAGGCGGTGAAGCGCTCGACGAACTCGGGATAGACCTTCTCGTGCACCAGGAAGCGCGTCGGCGCGACGCAGACCTGGCCGGCATTGCGGAACTTGTTGGCGCCCAGCACATTCACCGCCTGCTCGAGGTCGGCATCCTCGAACACCACGGCCGGCGCATGGCCACCCAGCTCCATGGTGACGCGCTTCATGTGCGCACCGGCGAGCGCCGCGAGCTGCTTGCCGACCGGGGTCGAGCCCGTGAAGGTCACCTTCTTGATGACCGGGTGCGGGATCAGGTACTCGCTGATCTCCGACGGCACGCCATAGACGAGCTGGATCACGCCCGCCGGCACGCCGGCATCGACGAAGGCCTTGATGAGCTGCGCGCACGAGCCCGGCGTGTCCTCCGGACCCTTGATGATGATCGAGCAGCCGGTGGCGAGCGCCGCCGACGCCTTGCGCACCACCTGGTTGATCGGGAAGTTCCACGGCGTGAAGGCCGCGACCGGGCCGACCGGCTCCTTCATGACGAGCTGGTACACGTTCTCGGCGCGCGCCGGCACGATGCGGCCGTAGGTGCGCCGGCCTTCCTCGGCCATCCAGTCGATGATGTCGGCGGCGAGGTTGGTCTCGACCTTGGCCTCGAACAGGGGCTTGCCCTGCTCGGTGGTCATGATGGTGGCGATCTCGTCGAGGCGCTGGCGCATCAGGTCGGCCGCCTTGCGCATGATCTTGTAGCGCTCGTAGGCCGAGACCTTGCGCCACTGCTTGAACCCCTTGTCGGCGGCGGCGAGCGCGCGATCGAGATCGCTCTTCTCGGCATGCGCCACGGTGCCGATCACTTCCTCGGTCGCGGGATTGATCACCGGAATCGTCCGGCCGTTGGCGCCCTTCGTCCAGGCACCATCGATCATGAGGGAGACATCACTGTAGGTCATACATTCCTCCTTACTGTGTCC
>JAKFVH010000187.1 GCA_021732285.1 Reyranella sp. | reverse complement strand
CATGCCGCGCTTCAAGTAGTCCTGGGAGCGCGGGCCTCTGGCCCGCATCATGATCATGAGCGGGCCAGAGGCCCGCGCTCCCAGCAATGAGTCCTACTCCACCTTCGCGCCCGACGCCTTGATGACCGGCGCCAGCCGCTTCTCGTTGTCGGCGCGGTAGGCCGCCGTGTCGGCGGGGTTGAGCCAGCGCCGCGTGGCGCCTTGCTTGTCGAACGCCTCCTTCACGGCGGGACTCTCGAGCGCCTGCTTCAGCAGCTCCGACAGCCGCGCGACCATCGCCGGCGGCAGGCCGGCCGGCCCGCAGATGCCGCCCCACGAGGTGATCTCGAAGCCCGGCAGGAACTCGGCCATGGCCGGGATGTCGGGGGCGGCCGGATGGCGCTCCTTGGAGGTCACGGCGAAGGCCTTCACCTTGCCGCCCTTCATCAGGCCGAGCGGACCCGGGATGTTGTCGAACATCATGTCGACCTGGCCCGCCAGGATGTCCTGGTGCGCCGGTGCGCTGCCGCGATAGGGCACGTGCAGGATGTTGACGCCGGCCATGTTCTTGAACAGCTCGCCGGTGATCTGCGGGCTGGTGCCCGCGCCCGACGAGGCGAACGAGTACTTTCCCGGATTGGCTTTCAGGAGCGCGATCAGCTCCGGCACTGTATTGGCCGGGAAGTCGATGCGCGTCATCAGCATGTTCGGCACCTCCCACAGGATGGCGATGCCGGTGAAGTCCTTGCCCGCGTCGAACGGCAGCTTGGCGTAGAGCGTCGGTGCAATGGCGTGCGCGGCAATCGTGTAGAGGCCGATCGTGTAGCCGTCGGGTGTCGAACGCGCGAGCGCCTCGGCGCCGACCACTCCGCCCGAACCGCTCCTGTTCTCGATGATGAACTGCTGGTTGGTGAGCTTCTCGAGCTCGCGGCAGACGATGCGCGACAGCGTATCCGTCGGCCCGCCGGCCGGGAACACCACGATGTATTTCACCGGCTTGTTCGGCCAGTCGTCGGCTGCGCGCGCTACGCCCGATGCAATCATCGGCGCGGCCAACGCGCTGCCCGACAGGATGAGCGCGCGACGGCGCGGCAGGATCACTTTCTTCATTGGTACAAACCTCCACTGAACCTTTTCTTGGGCGCGGAGTTTATAGGAGCGGTGTCCGTGTGCAGCAGCGCAATGCCGGCAAAAATGCGGCACGACGCAACGTTTCAGCTCCAACCGAGTTGACGAAAAATGGAATCGAAGCTCGTCTGGCAGAACGCCGGTGAACGCACCTACGTGCTCGTCCTCGATGCCGGGGAGGAGGCCTTCGCCGCCATCACCGCCTTTGCCGCCGCCACCAGGCTCGACGCCGCCTCGCTGGCGGCAATCGGCGCCTTCGAACGCGCGACGGTGGGCTGGTTCGATCTCGTCAAGAAAACCTATAAGCCGATCGAGATCGACAGCCAGTGCGAGGCGCTGAGCCTTTTAGGCGACATCGCGATGGGCGACGACGGCAAGCCCAGCCTGCACATGCACGCCGTGCTGGGCATGAGCGACGGCACGACCCGCGGCGGCCATTTCCTGAGCGGTATCGTTCGGCCGACGCTGGAAGTCACCATCGTCGAGACGCCGGCCCGGCTGCGCCGGCGCAAGCGGCCCGAGCTCGGCCTGGCCCTGATCGATTTGAAGTAGGTCCATTCCTCTCATGCTCCTCTCCCCCGCTAGGGGGAGAGGCTGGGTGAGGGGGCGTCGACAGCTCGTGCAACCCCCTCACCCAACCTCTCCCCTAGCGGGGGAGAGGAGCAATCCGCTACGGTACCGGCCTCACCCGACACCTGGAGCCGTCATCGTGACCAATCGCGCGCACGTCCTGCTGTGGACCGACCAGACCGCCACCTATCTCGACGCCATCAAGGCGGCGGGCCTTGCCGATCGCGTGGCGATCGAGACCGTGCCGCGCAAGGACAAGCCGTCGGCCGAGCAGCTGGCGCGCACCGAGGCGCTGATGGCGGGCGGCGTGCCGCCGGGCCTGCTGCCCAGCATGCCCAAGCTGCGCTGGGCGCAGGCCATGAGTGCCGGCGTCGAAGGCTGGCTGTCGCTGCCCGACCTGCCAGCCAGCCTCACCCTCACCTGCGCCCGCGGCACGCACACCGAATCGATGCCCGAGAACATCATCGGCGCGCTGTTCCATGTCGCCAAGCCGTACCGGACAGTCTCGGATCACCAGAAGCAATCGAAGTGGGTGAATACGGTGGCCCAGCCGCTGACCGGCAAGACGCTCGGCATCCTGGGTCTGGGCGCGATCGGTGCGGAGGTGGCGCGCATCGCCAACGCGCTCGGCATGCGCGTGATCGGCACCAAGCGGCGCGTGGCGCCGATGCCGAACGTCGCCGAGGTGCTGCCGGCCTCGCGCACCGACGAGGTGTTGGCGCAATCCGACTTCGTCCTGTTGCTGTTGCCGGCCACGCCGGAAACCGACAACTTCGTCAACGCGGCGCGGCTCGCCAAGATGAAGCCGTCGGCCTGGCTGCTGAATTTCGGCCGCGGCCACATCATCAAGGACGATGACCTTATCGCCGCCGTGAAGGCCAAGAAGATCGCCGGCGCCCTGCTCGACGTCTTCCGCCAGGAGCCGTTGCCGTCGGAGCATCCGTTCTGGACCACCGAGGGCATCATCGTGCTGCCGCACATCGGCGGCCCGCATCCGCAGCGCGACCGCTTCGTCGCCCGCCTGTTCGTCGACAATCTCGGCCGCTTCCTCGACGGCGCGCCGCTCAAGGAGGTCGTCGACCGCAGCGCCGGCTACTGACTAAAGCAAATTCCGTCCGGCTGGAATCAGCCGGACGGAATGTGCCTACATGGCGAGATGCTTGGTGCAACGCGTTTCCGATCGGATGGAACCGCGAGCGGTTCCATCCGATCGAAAGCCGCGCGCTACTCGCTGCGCTTGAACCAGAAGGTGTCGGCTTGCCGGGGCATGCCGATGCGCTCATAAAAGCCCACTGACTCGGGCATCGACGCCAGGACCGGACTGACGCGTGGTCCGATCAGGCGGCGCGTCTCGTCTACAAGGCCCTTGCCGACGCCAAGGCCCTGGGCCGAGGAGTAGACCGCGAGCTCGGAGAGGTAGCAGCACCAGGAGAAGTCGGTGATCGAGCGTGCCACGCCGACCAGGGCGCGATCTGGACGATCGAGGCGTGCCGTGACGACAAGGTCGGCCTGATCGAGCATCTGCTGCATGCGCAGCCGATCGCCGGTCGGTCGCGTGGCGCCGAGACCGGACTCGAGCAGCACGCGGCAGAAGTCGTCGACGTCGAGATTGGGTTCGCAGGCGTAGAGGACGGAAGGGGCGGGCGGCATGCCCCTTCTCTAAAGGACAAGGGCGCCCTTGTCGTCGGCGAGACGGAATCGGTGCGGTCGGCTACAATCGCCAGCCGTGCTGATCATCATCTCTACCGTCTTCGGCCTGATCGGTGCCTGCCTGGGCTGGTGGAAGGACACGCGGGTGCTCTACCGGCGGCCGGGCTCGAAATGGACGACCGATCTCGTCCCCAAGGAAAAGATTCGATCGTCGATATTGGCGCGCCGGCGGCGCAAGCGGCTGATGACGACGGTCGAGTTCGGCGTTTATGGCGTGGCCTTCGGGGCGGCCCTGTTCTGGACCTTGCAGCGCTTTGTGAAATGACCGGTGTAATAACATTAGTTATTGATCGGTCATAACACGCGTGGTACAGTGGCCGTCGCTCTTTGCATCGTGAATCGGATCTCAACGCGGCGGGCGCCAGGTTCCCGCCGAGCGCCATCGCTTGACCTCGGCCGACGGCGCGCTCCGCCTGCGCCGTCGCAGGGGGTAGCGCAAACTGCGCAAACTGCGGAAATTCGCCGCTAGCAATGCATGCAGCGCTCAGGCGGGCCCGAGGAAGCCCTTCACAGCCGTGATCGCCTCGGCGAGCCCGATGCGATCGACGGCAACGCCCGGTGGGAAGGCGCCGAGGAGCCGGCTGGGCAGGCGCGAATCCAGCATGACGAACACGCCGCGATCGTCAGCGCGGCGGATCAGCCGGCCGTAGGCTTGTTTCAGGCGCAGCCGCGCCAGCATGTCGTCGTAGGCGTTGGCGCCGGCGCCCGCCTCTTTCCACGCAGCCTTGCGGGCGCGGTGCAAGATGTCGGGTCGCGGCCAGGGCACGCGATCGAACACGATCAGGCGCAGCGAGCGGCCCGGCACATCGACACCGTCGCGCACCGCGTCGGTGCCGAGAAGGCACGAGTGCTCCTCGGCGCGGAAGATGTCGACCAGCGTGGCGGCATCCATGCCGCCGACATGCTGGGCATAGAGCGGCAGTCCCGCCTCCTCGAGCGTGGGTGCGATGCGCTGGTGCACGGCGCGCAGGCGGCCGATGGCGGTGAACAGCCCGAGCGCGCCGCCGCCCGCCGCCAGGAACAGCTCGCGATAGGCGGCCGCCACCTGGTCGGCGTCGTCGCGCTTGACGTCGCGCACGATCAGCACGCGGGTTGCCTGGGCATAGTCGAAGGGCGAGGCCATGGCGGCGCGGATCGCCGGCGCTGCGAGATGGCGGGTGCCGGTGCGGGCCTCGGCGACCATCCAGTCGGCCAGCGATTCGGCCAGCTCGTCGTTGGCGGCTGCCGGCACGCCCAGCGAATCGCGCAGGGTCGCCGAGGTGATGACGGCGCCGTGCGACGGCACGATCACCGAGTTCACGAACGGCTCGGTGGGATCGAGATAGTGGCGGTACATGCCGACATCGATCTCGCGGTTCTGGCTCTTCTCGATGGCGAACCAGTCGACGAAGGCGGGATCGGGCTCGTTGTGCAGCCCGCGCAGCATGGCGCGCCAGGCGTCGAGCGTGAGCTCGCAGCGATTGGCAAGCGAGCGCGCCACGCCCTCGATGCGCCCGCGCTGGCCGGAATCGAGCCTGTCGGCCTCGCTTTCGAGCTTGGTGCGCAATGCCTGGCGCAGCCGGCGCACCGGCGCCAGCATCTGCTCCAGCGCCTCGCCCAGCCGGTCGGCCGCTCCGATCAGTCCGGGATTGAGCGGACGCACGTCGCATTCCTGGCCGAAGCCCTGGTCCTCGCCCGAGGCGCGGGCACGCACCTGTTGGCGCACGAGCGCCAGGAACTCCTCGGCCGGCCCCAGCACCGTGCCGTCGGCGAGCCGCGTCTGCCAGTTGGGCGAGGGCAGTTGCTGGGCGAGATCGAGCAGGCGGCGCAGCGCCCTGTGAGCTTCGAGGTCGTCGCCCAAGAGGTCGTTGAGGCGCCGCTCGAGGCCGCGCGCCCGGCTGCCGCGGCGGCCTTCGGCGCCCAGAAGCCAGCGCCTGAGGTCGGAGGCCTCGACGCCGCTCAAATGCGCGCCGAAGGCACTGTCGGCGGCGTCGAACAGGTGATGGCCTTCGTCGAACACGTAGCGCAGCGGCCGCGTCGCATCGTCGAGGCCGCCCATCGCCGCCTGCACCATCACCAGCGCATGGTTGGCGATCACGATGTCGGCCTGCCGGGCGCGGCGGATGGTGCGCTCTACGAAGCATT
>JAKFVH010000237.1 GCA_021732285.1 Reyranella sp. | reverse complement strand
CCGGAACCGGTTCAACCGTTGCCGCCCGCCGAAACGGGCGTTCCGCGCCAGCTTGCGGCGGGACGCCGCGTCTGCCTACGATTCGGCCGCGCAGGCAGGAGGAAACAGTATGGACTGGCGTCCGATTTCGGCCGATTCGCACATCACCGAGCCGCCCAATTGCTATGTCGACCACATCGACCCGGCCTGGCGGGATAAGGCGCCGCACGTCGTCTACAAGGAAGGCATGGGCGACATCTACGTCGTCGAGGGCATGAAGACGCCGGTGCCGATGGGCCTGATTGCCGCTGCCGGCGTCGACCCCAAGGATATCCGCATCGGCGGCGCCCGGTTCGACGACCTTCACCGCAGCGGCTGGGACCCCACGGAGCGCCTCGCCGACCAGGACAAGGACGGCGTCGCTGCCGAGGTCATCTATCCCAGCGTCGGCATGCTGCTCTGCAATCATTCCGACCTCGACTACAAGAAGGCCTGCTTCGACGCCTACAATCGCTGGCTGCTGACCTACGTGAGCCACGATCCCGAGCGCCTGATCGGCATGGGCCAGACCTGCATCCGCACGGTCAAGGAAGGCATCGAAGATCTCGAGCGCATCAAGGCGATGGGTTTCCGCGGCGTCATGATGCCGGGCAATCCCGGCGAGAAGGACTTCGACGATCCCGCGTTCGATCCATTCTGGGAAGCGGCCGTCGCGCTGGAGCTGCCGCTCAGCTTCCACATCCTGACGTCGAGCGGCGACAACACCATGATCAAGCCGCGCGGGCCCAAGATTAACAGCTTCCTGTCGATCATCCGCGGCTGCCAGGACATCATGGGCATGCTGGTCTATTCCGGCGTGTTCGAGCGGCATCCCAAGTTGCGCGTCGTCTGCGTCGAAGCCGACGCCGGCTGGGCACCGCATTTCATGTATCGCATGGACCACGCCTACAAGCGGCACCGCTACTGGATGAAGGGCAAGGAGCTGCAGCGCCTGCCGTCGGAGTATTTCCGCAAGCACATCGCGCTCACCTTCCAGGACGACTGGACGGCCTTCCAGTTCGCCAACCAGCTCGATCCGCATCAGCTGATGTGGGCCAGTGACTTCCCGCATAGTGATTCGACCTGGCCGCACAGCCAGGACGTGATCGCCGAGCAGACCGCGCATCTCAGCCCTGAGCTGAAGAAGCGCATCCTGCGGGACAACGTGGCGGAGCTCTACAAGCTCGCTGCCTGAACCGGCACTGCAAAAAACCGGCCCGCGTGGCACATTCTGCACGGCGCGGGAACCCGGGCAGGATTGTGGCGTTTCTCTCCGAACGCGCGCATTGGTGCGCGGTCCGGAGGGGAGCTCCGCCCCTTCGAGCCTCTGCTCTGAGGGGAACAAATCATGCTCAGGAAACTGTTGGTTGTCCTCGCGACGACGCTGCTCGTGGCGGCCTGCTCTTCGGAGCCGCCCCCACCGCCGCCGCCGCCACCGCCCGTCGCGGCGCCGACATCGTTCATGGTCTTCTTCGACTGGGATCGCTCGAACCTGTCGCAGCAGGCAGTCCAGACCATTGGGCAAGCAGCCGCCGCGTTCAAGTCACGCGGCAGTGCGCGCATCACGGCAACCGGCCACACCGACACGTCGGGTCCGGAGAACTACAACATGGCGCTGTCGCTGCGCCGCGCCAATTCGGTGAAGGCCGAGCTGGTGCGTCAGGGCGTGCCCGCCGACGCCATCACCGTGGTCGGCAAAGGCGAGTCCCAGCCCCTGGTGGCGACCGGCGACGGCGTGCGCGAGCCGCAGAACCGACGCGTCGAGATCGTGATGGATGGCGCAATGGTGTCGACCACCACCGTCTTCTCGGATCCGCGCAGCTACTGCAAGGCGCTGAGCGACAAGTGGCGCCAGTTCCGCACCTCGCAGCTCGATACGCCTGAAGCCGCGGCGATGGCGAAGTGCGAGGCCGGCGACTACCAGGCCGGTATCCCGGTGCTCGAGAACGCCCTGATCGACAACAAGATCCCGCTGCCGGCGCCCGGCTACCGCTGGCCCGGCCGGCCCGTCGGACCGAGCTGAGCGATCGTTCCTGACTTTGGGAAAGGCGGCCCGCAAGGGCCGCCTTTTTCATGGCTTGGCGCAGAGCTCTTCGAGGCGGTCGATGAACGGCCTCTGCGCGGCATTGATCTTCTGGCGCGCTTCATCCGGCGAGAACCAGGCCGCGCGATCGACTTCGGGAAAGGACTGCCGGCGGCCGCTGCGCGGTGGCCATTCGATCTCGAAGGTGTTGCTCGAGATGCGCTCGACGTCGAGATCGCCCTCGAGGGCGAAGCCGTCGACCTGCTTGCCGCCGCGGTGGCGGATGCGGCCGAGCGGGATCAGCGGGCCCGTCGGCGTGGCGCCGAGTTCCTCGACGAATTCCCGGCGCGCCGTGACCTCTGCATCTTCGCCGATGGCACGTTCGCCTTTGGGGATCGTCCAGGCACCATCGTCCTTGTTGCGCCAGAACGGACCGCCGGGATGGGCCAGCAACACCAGCAGCCCGCGACCTTTGCGTTTGTACAGAAGGATGCCGGCGCTTTCGGCGGCCATTCAGAAGGCTCTCCGCCTGGCCCCGCCTCGAGCGCACTCACCGATCATGTCGAGGAGCGGCCTTCGAGGCGGGGGCCGGTACGTGGGAGAGACCGGCAAAGGATGAACGCGGGCGAGGTACCGTGGTTGCGCAAATCCGACAGGTTCCCGGTCGGCCGATGGTCTGTTTTTAAGGGCAACCGCCGAGGGGACGCCCCGTTGTCGTCCCACACAGGGAGTACAAGCGATGAAGTCTCTTCCCGTTTTCGCCCCCGTTTTCGCCATCGTCATCGTCGGCATGGTCAGCGCTTGCACCTATCGGCACGAGGTCGTGGAGCGGCCCGCCGCTCCGGCCGCGACCGTGGTTGCCACCCCGGTTCCGGCGTCGAACACCGTGATCTACACCGATCCGGCGCCAGCGACTGCCACCACAACCGTCTACACCCGTTAGGGAGCAAGCCATGAAGCCGCTCCTTGTTCTTCTTGCCTGCGTTACAAGTTCCGTCCTCGTCTCGGCCTGCATGGTCCGCGAGGAACGGATCGTGCAACCGGCACCTGCCACCGCCGCCGTGGTCGCGCCGGCGCCGTCCGCCGTCGTCTACACCGACACGGCGCCCAAGACCACGACGACCACTGTCTATACGCGTTAAGCCAATTTTCCGCGCTTGGCGTTCTTCCCCCGCCAGGCTCGTCGACTAGCCCACCCGATCTGCATCGGGTGGGCTTTTTCGTAATCAGTTCCGTTCGTCACGCCGGCCGGGGCGTGCGGCCGCTTCCTGGAGCTCATTGCGCGCCCTCACCACCGCGGGATCCTGGGCGTCGATGCGCTCGGCTTCGTCGAGCGCGCGGTTGGCGGTGGCGTAGTCGCGCCGGGCGATGGCGGCTCGGGCGACATCGACCAGGGTAGCGATGCGCGTGGCGTCCTGCCGCCGCTCGGCGCGGTCGCGCCGGGCATCGCCGCGCGTGCTCGCCAAGTCGGCGATCTCGCGCCGCGCGGCCGCGGTCTCGGCAAAGCCCGGGACGGCGCGGTCGGCGCCCTGCAGCGCCATTTCAGCGCCGGTGAAGTCGCCGCGTGCCGCCATCCGCCGGGCATCGATGATCGCCGCGCGCGCCTGGGCGAGCTGGCTTGCCGAGGGTCCTGCCGGTGCGGCTTGTTGCGGAGGAGGAGGCGCCGGTGCGGGCCTTGCTGCCGGCGCGGCCGGCGCAGGCGCCTGCGCCATCGAGGGCTGCTCCTGGCTGTTTTGATAGATGTAAAAGCCGCCACCGACCACGACGACTGAGAGCGCGCCGAGAAGCGCGTAAAGAAGCCCATTGCCGGGGCCGCGAGTGTCGTCCGCCACGAGTGCCTCCTGGGGTCCGTCTTGGCCTGAAACCGGCTTCGGACCGCAGGAAACGCCTCCGGGGTCTTGGACGTTCCTTAGCGGACCATGGCGCGCCGCCAGCGGACCGTGTCCTCGATCTGCGTCTCGAGGCCGCGCAAGGGCGTCCATCCCAGGTCGTGTTGCGCCTTGGCGATGCAGCCCACCAGCTGGGGCGAATCGCCCGGCCGGCGCGCGCCGAAGACATGCGGCACCGGCCGGCCGACCGAACGGCCGATCTCCTGGACCACCTGCTTGACGCTGTAGCCCGCGCCGGAGCCCAGGTTGAAGACGTCGTGACGGCCGCGACCGGGCTTCTGGCGCATCAGCCACTCCACGGCCTTGAGATGCGCATCGGCAAGATCCGAGACATGCACGAAATCGCGCACGCACGAGCCGTCCTGGGTCGGGTAATCCTCGCCGTGCACGATCAGGGCTCCGCGCAGGCCGAGCGCGGCATCGACGGCAAGCGGCAGCAGATGCGTCTCCGGCTCGTGCGCCTCGCCGATCTCGCCGCCTGAGTCGGCACCCGTGGCGTTGAAGTAGCGCAGGGAGACCGAGCGCAGGCCGCGCCAGGTCGCAGCCTCCAGGGCGCGCTCCACGCTCGCCTTGGAGACGGCGTAGGGATTGATCGGCGCGATCTTGTGGCCCTCCTGCAGCAGGTCGGACTGCGGCAGGCCGTAGACGGCGCAGGTGCTGGAGAACACGAAGGCCTCGACCTTGTGGCGGATGGCGGCGCCGATCAGCACGCGGCTCTTGGCCGAGTTGTTGACGAGATAGCGTTCGGGATTGGCGACCGATTCGCCGACTTCGATGTAGCCCGCCAGATGGATGACCACCTGCGGCTTGTGGCGCCGGAAGATCTCCTCCACGAGGCGTCCGTCGCCGACGTCGCCGCGCGCCAGGTCGCCCCAGCGCACCGCCCATTCATGCCCCTTCTCGAGGGTGTCGAGGCAGAGTGGCCGGGCGCCGGCTTCGGCCAGCGCCTTGCAAACGTGGCTGCCGATGTAGCCGGCGCCGCCGGTGACCAGCACCGGCCCGCGAACGGTGGACGCGAACAATTGTCATTTCCTCCGGGTTGGACGGCCGAAGGTGGTCGATGTGACAACGTCACTCAATCGTCGCGAGGGCCGATCACACAGTGATCACGAGGAGTTCCGACAGCAGGCGGGCCAGTATCCGAGCCATTGTTGGAGACGCCATGCTCAAGATCGTGAAGGACTCGGTGCTCAAGGTCAGCCGCTCGTTCGGCTACGACATCGTGCCGCTCAGGGAGATGAAGGAGCGCGACTTCGCGCTTCACCTGCGCGAGCTTTTAGCGCGCCTCGACATCGACTGCGTTCTCGATGTCGGCGCCAATGCGGGCCAGTATCACGACTTCCTGCGCGACCGGGTGCTGTATGACGGCACGATCGTCTCCTTCGAGCCGTTGAGCCGTCATGTCGAGGCGTTGCGCGAGCGCAGCCGCTCCGACGGCAAGTGGCACATCGAGGGCTATGCGCTCGGCAGCAAGGAAGGCTCGCTGCAGATCAACGTCATGGTCTCCGACCAGTTCAGCTCGTTCCTCGAGCCCGACCATGACCGGGTCGGCGACTATGCCGGCCTGAACGTCGCCGACCATACCGAGACCGTGGCGGTGCGCACCCTCGA
>JAKFVH010000094.1 GCA_021732285.1 Reyranella sp. | reverse complement strand
CCGCCGAACAGGCTGGTGCCGCCGACCACGACGGCGGCGATGGCGTCCAGCAGATAGCCGTCGAACTCGTTCTGCTGGGCGCTGCCGAAATGGGCGACGCCCAGCATGCCGGCAACGCCCGAGCACATGGCCGAGATGACGATGACGGCGCCCAGGACCAGCTTGACGTTGACGCCGGCATACTCGGCCGCCTCGCGGTTGCCGCCCACCATGTAAACGTAGCGGCCGAAGCGCGTGTAGGTCAGCACCAGGTGGCCGGCCAGCAGGAAGGCTGCCGCCACCATCACCAGGCAGGGAATGCCGGCCACCCTGCCCGCCCCCAGCAGGGAGACGAGGTCGGGGACGGCATAGGCGATCTGGCCGCGCACCAGCAGGGCGCAGATGCCGGCGCCGATCTGCATCATGGCGAGCGTCATGATGAAGGACGGGATGCCGATCAGCGTGATGCCCGCGGCATTGACCAGGCCCAGCAGGGCACAGCCGATCAGCGCCAGGATGATGGCGGCAAAGCCCGGCAGCGGCACGTTGGCGATGTTCACGTAGCTTTCCTGCAGCGTGAAATAGGCGACGGCGATGCCGGTGACGTTGGCGATGGCCGCGACCGAGAGGTCGATCTCGGCGCACAGGATCACGAAGGTCAGGCCGACCGCGATGATCCCCGTCACCGAGATCTGCGTCAGGATATTGGCGGCGTTGTCCAGCGAGGCGAAGGAGCGGCTGGTCAGGCTGAAGAAGGCCACCAGCACGATCAGGGTCGCGAACGGCGCGATGATGCGCATCTGGTTGCGCAGGAAAACAGTCATCGCCGTCATGTCACGCCGCCTCCAGGAGCTGGTCCTTGCTCACGGTCTCGCCGGCGAATTCTCGCACGATCCGGCCCTTCTTCATCACGACGATGCGGTCGGCCAAGGACAGCACTGTCTCGGGCTCGGTCGACAGCACGACGACGCCCATGCCCTGGTCGCGCAGGCCCTTGACGATGCGCAGGACGTCCTCCTTGGCGCCGACATCCATGCCGCGCGTCGGCTCGCTCAGCACCAGCACCTTGGGCGGCCAGGTCAGCCATTTTGCGAGTGCCACCTTCTGCTGGTTGCCGCCCGACAGGCTGCCCAAAAGCGTCTCGACGGTCGGCGGGCGGATCGACAGCGACTGGACGTGGCGCCGGGCGATCTCCTTCTCGACCGAGGGCCGCAGCAGCAGGCGGCCGATGCGGGCCAGCACGCTTATGGACATGTTCTTGTAGACCGGCTCGGCGTGGAAGAGCATCGAGCGGCGACTCTCCGGCACGAAGGCGATGCCGGCGCGGCAGGCTTCGGCCGTGCTGCGCGGCCGCAGGGCCTTGCCATCGATCGACATGGTGCCGGCATCGGCCCTGAGCTTGCCGAACAGCGTGCGGGCAAGCTCGATCAGGCCGCAGCCCATGAAGCCGTAGATGCCCAAAACCTCGCCGGCCCTTACGTCGAGGGAAACGTCGGCGAAGGCGCGGCCGACGGCCAAGCCACGCACGTCGAGCACGACCGCGGCGTCGGGTTTGCTGCGGAGCGCGACCGCGCCGGTGTAGCTGCCCTCCAGTTCCTCGTGCCCGCGGCCGATCATGCGCTGGATCAGCCAGCCCTTGTCGATGGTGGCGGCCGCCTCGGTGGCGATCAGCCGGCCGTTGCGGAAGATCGTGACGGTGTCGGAGATCGCTAAAACGTCGTCGAGGAAATGCGAGATGAAGACGATGCTGCGGCCGCTGGCGCGCACGCCGCGCAGCACCTCGAACAGGCGCTGGACCTCGGGCGGCGAGAGCGCCGAAGTCGGCTCGTCGAGGATGACGATGCGCGCGCCCGAGAACAGCACGCGGGCGAGCTCGATCAGCTGCTGCAGGCCGATCGCCAGCGAGCCCATGCGGGCGCGCGGATCGACGTCGATGCCGAGATCGGCGAGATGCCGGCGCGCACCGTCGACCATGGCACGCCAGTCGACGATGCCGCCCTTCGTCGGCTGCTGGCCGAGATAGACGTTCTCGGCCACCGTGAGGTCGGGCACGACGCTCAGCTCCTGGTGGACCATGCCGATGCCGGCGGCCAGCGCCTCGCGCGGCGAGCGGAAATGGACCGGCCGGCCGTCGATCGCCATGCGCCCGTCGTACTGGCCGTGCAGGCCGGCAATGATCTTCATCAGGGTCGACTTGCCGGCGCCGTTCTCGCCGACCAGGCCGTGGATCTCGCCGGCGCGCAGCACGAAGTCGACGTCGCGGAGCGCCGCGACGCCGCCGAACGACTTGGAGATGCCGCGCAGTTCGAGCGGCGGCGCGGCTTCTTCCGTCATGCGTGACCGCAGTGGATGGACTCATAGTCTTCCGGACCGCCGGCATCTTGCCGGCTCATGATGCTTGAGCCGGCCGGAGGCCGGCGGTCCGGAAGAGCTTGACGTGAGTGCACGAAGGCCAATTCGCCCTAGATCAGGAAGTGATCCTGCATCCACAGCATGCCAGCGGCGTTCTCCTTGGTCACCACCGGGCCGTCGGTGACGATGCTCTTGGGAATGCCGGTGCCGGCCTTCTCGCCCGCCGTGACCGCCGCGACGCCCGCGATGATCGCGCCGCCGTGGATGCGGCAGCTCGGGTTGCGCACCGTGGCGAACATGCGGCCGTCGGCGACGGCGTTGATGGCCGGCGGCATGGCGTCGACGCCGCCGATCAGGATGTTGGTGCGGTTGCGCGCCTTCATGACGTTGTAGGCGGCGAGCGCCATGTCGTCGTTATGGAAGAACGCCGCGTCGATCTGCGGGTACTTGGTGAGATAGGTCTCCCACAGGCGCGCCACCTTGGTGACGTCCCAGTCGGCCGGCTGGGTATCGAGCACCTCTATGCCGGGATACTGCTTGACCACCGCATTGAATCCCTTGGCCCGGCCCTGAGCGCCGGTATGGCCGAGCGCGCCCTGGGTCATGATCATCTTGCCCTTGCCGCCGAGCTTGGCGACCAGCGCCTGGGTCACCGATGCGCCCATGAACTCGTTGTCGGGCGCGAGGAAGGTGTGGACGTTAATCTTGTCGAGCGGCGCGATCAGCGTGTCCATGTCGATCACGGGCGTGCCGCCGTCGATCATCTTCTGCACCGGCTGGGTCAGCGTGCCGATGCCGAAGGCCTGGATGGCGACGAAGTCCCATTTCTGCGAGGCCATGTTGTCGACCGCGGCGCGCTGCTTGACGGCATCGAGCTGGCCGTCGAACCACGTCACCTCGACATTGAACAGCTTGCCCCAGTATTCAGCGGCGGATTTGCCCTGGGCGCACCAGGTGGCCTGCAGGCCGGCGTTGGAGAACGCAGCCTTCAGCGGCTTCTCCGAGCGCCCGGCCGCGACGCCGGCCAGGGCTGGCGTCACACCGATCATACCGAGCGTCGCTGCCGCTCCTCCGGCCGTAGCGACGGTTAGAAAGTCACGCCTTGTCGTGTCCGTCATTGCTTCCTCCGTGGTGAACCGGTCGATTGCCGATATTCACTCGAGTCTGGCAGCGAGGACTTGTAGCGGCAAGGCAAGGCGCTACCCCGTCAGGGGCAATGAGCTAGTCGTTTGAGGTCATTGCCTCCCCATCGCGGTTTCCGCGATGGGGAGGTGGCCCGAAGGGCCAGAGGGGTCATGAGCATCAATGGTGATGCCCATGACCCCTCTGGCCGCTACGCGGCCACCTCCCCACGCTACGCGTGGGGAGGAATGAATCCGCTAATCCTTCTTCGGCGGCGGCAGGCGAAGCGCAATGTGCAGTTCGCGCAGCTTTTCCATTGGCAGCTCGGTCGGTGCATCCATCATGAGGTCGACGGCCTGCTGGTTCATCGGGAAGGTGATGACCTCGCGTATGTTGGGCTCGTCGGCCAGCAGCATGACGATGCGGTCGACGCCGGGGGCGGCGCCGCCGTGCGGCGGCGCGCCGTAGCGGAAGGCGTTCAGCATGCCGCCGAAGCGGCGCTCGACCTCTTCCTTGCTGTAGCCCGCGATGCCGAAGGCCTTGAACATGATCTCCGGGCGATGGTTCCGGATCGCGCCCGAGCAGAGTTCGATGCCGTTGCAGACGATGTCGTACTGCCAGGCGTTGATGGTGAGCGGATCCTGCGTCTCCAGCGCCTCCAGCCCGCCCTGGGGCATCGAGAACGGGTTGTGGCTGAAGTCGATCTTCTTGGCCGTCTCGTCGTACTCGAACATCGGGAAGTCGACGATCCAGCAGAACTCGAAGGCGTCCTCCGCGATCAGGCCCATCTCCTGGCCGACCTTGGTGCGCGCCTGGCCGGCGAACTTCCACGCCGCCTCGGGCTTGTCGGCGACGAAGAACACCGCATCGCCGTCCTCGGCGCCGGTCAGCGCCTTCAATTTGGCCAGGCGGTCCCCGGTCACAAACTTGGCGATCGGGCCCTTCCCGGCCCCACCTTCGAGCACGATGTAGCCCAGGCCAGGCTTGCCCTCGCCCTGTGCCCACGAGTTCAGCTTATCGAAGAAGCTTCTGGGCTGGCCCGCCGCCTTGGGCGCACGCAGGGCGCGCACGACGCCGCCGGAGGCGACGATGCTCGCGAATACCTTGAAGTCTGAACCGGCGAAGACCTCGCCGGCGTCGACGATCCTGAGGGGGTTGCGCAGGTCGGGCTTGTCGGTGCCGTAGGTCAGCAGCGCCTCGGCATAGGGGATGCGCGGGAACGGCCACTTGGTGACCTTGCGCGCGCTCTCACGGTTGAAGGAGGCGAATTCCTCGAACACGCCGCCCAGCACCGGCTCGATGGCCGCGAACACGTCTTCCTGCGTGACGAAGCTCATCTCGAAGTCGAGCTGGTAGAACTCGCCCGGCGCGCGGTCGGCGCGGGCGTCCTCGTCGCGGAAGCAGGGCGCAATCTGGAAGTAGCGGTCGAAGCCCGAGACCATCAGCAACTGCTTGAACATCTGCGGCGCCTGCGGCAGCGCATAGAACTTGCCGGGGTGCAGGCGGCTCGGCACGACGTAGGAGCGCGCGCCTTCCGGGCTGTCGGCCGTCAGGATGGGCGTCTGGAACTCCATAAAACCCTGCTCGATCATGCGGCGGCGCAGGCTCGCAATGACCTGGCTGCGCAGGATGATGTTCTTGTGCAGCTTGTCCTTGCGCAGGTCGAGGAAGCGGTATTTCAGCCGCAGCTCCTCGGGCGTCGTGTCGTGCTCGGCAAAGACCGGGATCGGCAGGGTCTCGGCCATCGACTGCACGACCATCTCGGTGGCGTCGAGCTCGACGGCGCCGGTGGCAAGGCGCGGGTTCACCGTTGCGGCCTCGCGGGCCACGACCTTGCCCGTGACCGTGATCACGCTTTCACTGCGCACGGCCTCGGCGGTCTTGAAGACCGGGCTGCTGACGTCCACCACCACCTGGGTCACGCCATAGTGGTCGCGCAGGTCGATGAACAGCAGGTTGCCGTGGTCGCGCTTGCGCTGCACCCAGCCTGAAAGACGGGCCTGCTGGCCGACATGCTCGGGCCGCAACTGGCCGCACGTATGGGTTCGGTAGACGGAAGACATCACGCATTTTCCGGGGTTTTACGGGGCGGCAAAAGGCACGGAATGCTCGGCCAAGTCAAGCAAATGGCCGGAAAA
>JAKFVH010000074.1 GCA_021732285.1 Reyranella sp. | reverse complement strand
CCTCCCTGCCTCCCCCGTCTGACGGGGGAGGCAGGGAGGGGGAAGGCCTCAGGCAGCCTTGCCGTGACGCAGCAGGCGTCCCGGCAGCTTGTCGTTTGCCGCGACGGCGTCCTTGCCGTCGCGACGGATGAGCTTGCCGTTGACGATCACGGCGTCGATGCCGCTCGCCTCCGACACCAGCCGGTCGGCGCCGGCCGGCAGATCATAGACGCGTTTCAGCGGACCGGGGCCGACCGTCCTGGGGTCGAACACCACGACATCCGCCGGCCTGCCTTCGGCCAGCAGGCCGCGATCGGTGATG
This sequence comes from Reyranella sp., assembly GCA_021732285.1. Classification (GTDB taxonomy): domain Bacteria; phylum Pseudomonadota; class Alphaproteobacteria; order Reyranellales; family Reyranellaceae; genus Reyranella. The sequence goes on along the minus strand of JAKFVH010000074.1, from coordinate 5,350 downwards.
CCGAACATCTCGGCCGGCCGCTGCGTCAGGTTGTGAACAGCCTGCTCGATGGTGAAGGTCTTGCGCTCGCGCACCCAATGGCCGAGCAGGTAGGTCGAATAGCAGGCATCGCAGAGCTGGCTGGCATGCGCGCCGGCATCGGACAGAGCGATGATCGTGTTGGGATCGGTGATCAGCTCGGCCACTTCCTTCTCGTCGAAGTTCATCACGGCCATGCGGAAGCGCGCCTGCAGGTCGTTGGCGAGTGCGAGATCGAGCGCGAGATCGACCGGGTCCTTGCCGAGCCTGGCCGCCGCTTGGGCGAGCGGCTGCTCCTCGAGTTCGCGTGCCGACGGCGCCCAGGCGATGATCACGCGGTCCCACCAGTTGCGGAACAGCGGTGTGAGCTCGCTGCGCAGCTTCTCGCGCCATGCCGGATCGGCATAGGCGCGGCGGCGCGTGCCCGGCGTCTTGGCCTCCGCGACGGCGAGCTCGTTCATGAATATCATCACATCGAAGATGAACGGCTCGGCGAAGGTGAACTCGAAGTTGAGCGGCCGGCAGCTCACCTGCGGGATCACCAGCGCACCCGACTTGCGCTGCTCGGCGGCGAGGTCGAGTTGCTTGCGATGGCCGCCCGGCCCGTAGAGGTAGGAGAGCAGGGCGGTCCAGGTGACTGGTACGTTGTACTTGCGGCTGACCTCGGCCATGTGCCGCGTGGAGAAGTCGCGGCCGATCGTGATCTGCATCAGGCCGCGCTTCAGTTCGCCCATCACGGATACTAGCGCGTCCATCTCCTCGACCGTGGCCTGGCGGCTGGGCACCGGCTTGCCGGCATAGCCGTTGTGGCTCACTGACACCGACGTGCCGAAGCCGATGGCGCCGGCGTCCATCGCCTCGCGCACCAGCTTCTTCATCGTCGCGATCTCGTCGGCGGTGGCCGCGCGCTCGGTCGATTCTTCACCCATGACGTAGAGGCGCAGGGGTGTGTGGCCGAACAGGGCGGCGACATTGATTGCTGAGCCGCGTTTTTCCAGCGCATCGAGGTACTGCGGGAGGGTCTCGAACGGCCAGCTCATGCCCAGGCCCGCCTCCAGGGCTTCGAGGCTCATGCCCTCGACCTTCTCGAGCGTCTGCATGATGAGCTTGCGATGGATCGCCTTGGTCGGCGCGACGCCGAAGCCGCAATTGCCGATCACCGTCGTGGTGACGCCATGCCAGGGCGAGATGCTGAGCATGCGGTCCCACAGGATCTGGGCGTCATAGTGCGTGTGCACATCGACGAAGCCCGGCGCGACGACCTTGGCCGTGGCATCGATGGTCGTGTCGGCAGCGCCTTCGGCCTTGCCCAGGGCCACCACCTTGCCGTCCTTGACGCCGACGTCACCCGTGAAGCCGGGCTTGCCTGAACCGTCGACGATCGTGCCGCCCGTGATCTTGAGGTCGTAGGTCATCGCTGCCCCTTGGGCTTGCTCCAGAACACCCGTCCAGTATACGTCGTTCGGCGCCGCAGGAGGAAAGCATGGCCAAGCATAAGATCGCGCTCATTCCGGGAGACGGAATCGGCAAAGAGGTTCTGCCCGAGGGCGTGCGCGTGCTCGAAGCCGCGGCGCGGCGCTTCAACTTCCAATTGGAGTTCACCGACTTCGACTGGTCGTGCGATCGTCTGCTGCAGACCGGCAAGATGATGCCCGACGACGGCATGGAGCAGCTCAAGGCATTCGAGAGCATCTTTTTAGGCGCCGTCGGCTGGCCGGGCGTGCCCGACCACGTTTCGCTGTGGGGCCTCCTGATCCCGATCCGCCGTGACTTCGATGAGTACGTGAACCTCCGGCCCGTTCGCCTGTTCGAAGGTGTGCCGTCGCCGCTCGCCAACCGCAAGCCGGGCGAGATCGACTTCTGGGTGGTGCGCGAGAACACCGAGGGCGAGTACAGCCAGCTCGGCGGCCGCATGTTCCAGGGCACCGAGAACGAGATGGCGGTGCAGGAGGCAGTGTTCACGCGCAAGGGCGTCGATCGCGTGCTGAAGTTCGCCTTCGAGTTCGCGAGCAAGGGCAAGAAGAAGCACGTGACCTCGGCCACCAAGTCCAACGGCATCATCCATACGATGCCGTTCTGGGACGAGCGCTTCGCCGAGATGAAGAAGAACTATCCCGACATCAAGGCCGACCAGTACCACATCGATATTCTGACGGCGCACTTCGTGCGCAATCCCGACTGGTTCGACGTCGTGGTCGGCTCCAACCTGTTCGGCGACATCCTGTCGGACCTGGGGCCGGCGCTGACCGGCTCGATCGGCGTGGCGCCGTCGGGCAACATCAACCCCGAGCGCAAGTTCCCCTCGATGTTCGAGCCGGTGCACGGCTCGGCCCCGGACATCGCCGGCAAGGGGATCGCCAACCCGATCGGCCAGATCTGGTCGGGCGCCATGATGGTGCGACATCTCGGCTACCCCGAGGCGGCCGAGGCCATCGAGCGGGCGATTGCGGCCTCCCTGGTGGAAGGCGGACCCCGGACACGGGACCTGGGCGGCAACGGCGACACTAAGACCGTGGGCGCGGCCATTGCGGAGCTTGTGAAGACGGTGTAGCTCGCCCTGAGAAATGACCGCTTCAGGGAGACTTCAATGAAGAGACGCACTCTGCTTGCTGCGACCGCGGCGAGCGGTCTTGCGGCCATGCCGTTTGCTTCGATGGCCCAGGCCTATCCGGCCAAGCCCATCATCGTGGTCGTCCCCTTTGCGGCCGGCGGCCCGACCGACGCGTTGGCACGCATCCTCTGCCAGCGCATGGGCGAGGCACTGGGCCAGCAGATGATCGTGGAGAATATCGGCGGCGCCGGCGGCACGATCGGCGTCGCAAAGGTCGCGCGCGCCGCTCCCGATGGATACACGCTCAGCTTCACCCACATGGGTACGCTCGCGGTCAACATCGCGCTCTACAAGTCGCTGCCCTACGACAGCCAGAAGGATTTTGAGCCGGTCGGGCTCGGCGGCACCAACCCGATGGTGCTGGTCACCAAGAAGGACCTGCCGGCCAAGACCTTCCAGGAGTTCCAGGCCTATGTGAAGGCCAACGAGAAGAAGGTGCAGTACGGCATGGCCGGCATCGGCGCCGCGTCGCATCTCGGCGGCCTGATGCTGAACAGCATGATGAAGGTCGACGTGCTGGAGATCCCCTACAAGGGCACCGGCCCGGCGCTGAACGATCTCGTGTCCGGCCAGTTCGACTACATGGTCGATCAGGCGGTGAACGTGCTGCCGCAGATCAAGAGCGGGAACATCAAGGCGCTGGGCGTGTCGACGACCAAGCGCGTGGCCCAGCTGCCCGACGTGCCGACCATCGACGAGGCCGGGCTGAAGGGCTACGAGGTCACGATCTGGAACGGCTTCTTCGCGCCCAAGGGCACGTCGAAGGACGTCATTGCCAAGCTCAACCAGGCACTGGTTGCCGCGCTCTCCGATGACAAGATCAAGGTGCGCCTGTCCGAGCTCGCCGTCGACGTGCCCGAGGGCAAGGAGGCGACACCCGAAGCGCTCGGCGGCCAGCTGAAGGCCTCGATCGACAAGTGGGTGCCCGCGGTGCGGGCCGCCGGCGTCAAGCCCGAGTAGCAACGACGATCGCCGATGACAGGGCCGCCCAATGGGCGGCCCTGTTTTCTTGCCGGAGCGCGGGCCTCCAGGTCCGCTCATAGTCTTCGTCTTCCGGACCGCGCGCCTCTGGCGCGCTCATGATTCATGAGCGGACCTGGAGGTCCGCGCTCCGGCAAGAGGACTAGCAGAGAGAACCAAAGCGAAAAACGAAATGAAAGCGAGTCCCTTCACGCGAGTCATGCACGTCCTATGAGCTGAGATCGGCCGATCGATCGTCGGCCTTGTCTCAGTTACGCGCAGCCGCGAAACGCCATCCCTCGATTCAATCTGGGCAATTACTTGGCAAGCTGCAGTTCATCGAAGGTGATGTCGACCGAGCGCTGTGGCGTGCCCGCCTCGTCACGCAACGCCAGCGTGATTTTGCGTGCCCACCAGTCGACGTCGACGACGCCGAAGTTCGGCGCCGCGTAGAGCGCGCCGAGTCGGTTCGGCCCGGGCTCCTTCGCCGCGGAGAACGCCTTGTTGATGCCGCTCGATGTCGCTTCGTAGAGCGGCGGCATGTCGGCTGGCGCTTCGCGATAGAGCGCGCCGATATGGCGATCGCCCGACAGCAGCACGACGCCCTTGGCGCGTGAATCGCGGATGGTGTCCAAAAGCTTCTGGCGTTCGAGCGGGAAGTTGCCCCAGCGCTCCCAGCCGTGGCCTTCGGCCAACACCTGGATGCTCGACACCAACAGGCGCAGTTCGGCGGGCTTGCGCAACTCGTCGGCAAGCCACGCCCATTGCGTCTCGCCCAGCATGGTCTTGGTTGGATCGGGATCGGGCAGGTAGCGCTCCTTGCCCGGCGCGCCGCGCTGGTCGGTGATCTTGAGCGGCGAGCGGAACCAGCGCATGTCGAGCAGGATGATCTGCACGCGCATGCCCGGCGGGCCGATGATGTGCGAATCGTAGATGCCCTCGCGCGTGCGCCGCACGTCGCTTGTCGGCACCTTCCAGAAATCGAGGAAGAGATCCTTCGACACGGCCTTGTGGGGGAAGTCCCCGCCACCGTCGTTGATGCCGTAGTCGTGGTCGTCCCACACCGCGAGATGGCTGACGCTGTTGCGCAGCTTGTTGTAGCCCGCGATGGCGTCGGCCGTGGCGTAGGCCTTGCGCAGGGGGCCTGCGTCGGCGGTGTTGAAGTCGCCATAGACGTTGTCGCCGGCGAAGATGAAAAGCTCAGGCTTGTAGGCGAGAATGGCGTCCCAGATGGGCTGCGAATCGGCCTGTTCGGCGCACGAGCCGAAGGCGATGCGGGTCAGCGGGCGGCGGGCCTGGGCTAAAAGGCCGACGGGCAGCAGCGTGGCCGCGGCCATAAGCTGGGCAAGAGTGCGGCGGAGGAGCATGGTAGTGGTCACCCAAATGCCAGGATTGCAGCTTTAGTTGTCACTACCGTGAAACGCCATCTCAAATACGCCCTCGAACTGCTGTTCGTGCCCATAGCGGCGGCGATCGTCTTCATCGAAGAGACGCTGCTGCACTATCTCGGGCTCGCCATGGCGGCGATCGCCAAGTGGCCGCCCGTGGCACGCCTGGAGGCGTGGCTGCGCAGCCTGCCGCCGTGGGGCGCCCTGCTGGCTTTCGTTGCCCCGTCGCTGCTGGTCATTCCGATCAAACTTTCCGCTGTCTGGTTTGCTTTTCACCATCGCTACGGGCTTTCGGCGCTCAGTGTTGTCATTGGCAAGATGCTGGCGACGGCCCTGGTGGCGCGCCTTTATCAGGTCCTGCGGCCGACCCTGG
>JAKFVH010000014.1 GCA_021732285.1 Reyranella sp. | reverse complement strand
AAACCGTGCATCAGGCGGGAATCTCGGCCCGCGGACGGGTGATTCCGGAGGATCAGGTCGAGGATATCAGCGAACGGGTGGTGGACTGGTTCGCTTGACGGCCCCTTGCCAGACCCTTAAAAAGCCGGCCTTCCCGCCCTCCGGCGGGATCGTTTTTTAGCGGAAGCCGCCATGCCTCGTCGTTGCGCCCTGTCGGGCAAGTCCGTGCAATACGGCAACAATGTGAGCCACGCCAACAACAAGACCCGGCGCCGGTTCATGTCCAACCTGCAGGTCGGTTCGGTCCTGTCGGATGCGCTCGGCCACACGGTCCGCCTGCGGCTCACCCCGCGCGGCATGAAGACCATCGAGCACAATGGCGGCATCGACGCCTACCTCTTGGGCACCAACGACAGCAAGCTCAGCCCCGAGATGAAGGTGCTGAAGCGCCGGGTCGTCACGGCCAAGGCCAAGAAGGATGCCAAGAAGGTGGCAGCGTAGCTGCCATCCCGAGCCGTAGGCGAGGGACCTCGTCTCCACCAAAATAGATCTCTCCGCTACGCCGCGCATGGCGCGGCTCCGGTCGAGATGGCGCCTACGGCGCCAGCTCGAACAGCAGCAGGATGTTGCGCTGAAGCGGATTGAAGTTGTCGTCCGAGATCAGCCACAACAGCGTCTCGCCGCGCGGCCCACGGGTCGCCGCGAGGCCTTCCAGATTGTCGACCGCATAGGGCGAGGCGAGCCGCGCCAGCTCCTCGGCCTGCACCGTGCCGCCGGCCACGAACTGGCCGGCGTCGACACGCATGACACGGCAGCGCACGCCGCGGGCGAAGTCGAACGCCCGCTCGAGCACCGTGAACGAGCCGTCGGGCAGCCGGGCGATCGCGGTCGGCCGGAAGTCGGGGATGGTGGCGTAGCTGAACGACCGCCACTGGTAGCGGTTGGCTGACGGCGTGCCGATCCAGCCCATCACCGTACCGTTCCGCTCGCTGTACTCCTCACTGATCATGATGACGCGGCCGTCGTCGAGCGCGGTCATCGCCTCGATGCCGCCGTTGGCCGGCTGACGGCCGATCTCGGCCGGGCCTTCGACCGGCGTCGGCGTCGCGGTCAGCGTGCGGTAGCGCCACAGCCGGTGGTCGCGCTCGAAGGCGACCAGCCACGAGCCGTCGGGCAGGCGCGCCATCGCCTCGGCGTCGGCCTCGGCCTTGCTCGCGATCAGCCGTCCGTCGAGGCCGTGCAGCTGGCCGATGCGGGCGTTGCTGAGCCCGGCGAGATTGGCCTCGCCGTCATACGCGATGGTGGCGGTGAGCCAGGCGCCCTCGTCGGAGATCGAGGTCAGGGTCTTGCCGTCGGGCGAGATATGGAGGTCCGACCAGCCGCCGAAGTGCCGCGAGTTGGCGGTCATCATGATGCCGCCGCGCCAGACCAGGCGGCCGATCGTCTTGGCCGACGGGTCGTCGATCTTGAAGGGCTGCGAGGCGCTCCTGATCTCGAGCGGCTGCTCCTGCGCCACCGCCGGCGGCGGCGAGGCGCCGGCGCAGGCCGTCGCCAGCAGGCAGACGACGAACAGCGAGCGGAGGATCGAGCGCAAGGTCAGGCGGCGCGACGGCCGCCCGCCTTGCCGGCGGGGGCCTTGCCACCTTTGCCGCCACGCGGCGCGCGCGCCGCCCGGATGTCCTTGAGTTCTTCCTCGTCGAACAGCGAGGCGAGCTGCTCCATCATCGTGCCGCCCAGCTGGTCGGCGTCGACGATGGTGACGGCGCGGCGGTAGTAGCGCGTGACGTCATGGCCGATGCCGATGGCGATCAGCTCGACTGGCGAACGCGTCTCGATCCAGTCGATGACGTCGCGCAAGTGGCGCTCGAGGTAGTTGCCGGGATTGACCGACAAAGTCGAATCGTCGACCGGCGCGCCGTCGGAGATCACCATCATGATCTTGCGCTCTTCGGTGCGCGGCAGCAGCCGGTTGTGCGCCCACAACAGCGCCTCGCCGTCGATGTTCTCCTTGAGGATTCCTTCGCGCAGCATCAGGCCCAAGTTCTTGCGGGCCCGGCGCCACGGCGCATCGGCCGGCTTGTAGATGATGTGCCGGAGATCGTTGAGGCGGCCCGGATTGGCGGGCTTGCCGGCGGCGAGCCACTGCTCGCGGCTCTGGCCGCCCTTCCAGGCGCGCGTGGTGAAGCCCAGGATCTCGACCTTCACGCCGCAGCGCTCGAGCGTGCGGGCCAGGATGTCGGCGCTCATCGCCGCCACCGTGATCGGCCGGCCGCGCATCGAGCCCGAGTTGTCGATCAACAGCGACACGACCGTGTCGCGGAAGTTGGTCTCCTTCTCCTTCTTGAAGGAGAGGGCGTGCATGGGATTGGCGACGATGCGGGCGAGGCGCGCCGCGTCGAGCGTGCCCTCGTCGAGGTCGAAGTCCCACGAGCGGTTCTGCTGCGCCATCAGTCGGCGCTGCAGGCGGTTGGCGAGCTTGCCGATCACGCCCTGCAGATGGCTGAGCTGCTGGTCGAGATGGTTGCGCAGGCGGCCGAGTTCCTCGGCGTCGCACAGCTGGTCGGCATCGACGATCTCGTCGAACTTCACCGTATAGGCGTGATACTGCTGACCCAGCGGCTCGTTGGAGAGCGCGCCCGGCGGCAGCCACGGACGCTCGGCGCGGCCCGGCTCCTCCTCGTCGCCCGAGCCCATCTGCATCTCGGTCTGGGCCTGGTCGGCGACGGTCTCGGAGGCGTCCTCCTGGTCGGAGGCGTCCTCGGTCTCCTCGCCCTGGGCGCCGTAGCCGTGGGTCTCGCTCGAATCGCTCTGGTCGTCGCCGGTCTCGTTGGACTGGCCGTCGGCGTTCTCCTGGTCCTGCGATTCCTGATCGTCCTCGTCCTGCAGGTCGGCCGATTCATCGCCGAGCTTGAGGTCGCGGATGAGCTGGCGGGCGGCGCGGGCAAACGATTCCTGGTTGGTGAGCGATTCGCGCAGCTTCTGGAAGTCGCGCCCGGCGGCGGACTCCACATCGGCGCGCCACATGTCCACCATCGCCTTGGCCGATTCTGGCGGCGAGGCGCCCAACAGCTGCTCGCGGGCGATCAGGCCGATCACGTCGGCGATCGGCGCGTCGTCCTTGGACTTGATGCGGGCATGGCCACGCTGGTCGGAGCGCTGGCGCCACAAGGCGGCGAGATTGTCGGCGACGCCGGCCATGCGGCGGGCGCCCAGCGCCTCGACGCGGACCTGCTCGACGGCCTCGAAGATCGCCCGGGCAGTCTCACCGCGGGGCACGCGGCGCAGATGGGTCTTGCGGTCGTGGTGGCGCAGCTTCAGTGCCATCGAATCGGCCTCGCCGCGCACTCGGCTGACATCCTCGACCGGCAGGTCGCGGGCCGGCACGGTGATGCGCGCCTCGCTGCCCAGCAGCGAGCCGCCGTCGGGCACGAAGGAGACGTTCACTTCCTTGCGCGACACCGCCCGCATGGTGGTGGCGGTGACGCGCCGGAATTCCTCGATCGGCGTAGTGTCCTTGGCCATCTCGGCCACCTCGTCAGTGCAGCTTGCCGCCCTTGCCGCTGGAAGCCGGCAATTCCTTGCCGAAGCAGCGCTGATAGTACTCGGCGAGCGTTGAGCGCTCGACCTCGTCGCACTTGTTGAGGAAGGTGAGACGGAAGGCAAAGCCGATATCGCCGTTGAAGATGCGGGCGTTCTCGGCCCAGGTCATCACCGTACGCGGCGACATCACGGTCGAGATGTCGCCGGCGATGAAGCCTGCGCGCGTCAGGTCAGCGAGCGCCACCATGGCCGACAGGATCTTGCGGCCGTCATCGGTGTCGTACATCGGCGTCTTGGCGGCGACGATGTTCACTTCCTGGTCGTGCGGCAGGTAGTTCAGAGTCGTCACGATCGACCAGCGGTCCATCTGGCCCTGGTTGATCTGCTGCGTGCCGTGATAGAGGCCGGTCGTGTCGCCGAGGCCCACGGTGTTCGCCGTCGAGAACAGGCGGAACGCCGGGTGAGGGCGGATCACCTTGTTCTGGTCGAGCAGGGTGAGCTTGCCGTCGACCTCGAGCACGCGCTGGATCACGAACATGACGTCGGCGCGGCCGGCGTCATACTCGTCGAACACCAAAGCGGTCGGGTTCTGCAGCGCCCACGGCAGGATGCCCTCGCGGAACTCGGTGACCTGCTTGCCGTCGCGCAGCACGATCGCGTCCTTGCCGATCAGGTCGATACGGGAGATGTGGCTGTCGAGGTTGACGCGCAGGCAGGGCCAGTTCAGCCGGGCCGCGACCTGCTCGATATGGGTCGACTTGCCGGTGCCGTGGTAGCCCTGGACCATGACTCGTCGGTTGTGCGCGAAGCCCGCGAGGATCGCCATCGTGGTGTCGGAGTCGAAAAGGTAGGCGTCGTCGACTTCCGGCACGTGCTCGGTTGCCTGGCTGAAGGCCGGGACTTCCATGTCCGTGTCGATGCCGAAGAGCTGACGGGCTGAAACCTTGATATCCGGCATGCCCGAGACGTTCTGTCGGGCCGCGGTCGTCGTAGAGGCCATCACAAGTCCTACAAAACAAAGCCCGCCAAATTGCGGGCTAAAATCAATGATCGCAGGCCATTTTGTGCACCGCAAGCGACCAATTGCCGTGCCTGCCTTGAATAGGGCTAATCACTCGGCCGGCAGGTGCTCCGATGCCCGCAGAGTGGAATAGGCAGCGTTGATTTCCTTCAGTTTTTCTTCGGCCTCCCGCGCCCCGCCATTGGCGTCGGGATGGTGCAGTTTGACCAGTTCCTTGTAACGAGATTTCACGTCTGCCCTGGTTGAGGGCCAGGAAAGTTCAAGCACATCAAGGGCCGTGCGCTCGGCCGGGGTCAGTTGCTCGCTGCCATCGAACTTGGGCTGCGGCCGCTCGCCCAAACCGGCATCGTCAGCAAGGTCGAACGGGTCATGGATGTGGACGTATGGGCCGTTGCTGCGGCGGGCGCCGAGCGGCCAGACCGGGCGGCGCCAGGTCGTGTCGGCGCGGATGTGGGCCTCGATCTGGTCGGCGCCGAGGCCGGCGAAGTAGTCCCACTTCTTGTTGTACTCGCGGACATGCTCGAGGCAGAACCAGCGATACTCATTGAGGCGGTCGCGGGCGCGGGGCGCGCGGAACTCGCCGGCGAGCCTGCAGCCCGGCGCTTCGCAGACCCGCTGGTGCGTCGCTGCGCCGTCGGTGGCCGTCAAGGGTTTCGCTCGCCGTCGAGGCATTCGGATAATATGTGTTCAACTGTTTGGCGCGGCAAGAGAGGCGAGTGATGGGCAAGGTCGCTAACGCGATTGACAACAAGCTTCGGACGGAGTTCGCGCCCCTGCGCCTTGCCATCGAGGACGAATCCTCACGCCATCACGGGCATTCCGGCTACCGCGAAGGCGGCGAGAGCCACTTTCGTGTCGAGATCGTGTCGACCGCTTTCGAGGGCAAGAGCCGCGTCGCGCGCCAGCGCCTGGTCTATGCCGCGCTGAAGGCCGAGCTCGACGCCGGCCTGCATGCGCTGGCGCTGACCACGCTGACGCCTGAGGAAGACAAGAAATCATAGTCTTCCGGACCGCGCGCGTCCCGGTGCGCCACGAAGGCGCGTATCACCAGTGGAGGAAGGAGCCACCCGGAGAAAGGTCGATCTGACCGGAAGCTGACGAGCGGCGATACTGAGCAACTGGTGTCGTTGAAGCCTCGTGACAAAGGCC
>JAKFVH010000147.1 GCA_021732285.1 Reyranella sp. | reverse complement strand
AACGTAAGGCTCGCGGCTATACACGATTCACCACCATGCGCACCGTGCTCTTCCTCATTGCCGGAAAGCTCGACTTCTCAAGACTCAACCCACAGCCGGCATAACCCACTCAAAATTCAAAAGAGCCAGCTTTCCTGGGCTTGGGCACGGTCACGTTCTGCCACGCCATGGTGAGCGCACTGCGCAAGGTGCGGGCGTCGACTTCGGCGAGGCGGACCGACGTGGCGCCGCGCAGGCCCCAGGTGCCCTTGATCGGCGTGAACATCGTGGGCTCGGCCACGACCAGCATCTGCTGCTGCTCGGGTGCGAGCTTCGCCATGCCCCAGTCCTTGTCGGGATAGCCCAAGGTGGCGAAGACCTTGCCGCCGGCGCGGAAGTCGGCGTGGCCGCCATGCGCCCCTCGACGGCGCCGTCGAGCGACAACGCGATCCTGGCGAACGCCGCCGGCGTCATTCGGCGGCGACGGCCAGGCCCATCTGCTCGCAGGTCGGCGCCACGTCGGAGACGGTGGCGCGCCGCATGTCGCGGGCGAAGCGCTGGTCGTCGAACTCCATGCCGCGATGCATGGTGCAGCGATCGTCCCAGATCACAAGGTCCTTCACGCGCCAGCGATGGGAATAGACGAACTGGCGCTGCGTGGCGTGCGCGGTCAGCTCTTCGAGCAGCTTCTTCGCCTCGGCGTCGGCCATGCCGCGGATCGCGCCGGCGTGGCTTGCGATATAGAGGCTCATGCGGCCGCTATCCTGCAGGCGGCGCACCAGCACCTGCGGCACCGGCTTGAACTCTTCGCGCTCGGTCTCGTCGAAGTCGGCGAAGCCCAACTTGGCGCGCGAGGTCATGATCGAATGCTCGGCCACCAGCCCGTCGATGCGCCGCTTGGTTGCCTCGGACAGGGCATCGTAGGCCGCGCGCAGGTCGGCGAACTCGGTCTGGCCGCCGATCGGCGGGATCGAGCGGGCGTGCAGCATGGAGCAATAGGCCGGCAGCCGCTTGAACGAGGAGTCGGTGTGCCACAGCCGGTTGCCGAGATTGTAGAGGCGCTGGCGGTCGTTGGTCTCGAGGATGCGGTTCTCGGCGTCGAGGTTGCCGACGTCGGCCAGGTTCTCGTGCAGGCGCAGCTTATGGTCCTTGCGCGCCTTGAACACGGTGGTCTCGAGCGGCCCGAAGTGGCGCGCGAAGTCGAGCTGGCTCTCGTCGTCGAACTCCTGGTCGGGGAAGACCAGCACGGCATACTTGGTGAAGGCCGCGCGGATCGCGGCGAGATCGCCGGCGGCGAGCGGCTTGCCGAGCACGACATCGCCCACTTCGGCGGCGAAGTCGGGGGTGATCGGCTGGACGGTGATGGCCACGGTTCCTCCTGAGGAATCTTCCCTTCTTGCTTGACCCGATTGGACCACCGAACGGACTTTCCGGCAATCACCGGATATGATGGCAGCCATGATCGAAAAGCAGGAAGTTCAGGAAATCTTTCCCACGCCGCTCTGGATCGTGGATCTCCAGCCGGCGGCGGCGGCCAGCCTGAACGCCAAGCTCAAGGCCGAGATCGAGCGGCTGATCGAGCCCCGGCCCAAGATTCCCGCCGGCAGCAATTGGCAGACGCCGCAGGACCTGCACACCAAGCCCGCCTTCGCCGAGTTCGTGAAGCTGGTCGAGACCGCGGCGCGCGGCGTCGCCCGCTTCCTGCAGGTCGACCAGTATCCGATGGGCATCACCGGCTGCTGGGCCAACGTCAATCCGCCGGGCGCCTATCACCCGATGCACCATCATCCCAACAACTACCTGAGCGGCGTCTACTACGTCGCCGTGCCCACGGCCGGTTCGCAGATCATCTTCCAGGACCCGCGCGGCCAGGCCTCGATGATCATGCCCAAGCCGAAGCAATACACGCGGCTCACCGCCAACGGCGCCAATGCCCAGAGCAAGGAAGGCCGTCTGCTGATCTTCCCGGCCTGGCTGAAGCACACCGTGCCGGCCAATGACGGCCGGAGCGAGCGCATCAGCATCTCGTTCAACCTGATGTTCAAGAACTTCAGCGAGACCATGGCCGCGCCGCTGTGGGACGCGACGGCGGGTAAGGAGAAGTAGTGCTGGGGGCGCGCCACTCCAGTGGCGCGTCATGCTCTTCCGGACCGCGAGCCTCCGGCTCGCTCATGACTCATGAGCGCGCAAGATGCGCGCGGTCCAGAAGAGCATGAGAAGACGCGCCACTGGAGTGGCGCGCCCCCAGCATCAAAGCCCCTTCTTCCCCATCTCCAGGAACTTGTCCTGGCGGCGTTGGCGCAGCGTGTCGGCGTCGAGGCCGGAGAGATCGTCCAGCGCCTCGCTCATGACCTTGCCGACGAGGTCGATCGTCTCGTCGGGATTGCGATGGGCGCCGCCCATCGGCTCGGGAATGACGTCGTCGATCACGTCGAGCTTCTTGAGATCGGCCGCGGTCACCTTCATCGCCTCGGCGGCCTCCTGGGCGTTGGCGTTGGAGCGCCACAGGATCGAAGCGCAGCCTTCCGGCGTGATCACCGCGTAGATCGAGTTCTCCAGCATGTAGACGCGATCGGCCGAGGCGATGGCGAGCGCGCCACCCGAACCGCCCTCGCCGATGACGACGCTGACCAGCGGCACACCGAGCGACAGGCAGGTGTCGATCGAGCTCGCGACGGCTTCGGCCTGGCCGCGCGCTTCGGCGTCCAGGCCGGGATAGGCACCCGGCGTGTCGACCAGGGTGACCACCGGCAGATGGAAACGATCGGCGAGCTTCATCAGGCGCTGCGCCTTGCGGTAACCTTCCGGCCGCGGCATGCCGAAATTGTGTTTGATGCGCGAATCGGTGTCGTCGCCCTTCTGCTGGCCGATCACCACGACACTGCGGCCATCGAGCCGGCCGACGCCGCCCACGACGGCGGCGTCCTCGCCGAACACCCGATCGCCCGCCAGCGGCATGTAGTCCGTGATCAGCCGGTCGATGTAGCTCTGGGCATGCGGCCGCTCGGCATGACGCGCCACCTGCACGCGTTGCCAGGGCGTCAGCTTGGCGTAGATCGCGCGCAGCTGCTTCTGCACCTTGTCCTGCAGGCGCATGACTTCCTCGGCGATGTCGACATCGCCGGAGTTCGGCAGATGCCTGAGCTCGGCGATCTTGCTTTCGAGCTCGGCGATCGGCTTCTCGAAGTCGAGGTAGGTGGTCATTGATTTTCAGGTGTCGCCCGGCACCGGAATCCTGTCAACCGGGGCCAGATCAGCTCGCCGGACGGCGCTTGCGGCGCGCCAGCGGATGCTTGTCCTGCACCAGTGCCCGCAGCTTCTCGTCCAGCACATGGGTGTAGATCTGGGTCGTGGCGATATCTGCATGGCCCAGCATCAATTGCACGCTGCGCAAATCGGCGCCGCCCTCGAGCAGGTGGCTGGCGAAGGCGTGGCGCAGGACGTGCGGCGAGACGCGCGCCGGATTGATGCCGGCAGTCAGCGCTGCTTCCTTCAGGAGCTGCGCGAAGCGCTGGCGTGTCAGGTGGCCGGTGCGGCCGCGCGAGGGAAAGAGGAAGCGCGACTTCTCGCCCTCCTGGAGCATGGCGGCGCGCACATGCAGCCACGAGGCGATCGCCTGGCGCGCCGAATCACTGAGCGGCACCAGGCGCTCCTTGTTGCCCTTGCCGCGCACCACCAGCACCGTCGGATCGCGCTCGACGGCAGCGAGCGGCAACGTCACCAGCTCCGACACGCGCAGGCCGGCGGCGTAGAGGATTTCCAGCAGCGTCGCCATGCGTCCAAGGTCGTCGTCACGCCGGCTGGCCTCGATCAGCCGGTCGACCTCGTCGCGCGACAGCACCTTGGGCAGCGGCCGGCCGAGCCGCGGCGAATCGAGCGTGCTCGCCGGATCGTCCTCGCGCATGCGCTCGGCCAAAAGAAAACGGAAGAACTGCCGGATCACCGACAGCCGGCGCGCCACCGTGCGCGGCGTCATACCGACATAGTCGAGCGACTTCAGGTAGGCGCGCAGCGCCTCGGCGTCGGCGTTGACCGTCTTGCGCTTGCGCCGTGCCAGAAAGGCTTCGAGGTCTTTCAGGTCGGCGCCATAGGCCGCGGTCGTATTGGGCGACGCGCCGCGCTCGGCCGACAACATCTCGATGAAGGCCTCGGCCTCGCGCGACAGCGGCGTGGACGGCTTCCGCTTCAAGGTTATAGGCCGTACGCGATCGCCGTCTCCATGGCGAACAGCCGGGCGGAAAAGTCCTCGCCGACCGAACGTAGGGACTGCACGATCGTCGCGATGGCGGCAGGATGAAGTTCGTTGAGCGGCGTCTCGCCGGCCGCGATCGGCGCGAGCAATGCCGCTTCGGCGCGGCGACCGCCGGCGGCGGCGTTGACCAGCGCCTGCAGGCTGGCCGTGGATGGCATCACCAGGCGTGCGTTGCCGGGAGGCTTGTCAGGCAGCTCGGTCGACCGTGGCGGCAGTTCGAATCCGGCCGACCGCAGCAATTCCAGCAGCAGATAGCCACGCAGCGGCGCCCGGGCGGCATCGTCCTCGCGGGTCACCTCGTACCAGCGATTGATCTCGCCGATCGTCAGCTGTTTGGCATCGTCGATGCCTGCGATCGCCGCCAGGGGCACCAGCCGGTCGAGCGCGATGATGGCCCGCGCGTTGTTCGAGACCGCGCTCAGCGCCAGGCGAACCCACGCCTGCGCCTGCAGCTTGGCGCCCAGCAGTAGGAAACCGCGCATCGCTTCCTGCGCCACGTTGGCGAACTGCGGCTGGGCCGGCAGGTTGATCAAGGCGGCGGCACTTGCCCGCGCGATGGTGGGAAACAGGGGACTGCCGCGCGCTTCGCCGTAGGCGGCGGCGATCGAATTGACCATCTCCGTCGGGTTGGACGCGTTGCGCGCCGCCGCGACCATGCGGGCGCGCCGGGCGACTGCCGGCGGCAGCGTGGCGCCTTCGCGCAACGCCTCGAGATAGAGATCGCCGAGCTTCGTCGCCTCGATGATGGCCAGTGCCTCGGCGCGCTCGCCGATCTCGATGCGGGTGGCGATCGGCAGCGCCTTGAGGCCGACCAGGGCGCGAACGATGGAGGGCTGCGTATTGCGCAGCGCGCTTGCCGGCACCTGGGCGTGCGTGAGGTCCATGGTCATCAGTGCCGGGCCGTCGATCTTGTCGGTCGGCACGTTGGTCGCAGCAAGCGCCGCGGCAGTGTCGCCTTGCAGGACCCTGCAGGCCGCGTTGGCGCGGCTGGCAAAAGGCTCGGTGAGCTGCGACTGGCGGACCACGGCGCAGGCGCCTTGGCGTTCGCCCGCCAGCATCAGGGCGTTGGCGACCGTCGAGGCGATCGCCGGATCGGCATAGCCGCCGGCATTGCGCACCATCTCGTTCAGGCTCTCCGCTTCGCCCATGGCGGCGAGCTTGTCGACCTTGAGCATGAACAGGCTGGGGGGAGGGCTGCCGTCCGGCGGTGGTGGCGTGAGCTGGCTCACCAGGACCTTGAACTGCAGATCGCGCAGCGCTCGACTACGCGGCGCGTTGGGCAGCCCCGACACCAGCCGTTTGGCGGTGGCGAGCGAGGTTCCCGCCCAGGCGTTGGCCGGCATGCCCCCGGTGGTCGCCGTCAGGAAGCCGGTGGGTCGATCGTCAAAATTGACGCTCTGCGCGCCGACCGGTGCCGCTATCAGCAGCGAGAGCACCGTAGCCGCGGCGGCCAGGCTAGCGCGCGAAGCGTTCATTGGGGACGGGGACCTCGAAGTGGCGCACCGGCGGACGAGGCTCGATCACGGCAAGCGCCACCAGGCCGGCGACCAGGAGGCAGGCGACAATAACGGTGATCACCGGCCCAAGCTTCAGGGTCGGCACGCTGAATCGATTTCTGGAACGGAACAGGGGCACGGCGCGGGCAACCTACCTCGGCTAGCGCCCAAGCGGCAATCGCGCACAATC
>JAKFVH010000100.1 GCA_021732285.1 Reyranella sp. | reverse complement strand
TGCTCAGGCTACCATGGCGAGCGGCTGGCCACTGTGGAACGACAGCTTTCCGTCAGCTTCACAGCCCGTGCCGTCCTTGCTCAGCGCGCGCAGTTCGACGTCGAACCGCCAGCCCGCCGCTTCACGCTCGATGCGAATGAGATGGTAGCGCGCGCGGCCGTACTTGCTGTCGGGCGCCGCCGAGGCCGAGGTGACGCCGATCACGGGGATCGGACCCGCGGGCCCGGCGATGCGGGCCACTTCGCTGCGATGGTTGTGGCCGTGCAGGACGAGCTCGCAGCCGACTCGGGCAATCATCGCCTGGAACGCCGCGGCATCGGTCAGCCGCTTAAAGCGGCTTTCGGTGGTGAGCGGCGGATGATGGATCAGCACGACACGGCACAGGCCCTGCAGGCCGAGATCGGCCAGCAGCGTCTCCGCCTTGGCGATCTGCGCCTCGCCCAGGGTGCCGGTGGCGAAGAACGGCGGCTTGGGAACCCCGCTCGACAGGCCGACCAGGGCGATCGGCCCGCGCCGGCGCAAGGTCGGGAAGACGTTGAAGTCTTGCGCCGGCGGTTGGCCATCGCCCGCGATGTAGGCGCCCCACAGGCCGAGGCTCTCAGGCCAGGCGGTAGCGACATAGACGTCGTGGTTGCCGGGAATGACGGTGACGGCGAGCGGCCCGCCGAGCTTCTGCAGCCATTCGGCGGCGCGGGCGAACTCGGTGGGCAGGGAGATGTTTATGAGGTCGCCGGTGAGCGCGACGTGGTCGGGGGCCTGCTGGCGGATGTCGGCCACGATGCCGGCCAGCGCCTCGGGCACGTGCAGATGGGCGCGGCGGCGCCACCAGTTCACGTAGCCGGTAACGCGCTTGCCCAAAAGCTCGCCGACGCGCGCAGGCGGCATCGGCAGATGCGGATCGGACAGATGGGCGAGCGTGAACACGGGCGCTAGCGCGCGCCGGCGGCGCGCAGCTGCTTGTCGGGAAGGACGCCGAACTGGCGGCCGATGCCGGTCATGACCTCGACCATGTGGTCGAGCTGCTCCTTGGTGTGGACGGCGCAGAGCGAGCAGCGCAGCAGCGACACGCCGTTGGGCGTGGCCGGCGGCACGGCGACGTTGACGTAGATGCCGGCATCGAGCATGGCGCGCCAGAAGCCGATGGCGGTCATGCGGTCGGGCAGGTGCACGCCCACCACCGGACCATGCTCGGGACCCAGGGTGAAGCCCTGTGCCTTCAGCCCGTCATAGAGGGTGGCGACGTTGTTCCAGAGCTGCGTGCGCAGCTCCGGCTTGGCTTTCACCACGCGCAGCGCCTGGCGCACCGAGGCCACGATCGAGGGCGGCAGCGAGGCGGTGAACATGTAGGCGCGCACGGTGACGCGCAGGATGTCGAAGTCCGGGTCGTCGGAGACGCAGTAGCCGCCGATCGCCCCCAGGGTCTTGGAGAAGGTACCGACGATGAAATGGCAGTCGTCGATCACGCCCGTCGATTCGCAGAGCCCGCGGCCATGCTCGCCGAGCGCGCCCAGCGAATGGGCCTCGTCGATCAGGACGTAGGCGCCGTACTTCTTGCAGACGTCGACGAACTCGCGCAGCGGGGCGCTGTCGCCCAGCATGGAATAGATGCCTTCCAGCACCACGACGCGGTTGCCGGGCTTGTCGCCGAGACGGCGCAGGCGGGCTTCGAGGCTCGACGGGTCGTTGTGCTTGAAGCGCACGACCTCGGCCTGGGTCATCTTGCAGGCGTCGTAGATCGAGGCGTGGCTGTCGGCGTCGATCAGCAGGAAGTCGCCCTGGCCCGCCAAGGTCGAGATCACGCCGAGGTTGGCCTGGTAGCCGGTCGTGAAGACCATGCAGTGCTTCTTGCCGTAGAACTCGGCGATCTCGCGCTCGAGCGCCACGTGCTCGGAGTAGCTGCCGTTGGCGATGCGCGAGCCGGTCGTGCCGGTGCCCTCGGCGCGGATCGCCTCGATGGCGGCCTCCATGCACGACGGATCGAAGGTCAGGCCGAAGTAGTTGTTGGTGCCGACCAGCAGGGTCTCGCGGCCGTTGATGATCGCCTTGGTCGGCGACAGCACCCGCTCCATGCGGATCTGGAACGGATCGTACCCGGTCGTGCGGACGTCGCGATACGCCTCGAGCAAGCCGGCATGGCGGTCGAAAAGGCCCATGTGACCAGGCCCCCTTTACGAGGGGTTGGCGCGGAGGTCCCGGATCGTGTCGGCGAGCTGGTCGACGGTATGGATCTCGGCAATGACGCTCATCGGAATGGAGACGTCGAAGCGGTCTTCCAGCTCCATGACCATGTCCATGATGGCCAGCGAATCGATGGTGAGGTCCTTGGCGATCACCGTCTCGCCCGTGATCGGCTTCTCGCCGGCCTGGTAGGGTTCGAGATGGACGCAGATCTCCCGAATCACTTCGGCGCGCGAAATGCCACGCGTCAGGGTGAGGGTATCGGCGATGCCGTCGTTTTCGACGGTCAATTCATGTGCGGTGCGCAAAAGCGGCTCCAGGAGTCTCGGGGTAAGACAACGCATAGGTGCCAGAAAGGGCGATTCCTTGTGAAATGACAATTTGTTACGCCGTATTTCACAAGCTCTAGAGCCATCCCTGCCGGCGGTACCACAAGATCGTCTCGCCGAAGCCGGTCGCGAGATCGAAGCGCGGACTCCATCCCAGCGCCGTTGCGAATCGCCGATCGTGGGCCGTCCAGTCGCTGTGAAAAATTTCGCTGACCTTGGCAGGGGTGAGGATCTGCACAGGACCGCCCAGCGAATGGCCGATCGCATTGACCTGAGCCAGGGCCGCCATGACCGCGCGCGGCACGGCGAGCGACAACGGCTTGCGACCGAGCGCGCGGCCGGCGGCGTCGGCCATATCGCGGTAGGAGTAGCCGCCGTCGTGGCCGTCATCGATTTCGTAGGTCGACGGCGGCGGCGGCTGGTCGAGGGCGAGCGCCAGCGCCTCGGCGAGGTCGGCGACATGGATCAGCGACAGCCGGGCATCGGACATCTTGGGCCGCGGGGCGAGACCGCGCGCGACGGCCTTGAAGTAGGCGAGCGTCTCGCGGTCGCCGGGGCCGTAGACCGCCGGTGCACGCACCGTGAGCCAAGGTCCGGACCGGCCGGCCACCACCTCCTCCGCCGCGCGCTTGCTCGCGGCATAGGGCGAGAGCTGCGGCTCGCGCGCCGCCAGCGACGACAGGAGAAGGAAGCGAGCGTCGGGCGCGAGCGCCGACAGCAGCGCCGTGCCGTCGCGGTTCACGGTCATGAAGTCGGAGGGCCGGCGCGCCTTTATGAGGCCGGCGGCATGGACGACGGCGTCGGCGCCCTGGACCAAGCGTTTGAGGGCCGCCTCGTCTAAAAGGTCGCCTAAAACCATGTCGGCGGCGACGCCGTCGAGCGACGGCAAGGGCGACCAGCGGCGCACCAGCAGGCGGAGGCGGAAACCGCGACGGGCCAGGGCGGCGACGAGATGAGGGCCGACGAAACCGGTGACGCCGGTAACTGCGACCAGCCTGGTCACGCGGCGGCGGTCTTGGGCGCGTACAGGCCGGCCAGGTAGTTGGCCTTGGCGCGCGAGCGCGAGAGCTTGCCCGACGAGGTGGTCGGCAGGCCCATCGACGGCGGCACCAGCACGACCTCGCAGTCGACGGCGATCGCCTCACGCACGGCCTGCGCCACGTCGCTGGCCAAGGTCTGGCGGCCCTCCTCGCCCGACACCCGCGCCAGCACCGCCACGACGACGCGCTCGCCCCCTCCCTCACCATCGCCGCCGTCGACCGAGAAGGCCACCGAATCGCCGTTCTTGACGACGCGGCGTGTCTCGATCGCCCATTCGATGTCCTGCGGCCAGATGTTGCGGCCGTTGACGATGATCAGGTCCTTGGCCCGGCCGGTGACGACGACCTCGCCCTCGAGCGTGTAGCCGAGATCGCCGGTGTCGAGCCAACCGTCCAAAAGCACCTCGCGCGAGGCCTCGGGCTCGCCGAAGTAGCCCGGCATGATGCTGGGACCGGCGACGAAGATGCGGCCGACGTCGCGGTCGCCTAGCACCTTGCCGGCCTCGTCACGCACTTCCAGTCGATGGCCCGGCAGCACCTTGCCGCACAGCACGAAGCGGCGGGTGCGGCGGCCGTCGTCGGTCGCCATCGTATCGGTGCGCACGCCGGTGCCGTGCGGACTGAACGTGATGGCGAGGCAGACCTCGGCCATGCCGTAGCTCGGGATGAAGGCTTTGCGGTCGAAGCCGCTCTTCTCGAAAGTCGAGGCGAAGCGGTCGAGCACGTCGGGGCGGATCATGTCGCCGCCGATGCCGGCATGGCGCCAGCACGACAGGTCGAGATCGGCCGGCACCTGGCTGGCGGCGCGACGCGTGGCGAGGTCGTAGCCGAAGCTCGGGCTGTAGGCGATGGTGCCGCGATTGCGCGAGATCAGGTTCAGCCACTGCGTCGGCCGGCGCGCGAAGTCGCGCGGCGTCAGGTAGTCGAGCGAGAGCTGGGTCGAGAGCGGCGCCATCAGGAAGCCGATCAGGCCCATGTCGTGATAGAGCGGCAGCCAGCTCGCGGCGCGATCGCCCGGCACGACTTCCAGGCCGGCGGGGCCAGTGATGCCGGCGAGGTTGGCCATCAGCGCGGCCTGGGTGATCTGCACGCCATGCGGCTGGCGCGTGCTGCCCGACGAGAACTGGATGTAGCAAAGGTCCGACGGGCCGAGAGGGCGCAGGTCGACCGGCTTCTCCGGCAGCGCCTCGATCACCGACGTGCCGCCATGCAGCCGCACGGCCGGGAACTCAGCGGAAGCGTCGGCCAAAAAGCCCGACAGGTCTTCTATGCCCACGGCCGCCACCGCGCCCGAGGCCGCGAGCTGGCGGCGCAGCTGGTCGAGATAGGCGTCCTTGCCGCCGATGCCGACCGGCACCGACACCGGCACCGGCAGCAGCCCGGCGTACTGCGCGCCGAAGAAGGCATCGAAGAAGCCGGGCCAGGTATCCGCCGTAATAAGAATGCGCTCGCCGGGTGCGAACCCCGCGCCGATCAGGCGGCGGGCCGTGACCCGGGCGCGCTCGCGGATCTCGCGCCAAGGCAAGGCCGAAAGAATCTCACCCCGGACACTATAAAAGGTGACCCCCGTCTCGCCCTTCGCCGCATAGTCCAGCATCTCGGGCACCGTGCGAAAATCGGCGCGCCGCAAGGCCAGCTGGGAATTACGGGTGGGCAGGGTCATTGGAAGCGCGGTCTCCTAGCAGAGGGGTGGGGCACCCTCAAGGCACGACCCGCAACCTGTGGGCTAAGTTGACACACCCCCACCCCGGTAAGATAGTGCCCGACCCCGCTCAACCCCGGTAAATCCGTCCTGGAGCCGTGGTCGCCGAGCGGGTCATTTCGTTTGTGGAGGGTCTCGTGATTACGGCTGTGATGCCGACGTACGGTCGCAAGGACGTCGTGTTCGAACGCGGAGAGGGCAACTATCTCTACGCGGCGGACGGCCGACGTTACTTGGACTTTACCTCCGGCATCGCCGTGAACGCGCTGGGCCACTGCCACCCGACCCTGGTCAAGGCGCTGACCGAGCAGGGCCAGAAGCTGTGGCACACTTCCAACCTGTTCCGGATCGGCAACGGCGAGAAGCTGGCCAAGCGGCTCAGCGAGGTGTCGTTCGCCGACACGATGTTCTTCTGCAACTCGGGTGCGGAGGCGATCGAGGGCGGCATCAAGCTGATACGCAAGTACCAGTTCATGAACGGCCATCCCAAGCGCTACAAGATCATCTGCTTCCAGGCAGCCTTCCACGGCCGCCTGCTGAACGCGCTCGCCGCCACCGGCAACGAGAAGTACCTGGAAGGCTTCGGCCCGCCGGCGCCCGGCTACAAGCACGCGCCGCTCAACAACACCAACGTCGTGCGCGACATGGTCGACGACGAGACCGCCGGCATCCTGGTCGAGCCGATCCAGGGCGAAGGCGG
>JAKFVH010000120.1 GCA_021732285.1 Reyranella sp. | reverse complement strand
CGCTGCTTCAGCGTCGGGATCAGGGTCATGCCGCCCGACATCGGGCGCGCCTCATCCTTGCCCTTGAGCAGGCCAACCGCGTCGGCCAGCGTCTTCGGACGATGATAATGGAAATCGTACATCTCTGATCCTCCCCTTACTTCGACGCGCCGTTGATCGCCTGCCACACGCTGAGCGGTGTGGCGGGCATCGGCACGTGGCTGACGCCAACCGGCGCCAGCGCGTCATGGACGGCATTCATCACGGCGGCGGGTGCAGCGATCGCACCGGCCTCGCCGCATCCCTTCACGCCCAGCGGATTGTGCGGGCAGGGCGTGACCTTGTTGCCGAGCTTGAACGACGGCACGTCGTCGGCGCGCGGCATGGTGTAGTCCATGTACGAGCCGCTGATCAGCTGGCCCGTCTCCTTGTCGTAGACGGCGTTCTCGAGCAGCGCCTGGCCGACGCCCTGCACGATGCCGCCATGCACCTGGCCTTCGACGATCATCGGGTTGACGATGTTGCCGAAGTCGTCGACGGCGGTGAAGTTCACGATCTCGACCTCACCGGTGTCGGGATCGACCTCGACCTCGCAGATCTGCGTGCCCGCCGGATAGACGAAGTTGCTTGGATCGTAGAACGCGTTCTCGTCCATGCCGGGCTCGAGCTCTTCCAGCGGATAGTTGTGCGGCACGTAGGCGGCGAACACCGCCTGGCCAA
Source organism: Reyranella sp. (assembly GCA_021732285.1). Taxonomy (GTDB): domain Bacteria; phylum Pseudomonadota; class Alphaproteobacteria; order Reyranellales; family Reyranellaceae; genus Reyranella. The sequence goes on along the minus strand of JAKFVH010000120.1, from coordinate 5,260 downwards.
GCGGCACGGCTTTGTCGGTGCCGGCCACCTTGAAGGTGCCCTGCTCGAAGACGACGTCGGCCACCGACGCCTCCATCAAGTGGGCCGCGATCTTCTTGCCCTTGGCGATGACCTTGTCGGCCGCCATCATGATGGCCGAGCCACCGACCGCCAACGAGCGGCTGCCGTAACTGCCCATGCCGAACGGCGTCGTCGCCGTGTCACCATGGATGACCTCGATGTTCTCGATCGGCACGCCGAGCTTGTCCGACACGACCTGGGCGAAGGTCGTCTCGTGGCTCTGGCCGTGGCTGTGCGCGCCAGTCAGGATCTGGACGTTGCCCGTCGGGTTGAACTTGATCTGCGCCGACTCCCACTGGCCGACACCGCCGCCCAGCTGGCCGATCACGCGCGACGGTCCCAGGCCGCAGGCTTCGATATAGGACGAGAAGCCGATGCCGCGCAGCTTGCCGCGCGACTTTGCCTCGGCGCGACGGGCCTCGAAGCCCTTGTAGTCGGCGATCTTGATCGCCTCGTCGATGATCGGCGGGTAGTTGCCCGAGTCGTACTGCAGCGCCACCGGCGTCTGGTACGGGAAGGCGGTCGACGGAATGAAGTTCTTCCGGCGCAGTTCGGCCGGATCCATCTTCAGTTCCTTGGCCGCCTTGCTGACGATGCTCTCGATCACGAACGTCGCTTCCGGCCGTCCGGCGCCACGATAGGCGTCGACCGGCGCGGTGTTCGTCAGCGCCGCCTTCACGTTGGCGTAGATCAGCGGCGTCGTGTACTGGCCAGCCAGCAGGGTGGCGTACAGATAGGTCGGCACCGCCGTGGAGAAGGTCGAGAGATAGGCGCCCATGTTGGCGACGGTCTCGACCCTGAGGCCCAGGAACTTGCCGTCCTTGTCGAGCGCCAGCTCGGCATGGGTGACGTGGTCGCGGCCGTGCGCGTCGGTCTGGAACGATTCACTGCGCTCGGCGGTCCACTTGATCGGACGGCCGACGCGGGACGCCGCCCAGGTGACCATCGTCTCTTCGTTGTAGCAGAAGATCTTGCTGCCGAAGCCGCCACCCACGTCGGGAGCGATGACGCGCAGCTTGTGCTCGGGAATGCCCAGCACGAAGGCCGACAGGATCAGGCGCAGCACATGCGGGTTCTGCGACGTCGACCATAGCGTGTAGTTGCCCGTGCCCTTGTCGTAGTCCGCCGCCGCGGCGCGCGGCTCCATGGCGTTGGGGATCAGACGATTGTTGACGATGTCGATCTTTGTGACGTGCGCGGCCTTGGCGAAGGCGGCGTCGACATCGGCCTTCACGCCGATCTCCCAGTCGTAGATCAGGTTGCCCGGCGCTTCCGGGTGGACCTCGGGCGCGCCCTTGTCGAGCGCCTTGGCGAGATCGACGTTGGCTGCCTTCACGTCGTAGTCGATCTTGATCGCTTCAGCGGCGTCCTTGGCCTCGTCATGGCTGTTGGCCACGACCATCGCCACCGTGTCGCCGACATAGCGCACGGTGTCGACCGCCATGACAGGATGCGGCGGCGCCTTGTGCGGCTGGCCGTGCTTGTCCTTGACCACCCAGCCGCAGATCAGGCCGCCGACCTTGGCGTCGGCGATGTCCTTGCCGGTGAAGATCGCGACGACGCCCGGCATCGCCTTGGCGGCCGAGGTGTCGATGCTCTTGATCTTGGCGTGGGCGTGTGGCGAGCGCACGAAGTGCGCGTAGGTCGCGCGGGCGAGCGGCAGGTCGTCGACATAACGGCCCGTGCCGGTAAGGAAGCGCTGGTCTTCCTTCCTCTTGACCCGGGCGCCTATTCCGGTTTGCGCGGTCATGGCTACACCCCCGCTGACTTCATGGCGGGCGCGGCCGCCAGGATGGCCTTCACGATATTGTGGTAGCCGGTGCAGCGGCAGAGGTTGCCCTCGAGCTCACGGCGCACCGTCGCTTCGTCGAGCTGGTAGTTGTGGCGCTTCACCATGTCGATGGCGCTCATCACCATGCCCGGGGTGCAGAAGCCGCACTGCAGGGCGTGGTTCTCGCGGAACGCCTCCTGCATCGGATGGAGTTTTTCAGCGCTCTCGGCCAAGCCTTCGATGGTGATGACCTTGGCGCCTTCGGCCTGGACGGCAAGCATGGTGCAGGACTTCACCGACTTGCCGTCGACGTGCACGACGCAGGCGCCGCACTGGCTGGTGTCGCAGCCGACGTGGGTGCCGGTCATGCCGAGATGCTCGCGCAGGAATTGCACCAACAGCGTGCGCGCCTCGACCTTGCCCGAGGCGGGCTTGCCGTTGACGGTCATGGCGACGGGAATGGTCATGTGTTCGTCTCCCTCACATTGTTGGTTTGCGCAGGCGCGCAAAATCTACGCCTGCTGGGCGTTGAACCGACTCTCGCAAGCCGCTCATGCGCCGGTCAAGCGAATTGCGGATGACAACCGACTGAGTCGCCGCTGCTAACGGCTCGCAAGGAAAATCAGGATCAGAACGGCTGCGCCGATGCCGATGACCAGCCAGTGCCGGTAGCCTCGCTGCGCTGCGGCGGGTGGCGGTGACGGCGGAGAAACCGTGTCGGGCACGGCCGGCGCATCCGACGCCGTCCCTGCCACCGCGGCGGCTGGCGGCGGGCCGCCGACCATGGCGGCGAACTTGCCGAAGAACTCGTCGGCCAGCTTCTTGGCCGTGCCGTCGATCAGGCGGGCGCCGACCTGGGCGATCTTGCCGCCGACCTGGGCGTCGACATTGTAGGTCAGGACCGTTTCACCAGCGTCCTCGCGCAGGGCGACCACGGCGCCGCCCTTGGCGAAGCCCGCGGCCCCGCCCTGCCCTTCGCCGGAGATCCGGTAGCCGTTGGGCGGGTCGATGTCGCTCAGCGTGACCTTGCCCGAGAAGCTGGCGCTGACCGGGCCGATGCGCATGCGCACCTTGGCCTTCATTTCGGTGTCCGAGGTCTTCTCCAGGGATTCGCAGCCCGGAATGCAGGCTTGCAGCACGGCCTGGTCGTTCAACGCCGCAAAGACCTTTTCGCGCGGGGCCGCGATTTTGTACTCGCCCTTGATTTCCATTCGGTAACTCCTGGCTGAACCACCCCAACCTCACCCTGAGGAGCGGCCCGCAGGACCGCGTCTCGAAGGGTGGAAACAGTCGTGGTGTGGCCACCCTTCGACACGCGCACTTCGTGCGCTCCTCAGGGTGAGGTCAAACTACTGATCACCACTTGCTGGTATAGGAGTCCGGCGGCGGTTCTGCCAGTGGCTCGCGCAACGACACATAAATGGTCGCGAGATAGGGAATCGCCATCAACACGGCCAGGGCACCAAGCCAGTCGGCCTGGGTGTTCCAGAACAGCGTCCCGATCACCCAGCGGCCGCCATCGACGGCGACGAAGCCGCCCGCCCCACCGTCATGCAGCTTGATGGCGCCCTCGGTGACCACCATGACGATGGCCCAGAAGATCAGCAGGAACGAAAGGGCAATTTCCGGCAGGATCGGCCGGACGCGGCTGTACGACCGGTCCATGCGCACGAAGCCCTTGCTGCCGTCGTAGCCCAGAAGCCGGCCGAACGAGAGCGCCTTGGCCCAGCGGTCGGCGCGCGACGCCGGCTCGCTGCGCACGATGGTCAGCGTCTTCCAGGCCATCAGCACGATGGACGGAATGACGAAGCTCCAGATCGGGAAGTCGCGGTAGCGGCCGTCGATGGCGATCTGGCGGTACCAGGTCTCGCCGATGCGGATCACGCCGTCGTACCAGTCGATGCTGATGACGATCAGGTAGAAGATGCAGAGCACCGTCAGTGCGAGGTAGAGCACCTGCAGCATCAGGTCGGCACGCCTTACGATCTGGTAGCGCGGCAGCGCGCGCCAGGCGCGCCAGGCCTCGCGCACGCGCGCGCCATAGAGCGAGGGATCGGCCATCTTGCCGGTCAGGCTGTCGGCGATGCCGCGCAGCAGGGCGTAGCTGAATAGACCCAGCAGGACGGCCCAGAAGACCACGCCCACCATCTTCTCGAAGTAGAAGGTGCGCGAGAGGTCGATCCAGGTCGACTGCACGTAGCAAGTGGCGACGAGCTGGGCGAAGACGGCGAAGATCGCGATCGCCTTGCCGCGCGCCTGGCGGCGCATGACGACGAAGCCGCCCAGCATCAGGCCGCCGGCCAGGGTCGACAGAGTGAACAGGATCGGCCAATGCGGCTCGGCCGACACCGGCTTGCCGAGCTCGAACTTGTCGTGGCGCTGGGCGTCCAAAAGGCCCCAGGCAGCGCCCACCGTGCCCTCCTGACGGGCTTTCCAGTACTGGTCGAAGGCTTCGACGACGTTGTAGTCGAACTTCTCGCGGTCGGCGATGCCGCGGAAGGTCGAGAAGTAGCGCACCTGCTCGACCCGGCCGGGCCGCGCGTCGGAGCGCATGCGGCCGTCGCTCGGCCAGCCGGTCTCGCCGATCACGATCGTCTTGCCCGGGAAGCGATCCTGCACCTTCTTGTAGATGTCGACGATGTGCTTTTCGATCGTCGGCTTGCCGTCGGGCTCGCGGCGATCGAGGCCGATCGGTACGTCCTCCCAGTACGGCAGGATATGGATGGTGATGAAGTCGACCTCGTCGGCTAGCGACGGGTTGCGCATCCAGAATTCCCAGACGTCGGCATAGGTCACGGGCTGCGAGACGCGCTGCTTGACCTGGCGGATGTAGCGGCGGAGCTGGTTGGCGGTCAGCTCCTTGCGCAACAGCACCTCGTTGCCGACGATCACCCGCTCGACCGTGTCCTTGTACTTGTTGGCATGGTCGATCAGGAGGTTGATCTGCTCGAGGTTCTCCTTGTCGTTGTCGTTCAGCCAGGCGCCGTGCCAGACCTTCAGCCCGTACTTGCCGGCGCGCTGCGGCACGGCCTCGAGGTTCTCGCCGGTCGAATAGGTCCGGACGGCGCGGACCTTGCCCTGCAGGCGCTTCAGGTCCTCTTCGATCTGGTCGGGCGTCGGGAAGGTGCGGGTGAGCGGGCTCTGGCCCGGCCGGTAGGGCGCGAACGACACGCTCTGCAAGGGGGCATTGGTCCAGCCGGCAATTTCGACCGGCCTGTTGGGCCACCACCACCACAAAAGATTGAGCGCGGCGACAGCCACAAAGGCGATCAGCGCCACCAGGACACGCATGGGAGGCTTTTAGCAGGATCGATCGCGCGACGTGTGGCTTTTCGCGGGCGGTTTGTCCCCAGAATGTTCTTGCTGGGGGCGCGCCACTCCAGTGGCGCGTCATGGTCTTCCGGACCGCCGGCCTCTGGCCGGCATCAT
>JAKFVH010000004.1 GCA_021732285.1 Reyranella sp. | reverse complement strand
GCCGTGAGCTTGGCAATGAAGCCTGTCGGTAAGCCGGATGCGGGAGATCCGCACGTCCGGTTTGATGAGCGGGGACGGGAGACGGAGCGACTTCAGCGTCGACACCGCGCCCGTCCTCGACTCTACCGCGCCTCATGAGCGCGCGGGACGCGCGCGGTCCAGAAGAAGATGATCAGTTGCCCGGCCCGCGCTCCATCGAGAAGGGCTGCCAGCGCACCAGCTTGGACTTCTCCAGGATCGCGGGATTGACGCAGGCGCGCGGCCACTTGCCCGACAGGACCAGCGACAGCTCGGCGCCGACGCGCCGCTTGCGGGCCACGTCGAAGCGGCTCGAGGCCGAGGCGACGTGCGCCGTCAGGATCACGTTGTCCATGCCGAGCAGCGGATTGTTGTGGCCGACCGGCTCGGTCTCCATCACGTCGAGCCCGGCGCCGGCGATCCAGCCCTCCTGCAGGGCCTTGATCATCGCGGCCTCATCGACCGTCGAGCCGCGGCCGGTGTTCACGAACAGCGAGGTCTTCTTCATCTTGCGGAAGTGCTGCTCCTTCATCAGGTGATGCGCGTCCTTGGTGCCGGGCGCGTGCATCGAGATGATGTCGGAGCGCTGCAAGAGCTCGTCGTAGCCGACCGGCTGCACGCCATGCTCGGACATCACCAGCTCCTCGATGTAGGGATCGTAGGCCAGCATCTGGAAGCCGAAGGGCGCGGCGCGCTTGGAGACCGCGCGCGCGACATGGCCGAAGGAGATGAAGCCCAAGGTCATGCCCATCAGGCGCGGGAACTGGTAGAGCATCGGCCGCGCCTTGGTCCATTCGCCCTTGCGCACCATCTGGTCCTGCACGACGAGCCTTCGCCAGCTCGCCAGGATCAGGGTCATGGCGTGGTCGGCCACCTCCTCGATGAAGGTGTCGGGGCAGTTGGTCACTGGGATGCCGAGCGCGGTCGCGGCATCGACATCGACCGAATCGACGCCGACCGAGCCCAGCGACACCACCTTCAGCTTCTTGCCCGCCTCGATCACCTTGGCGGTGATGCGCGGCCGGCCCTTGGCGTAGATCGCATCGGCGTCGGCCACGGCCTTTAAAAGCTCGTCGTCGCCGCCGCCCACCTCGACGATCTCCGCGCCGATGGGGCCCAAGGTCTCCATTTCCAGGGAATGGTCGGTGTTGCCCGGCCCGGTCGTCACGATCTTGAAACGCGCCACGTGTTGTCTCCTCCGCAAGTTTGAGCGCACCATAGCGCAATCTTTTAACCACGGTGAATCGGCATGCCTGCGCCCAAGAACGTCCTTCTGATCGTCGTCGACCAATGGCGCGGCCTGATGCTGCCCAAGCTCGGGGCGGACTACCTCAAGGTGCCGAACATCCACCGGCTGAGCGAGGAGGGCGTGACCTTCCGCAACCATTTCACACAGACGGCACCCTGCGGCCCGGCCCGCGCGAGCCTGCTGACCGGCCTCTACCAGATGAATCATCGCGCAGTGCAGAACACCATTCCTCTCGATGCGCGCTTCACCAACCTCGGCCACGAGCTGCGCAAGGGCGGCTACGACGCGGCCCTGGTCGGCTACACCACGACCACGCCCGACCCGCGCACCACGGGGCCGAGCGACCCGCGCTTCCTGGTGCTGGGCGACATCATGGACGGCTTCCGCCCCGTCGGCGCCTTCGAGCCCTACAAGGACGCCTATTTCGGCTGGGTCGCCAGCCAAGGCTACAAGCTGCCGGAGAACCGCGAGGACGTCTGGCTGCCCGAGGGCCGCACGCCGGCGGGCGAGCCGGGCAGCGGTGCCACGGCGCGGCCCTCGCAGCTGCCCAAGGAACTGTCGGACACCGTTTGGTTCACCGAGCGCGGCCTCACCTACCTGAAGAGCCGCGCCGGCAAGCCGTGGTTCCTGCATCTCGGCTACTACCGTCCGCATCCGCCCTTCATCGCGCCCGCGCCCTACCATGCGATGTACCGGCCCGAGGACATGCCCAAGGTCGTGCGCGCGGCGAGCGCGGCCGAGGAGGCCAAGCAACACCCGCTGCTCGGCTACTACGTCGACCACATCAACCAATCGAGCTTCTTCCAGGACGGCAAGGGCCTGGGCTCGGAGATGACCGAGCAGCAGGTGGCGCAGATGCGCGCGACCTACTGTGGCCTGATGAGCGAGGTCGACGACCAGCTCGGCCGAGTCTTCGACTACCTGAAGGAGACCGGGCAGTGGGACGACACGCTGATCGTCTTCACCTGCGATCACGGCGAGCAGCTGGGCGACCATCACCTTCTAGGCAAGATCGGCTACAGCGACGAATCCTTCCGCATCCCCATGATCATCCGCGACCCGCGCGCCGAGGCCAACGGCACGCGCGGCCAGGTCGTCGAGCGCTTCACCGAGACGATCGACACCATGCCGACCATCCTCGAGTGGCTGGGCCTGCCGGTGCCGCGCCAGTGCGACGGCCGTTCGCTGCTCGGCTTCTGCGACGGCGAGGTGCCGAGCGACTGGCGCACCGAGGTGCACTATGAGTTCGACTTCCGCGACCTCTACTACAGCAAGCCCGAATCGGCGCTGGGCCTGCCGATGGACAAGTGCGCCCTGGCCGTCGTGCAGGACGAGGCCCTCAAATACGTGCACTTCGCGGCGTTGCCGCCGCTGCTGTTCGACCTGAAGAAGGACCCTGGCCAGTTCATCAACCGCGCCGCCGATCCGGCGTACGCGACAAAGCTCGCCGAATACTCAGCGAAGATGCTCGACTGGCGCCTCGGTTACGCCGACCGCACGCTGACCGGCTACCGCGCCACGCCGAACGGCTTGGAAGTGCGCGCAGCGTAGTCATACGCGGACCGCGGGCGTCCCGCCCGCTCATGATTCATGAGCGGGCGAGACGCCCGCGGTCCGAATCATGAGTGTTGCACGCTCGCAACAGAGTGAGTTGGTTACTCAGTCACTCTCGCTGCACGCAATCGTGAACACGACGGCGTTGATCACAGCCTCTGCCACTGGAAATTCATTCCGCTGTCACCAAATGGGCGTGCGGGAGAGTAGACATGGCCCGCATAAACACCCCGGTATGGCTCACGCTTGCTGCGACTATCTTCGTCGCCGCTCATGCGTCGGCATTGGAGACGCTTCCCGGCGAACCGCCGGTCGAAGACAGGCAGCAGGCGCTTCAGGAAAAAGTCGCGCCATCGGACGAGCGGCTGGCGAGCGGCCGCGTCGTTGCCGTCGATCGTGCGGGCAGCCGCATCACGCTGGAGTACCGCCCGATCCCGCAGCTCTTCCTCGACGGTGGCACGCGCATCTTCCATGTCGGCGATCCGGCGTCTCTGAAGGGCCTCGGCCCCGGCGACAAGGTGCGCTTCGAGGTCGAGCGCGACGGCCGCAGCTACACGATCACGCGGCTGCTCAACAGCAACTAGACAGGTCGACTCAGTCTTCGATTGACGCGCCGTCACGGATGCGCGACCCCTTACCCGGGCAAAGGGGAGTGCTTGATGCGCATACCTGTACTGTCGGTTGTATTCGCGCTGTTGTTGGCGCCGCAGGCCGTGGCCCAAGCGGACAAGCCGCTGGATTGCGGCACGGGTCCGGTCACCAAGATCTTTGGCGGCACGAGCTGGCTTGTCCGCAGCTGTGATGGCATCGCGCTCCATATGCTCGCGGAGCCTGGCAACCCGGCCTTTCCGTTTTATTTCCTCGTGTATCCGTCCGAGGCGGAAAAAGGGCGCTTCGTGATCGAGGGCGAGGGAACCGGCGACAAGCAGGCGTCAGCCGCTGCAGTGGCCGAGATTCGCCGGCTTTCCGCGACGGATATCGCGGCCCTGATCGTCGAAACGAAACAGCAGAAGAAGTAGCAACAGCCGCGGAGATCAAGGCTGGGTTTGACTGCAATGCTTGCATAACAATCACAGTAACATTTTAAAAACTATAGTTATTGACATCGAGTGACTGCACTCGTAAAATGGTCGGACTTCCGTTGGCAATGGCTGGAGCGACGACCATGTTCGGGATTCGACCCAATGCGGCCTCGACTGGCTTCGACTACAGCCAAGCGGATGAGGTACCCGGTTTTCGTGTCGGCCAGCTGGATCAGGTTCCTGGCCTCCATAACTTCAAGCCACCGCAGGTACCTGGCTTTCACGTGAACTCGGACGATTCGGCGCGGTCCGGCTACCCGACTGCTGGCGAGCCGCCCTTGCTACACCCTGTTCAATGGGCGGCGGAGCCGGCAGGGTATAGCAACGCTCTCAGCGTATCGCAGAAGCCGGTCACGCTTGGCGATCTCGCTGCGAAGGTAGCCAACCGCATCGGTACCCACGCGAATGCGGTTGTGAACGGGGCGTATTCGGTTTTTCCAGGCGTGTACGACGCGGGCCGCGCCGTGGCGCGCGGGACGGGACTTTTGGGGCAAGAGGAGTTTCGGCGATTTGGACAAGAAGCGGACTTCGTCGGCGGGTCGCTCGGCAAGATCGCTGAGCATCCCGAAGCATCTGCTCGTATAGCTCGTCGTGCCGTCTCCAAGCTGGATGAAGATCCGCTGTTTCGATACTATATGGCCGGCAGAGCGGCGATGGGTGCCGTCACGGGCCTTGGTCCGGCCGCAATGGCGGGAAATGTTCTCCGGGCCATTGAAAGCGGGCACGATGTCGTTGATGCCTTCAAGTACGGGGTTCAGGGCAGGCCGCCGGCGGAGCGATAGCATGGATGTCGACCAGAATCGCACGGGCCTCTTGAGTGATCGCTGGCGTCCTTACTTCTTCGGATGCCTGGCCGGCATTCCCGTCGCGGTGGTGATGCTGCAGGTGTGGCGACACTGGGACCTTGTGGCCGTGACGTGGTTCATCCTCTATCTGTTTCTCGCCGGCCTTGACATGTTCTGGAAGACATATACGCGCAAGCTGGTATCCACGGCGCTGATGGTCGGGACGGTCGTTCCTTTCCTGGTGCATTAGGCGGGTCTTGACCGATCCCTGCTGTGGACGACACTCCACCAAGGTGATCATGCATTGGATATCCGGCGCTCGGAGCATCTGAATGGAACGGATCGTCATCGCCGGTGGCGGGATCATGGGCTCGTGCGTTGCCTATCATCTCGCGCTGGCCGGGGCTGCCTCCGCGGTCACGGTGCTGGAGCCTGATCCGACCTACGAGTTCGCCGCCACGCCGCGCGCGGTCGGCGGCATCCGCCTGCAGCACGCCCTGCGCGAGAACGTCGAGATGTCGCTCTATGGCGACCAGGTCTACTCCGCCTTCGCCGAGCATGTGCGCGGCGGCAAGGTCGAGTTCGACCCGCAGTTCCGACGCCGCGGCTATCTCTATCTGGTGCGCGGGGCGGCGGGCATTGCTGCGCTCGAAGCCAATGCCCGCATGCAGCGGGAGGCCGGCGTGGAGGTGCATCTCCTGGACACAGCCGAGCTTCGCCGCCGCTATCCTTCCTTCCGCTTCGTCGGCGTCGACTGCGCCGCGCTGTCGCCTGCCGACGGGCAGGTCGATCCCTACGCGGCGCTGATGGGCTTCCGCAAGGCGGCGGAAGGGCTTGGCATCACCTATGTGCAGGACCGTCTCGTCGGCCTGGAGCTTTCAGGCGCGCGGGTCAGCGAGGTGCACTTGGCCTCGGGCCGCAGCCTGCCCGTCGATACGCTGGTCAATGCCGCGAACTGCTGGGCGCCGGAGATCTGCGCCATGGTCGGCATGTCGGTGCCGATCGAGCCCCGGCGGCGCCAGCAATTCTACTTCCTGGCGCAGCAGCGCATCGAGCCGATCCCCGCCATGCGCCACATGGACGGCCTCTCCGTGCGCATCCATCAGGACGGCTACATCGTCGGCGCCACCAATCCCCGAGCCGGCTTCGACTGGGAGCCGGAGCACGAGGTGTTCGAGAACAAGCTGTGGCCGCAGCTTGCCGAGCAATGCGGCGCGTTCGAGGCCATCAAGCTCAAGAGCGGCTGGCTCGGCCACTACGACATGAACCGGCTCGACGGCAACCCGATCATCGACCGCTTCGACAAGGTGCCGAACTTCATCCTGGCGGC
>JAKFVH010000136.1 GCA_021732285.1 Reyranella sp. | reverse complement strand
CCCGTATGACTGGGGAGGAATATGAGGCCGCGGCCGGTTGCATAAGGCTGGAACTCCCCCCATCCTGACACGTTCACTGGGCTGACCCCAACAGCCCAGGAGCATGTCATGCGAAATGCGGCCACCCACAACGGCAAGGATCTGGCGCGCGAAATCGCGCTTCTCCGGCAACAGCTCGACGACCTGGCCGACACGGTGAACGGCACGGGCAGCTCGATCGTGGCCCGTGGCGAAGCGGCCCTCGAGGAGACGCTGAAGTCGGCGCGCGAGCTGGTCGCCAAGTACGGCGACACGGCGAAGGCGATCGCCCACGACACCGCGAAGCTCAAGGAAAAGGCCACCGACACGCTGATCGAGCAGACCGAGATGCGCCCGCTCACCACATTCGCGGCGATCATCGGAATCGGCTTCCTTGCAGGCTGGCTTTGTCGTCGGCACTAGTCGACCGGCAAGAAAACCATCTCAGCCGGCTCGGCCATCGATGATCGGTCCCCTCCTGCGCGTGGTGGCGTCCGCCGCCGCCGCGCGCTCCCTGCGCAACGCCGCCCATGACGCCGCGACGCGCGCCATGCTGGCCATGGGCGCCGCAATCGCGATCGGCGTCGGCATGGTCTGCCTCACTAGCGCGGCCTACATCCTGCTCGCGCGCAACCTCGATCCGGCTGCGGCGTGGGGCATCCTTGGCGCGTTCTGGGGTCTTGCCGGCCTGCTCTACTTCGCCGTCGCCAGCCGCCGCCGCGGCTGACGCGCCCGGCTCTCCCGCGTGTGTATCGGGCGCGTCACCGACGCCAGCGGCGGCTTGGTCGCCAGCCGTTCGCTGACCGGCCGATCGTCGGCCAGCAGGATCTCCAGCCAGCGCAACGACGGCAGATGGGCGGCGATCGTGCTGATCAGGATCAGCAGCGGCACCGCGACGATGGCGCCCATTGCACCCCACATCCAGCCGAGCAGGGCGATGGAGGCGAACACCGCAACAGTATTGAGGGCGCAGCGGCGGCTGACGAACATCGGCGTGACGAAGTTGGCCTCGATGACGTGGATGACCAGCAACGCCGCGGGCGCTCCGATGATGCGCGGCCAGTCGTCGAAGGTGATCACCGCCACCAGGGCCACGACCGCGATGGTGACCGCCGAGCCGATGAACGGCACGAAGCCCGCGATGCCCATCAGGGCGCCCCAGATGATGGCGTTGGGAAAGCCCAGCACGGCCAGGGCGACCGTCGAGCAGGCGGCAACGCCGGCATAGATGACGGCGAGCGAGAACAGGTAATGGCCGACGCGGTCGTTGATGTCGCGCATCACCCGGGCCAGCCGCACGCGCGTGTTGAACGAGGCGGGGATGCGCATGATCTGTCGCCGCGAGCTGTTGCGATGGGCGAGCAGCAGGAAGGCCAGCACCGCGGCATAGAACACCTGCAGCAGCAGGCCGGGCGTCGTGCTCGCAAGCTCGGCCAGCAGCGACTTCTCGCGCACCACCACCTTCTCGGGCGGCTTGGTCGCCGGCGCCGAGGGCGTTGCCGCCGAGGCCGCCTGCTCGACCTGCTTGGACATCTCCTGCACGATGGCGACTGACTTGCGCACGCCTTCGAGCTTTCGCTCCAGCGTGTAGGTCAGGTAGGGCGTCTGGTCGATCCAGTTGCTGAGCGCCGGAATGGAGATGGCGAGCAGCACCGCCAGGCCCATCGCCAGCAGCACGACGGACGCGGCGGCAGACAGGAAGGCCGGGACGCGCAGGCGCTCGAAGGTGTTGGCGACCGGCGTCAGGATGAGCGCCAGCACGATGGCCCCGGCCGTGGGAATGAGGAAGTCGCGCGCGACGTAGCCAAGGGCTGCGACCGCACACACCGCCAGCACGATCAGCGGGCGGCGGATCGCCGAACCGCGGTGCATATGGACGACGGGGAAGCGTTCTTCGCTCTGCTCTCTGGTCGAGACGCCCACGCCCTGGTGGCTCCTGTTGGATCAATTCAACGGTGGGGCAATGCAGCGGTTGCGCGCTGGCGCCACGCGCGGCGAAATATTGCTGCTCGCGACGACGGTGCTATAAGCAGGCCATCATGCCGATGCTCAAACGCGCCGATGCCGAGATCTACTACGAGATCCATGGTGCCGGCTTTCCCATCCTGCTCTATGCGCCGGGCGGGCTGAAATCCGAGGTCACCATGTGGGGTGGCTCCTCGCCCGCCTATCCCAATGGCTTTCCGTGGATGGATCCGCGCAAGGCGCTCAGCGACAAGTACACGGTCATCGCCATGGACCAGCGCAATGCCGGCCGGTCGGTGGCCGACGTCAAGCCCGACCATGGCTGGCACACCTTCGCCGCCGACCATCTCGCGCTGATGGACCATCTCGGCTTCAGGAAGTTCCACGTCATGGGCGGCTGCATCGGCGGCAGCTACTGCTTCGAGGCGATCGAGCAGGCGCCCGATCGCGTCGCCGCCGCGGTGCTGCAGAACCCGATCGGCCTGTGGGAGAACCGCGAGAACTGGAACGCCGCGGTCAAAGGCTACGGAGAGACGGTACGCAAGCGCGAGCCCTCGATCAGCCAGGAGACCATCGACTCCGTCGGCAAGAACATGTTCGGCGGCGACTTCGTGTTCTCCGTCACCCGCGACTTCGTGAAGGCCTGCCGCACGCCGCTCTACCTGCAGCCCGGCACCGACAAGCCGCATCCGGCCCACACCAGCGCCGAGATCGCCGAGCTCGCACCCAACATCGAAGCGCAGAAGGATTGGCGCGGGCCGGAGTTCCTGCAGGACTCGATCCGGTGCGTGCATGCGTTCCTCGCCAAGCACACCCCCAGTAAATGATGCACGTCATGATGCGCCGTCTTGCTCTTGCGGCGGTTCTCGCCGCCGCTTTCATCAACTCGTCCTCGGCACAGCAACAGACCTGGGTCGCGGTCGCCAGCGACGGCGCAGGCCTGTGGGGCATCGCCGTCGGCATGGCCACGCGCCAGGCCGCCGAACAGTCGGCGCTGGGCGAATGCGGCATGTACTGCAGGCTGAAGTTCACGGCGCAGGCGCGCTGCGTGGCCTATGCCTTCAGCGAGACCGGCCGAGCCGAAGGCTTCAGCGCCGGCGCCAGCCGGCAGCAGGTCGAGCAGCCGGCCTTGGCGGAGTGCAACGCCAACGTGCCGGCCAATTCCTGCCAGCTGAAGACAGCGCGCTGCTTCGAATAGCGTCTTGCCGGACCGCGGGCCTCCAGGCCCGCTCATGTTCTTTTGGACCGCGCGCATCCTGCGCGCTCATGAATCATGAGCGCGCAGGATGCGCGCGGTCCGGAAGACGAAGACGATGAGCGGGCCTGGAGGCCCGCGGTCCGGCAAGATCAGCGCTTCAGCTCGACCTTGAAGATCTCGTCGAGCCACTTGCGGGCTTCGTGGAGGCTGGTGAACACGCCGATGGGCCGCTCGCCCTCCTCGATGAGGGTCGCAAGCTCGCGGACGGTGTCGCCGCGCTTGCCGTCGACGACGAACGCCAGAGGACCGCGTTGCGCTCCCTGGGGCGAATTCCGGGCGAGCACCAGGAGCTGCTTGAGACGTTCCATGTCGGCGTCGCTGTTGGCCGCCGCGACGTCGATGATCTTGCGATAATGCAAGGCGCCTTGCTCCACGGACTCGCGGACGGCGTTCTGGAGTTCCTCGGCCGTGATGGTTCCATGAGCGACGGCGACGACGAGGCGGTCGTGATGGGAAATGCGAACGTGAATCGGCATGGTCTCGCGCCGAGTATTAAGCAGCGTCTCGGCGAGATACAAGCACTGTATGTGCGGCTAGATCAACGCTCGTATCCAGGCTTGCCCATCTTGGCGGCCGCGCCGTCAGGTTGTTCCGGTTGCGGCTCCGGCAACGGCTCCTTCGGCTGAAGACCATTGCGCACCAGGACGACGCCGGCGATGGCACAGGCATGCGCTTCGGCGCGCTTCATGTCGGCACAAGTGCGGACGGAGCCGCCGAGCGTCACCTCGCCGTTCTTGACCTCCACCTCGATGCCGCGCGAATCGAGGCCGACATCGTCGGCCAGGCATTCACGCAGTTCGCGACCGATGTCGGCGTCCGAGTGGCGATAGCCACCGGGCTCGCGCACTTCGGGCACATAATCCTCACCCTCGACACGGTTGATCTGGCCCATGCCATGCTCCCTGGCTCACCGGAACCAACGAACGGGTCAGGAACGGGTTGCCTTGGTCCTTTCAAAGCCTGGTCGAGCTTGTCATCGAGCTGGCCCTGCAACGCTTGCTTCTTGTCTGCCGGCCAAGGGCGAGCTGCGCCGCCTGTTCGGCAAGCAAAAGGCCTGATCCAGGGACCCTTGCCAAATAGATGATTAGCGTCCTAACTTTCTGGGATGCCCACCAAGCACATCGATTTCGGTTTCCGCGTTGCCCGTATCGCCCGCCGCCTGCGCCAGGCCGTCGACGCCGAGCTGCGCGCCTATGGCCTGACCGACGCGACGTGGCGGCCGCTCGCCTATGTCGGAAAGCTGGGCGGCGGCGTGCGCCAGAAGGAGCTGGCGACGGCGCTCTCCATCGAAGGGCCGACCCTGGTCCGCCTGCTCGACAATCTCGAGCGCCGCGGCCTGATCGAGCGGCGCGAGGACGAGACCGACCGGCGGGCCCGCGGCATCTACCTGACGCGCGCCGGCCGCGATCTCGCCGTGCGCGTCGCCAAGGTCGGCACCGAGATCCAGACGCGGGCGCTGGCCAAGGTGCCCGCGGCAGATCTCGAAATCTGCCAGAGCGTTTTCGACAAGATCGAACGTGAGCTGGACACGCGGCTGGATATCGCCGCGCCGGCGGCCGAGTAACCAAACTACGAATAAAGGAGGAAGCGATGACCCAGGTCGTGGTGAATGCTCCCAACCGCTGGCGCCTCGAAACGCCCGGTGCCGACTGGCCGCGCAGCGCGCGTCCGGACGCCGCGAAGAAATACTTCATGGTGTCGGCCGACGGCCATGCCAATGAGCCCGCCAACCTGTGGGTCGAGCGCATCGATGCCAAGTATCGCGAGCGCCTGCCGCGGGTGATCACTGACAAGGACGGCGTCCAGTGGCGCGTCAGCGAAGGCCATCGCCCGGACCGGCTGCGGCTCTCCACCCTCGAAGGCGAAGACCAGCTGCGCAGCAAGGCCGGGGCCGAGCCGCTGGGCAGGCTCGCCGATCACGATCTCGACGGCATCGACGTCGAGCTGATCTTCCCCAACAAGGGCCTGGCGATGTGGGCGACGCCCGACCCCGAGTTCGCCATGGCACAGTGTCGGGTGTTCAACGACTGGGCGTGGGAGCAGTTCGCCGACCACCAGGATCGCATGATCCCGGCGGGCGCCATCGCCACCGCCGATCTAAATGGCTCGATCGCCGAGGTGCAGCGGCTGGCCAAGCTCGGCTTCAAGTGCCTGACCTTGCCGTGCAAGCCGATCTGGGGCGGCCATGACAGCGGGCATGTGAACTACAACCTGCCGCACTTCGATCCGCTGTGGGCGGCGATCTCGGACGCCAACCTGCCGATCACCTTCCATGTCTCGACCGGCCGCGATCCGCGCGCCGCGCGCGGCAATGGCGGCGCGGTGGTGAACTACGTCTCGCATTCGCTGTCACCCACCATCGAGCCGGTGGCCAACCTCTGCGCCTCGGGCGTGCTGGAGCGCTTCCCCAAGATCCGCTTCGCCACCATCGAGGCCGGCATCGGCTGGGTGCCGTGGCTGCTCGACGCCATGGACGAGGCCTACAAGAAGCATCACTTCTGGGTGCGGCCCAAGCTCAAGAACCTGCCCAGCGACTACTACCGGGCGCACGGCTTCTCGTCGTTCCAGGAGGACAAGGCCGGACTCGATCTCGCCGAGAGCCACAATCTCGACGGCAACTTCATGTGGGCCAACGACTATCCCCACCACGAAGGCACCTGGCCGCATTCGGCCGAGGCGATCGAGCGCACCATGGGCCAGCTCTCCGACAAGGCGCGCGCCAACGTCCTCGGGCTGAACTGCGCGCGCTTCCTCGGCATCGAGGTGCCGCAGCGTTATCGGCACTGAGGCC
>JAKFVH010000020.1 GCA_021732285.1 Reyranella sp. | reverse complement strand
TGGACCCGCGGGCTGCGCAGCGCCGAGGGCGCGTTGTTGCCCGAGCAGCGGATGATGGGCACGTCCGGCCGGTGTTCCAGGGCGGCCTCGATCACCTTCTCGCCCGACATGTCGGGCAGGCCGATATCGACGATGATGGCCGAGAGGGCCGTTTGGCCGGTGACCACGTCGAGCGCCGCCTGGCCGGTCGCCGCCTCGATGCAGTTGAGGCCGATGGCGCTGAGCGCATCCACAACGACCGCACGAATGAGAAATTCATCCTCAGCCAGTAGCACACTCGACATGCAGCATCCTTAGTCAGCCGCGCGGGCCAGGATGGGCTGAGGCTTGAACGGCAGGATAGTTGTGGCGCGAACGGCGGGCAGCGGCAAGGGCGGGGTTTCCACACCGAGCGCCCGGGCGGCGTTCCAGCCCCAGCGCGGGTCGAGCAGGAAGGCGCGCGCATGGGCCGTGCAGTCGGCCTGGCCCGAGGCGATGATGCTTTCCGCCTGCTCGGGCTCGGTGATGACGCCGACCGCCCAGGTCTTGATGCCGGCTTCCTTGCGGATGCGGGCCGAGAACTCGACGTGGTAGCCCGGCTTGACCGGGATCTTCTGGGCCGCCGCGTTGCCGCCCGAGCTGGCGTCGATGAAGTCGCAGCCCAGCGCCTTGAGCTGGCGGGCGGTCTCGATCGTGTCCTCGATGCTGACGCCGCCCTCGACCCATTCGACGCAGGAAAGGCGCATGCCCATGGCCTTGCCGGCGGGCCAGACGCGGCGGCAGGCCTCGAACACTTCCAGCGGGAAGCGCCGGCGCTTGTCGGCCGACCCACCATACTCGTCGCTGCGCTGGTTGCTGATGGGCGACAGGAACTGGCTCAGCAGATAGCCGTGCGCGCCGTGCAGCTCGACGACGTCGAAGCCCAGCCGGGCGCTGCGCTCTGTCGCCGCGACGAAGGCCTGCTTGACCCGCTTCAGGCCGACGGTGTCGAGGGCGACCGGCGTGTGCCACTTGGCATCGAAAGGCATCGCCGAGGCCGAGACCGTGGTCCACGGCAGGTCGGGGGCATCGGCCTGCGTCAGCGGGCCACCGCCCTTCCATGGGCGCTGGGCCGAGGCTTTGCGGCCGGCATGGGCGAGCTGGATGCCGAGCTTGACCGTGGGCATCCAGGCGCGCGCCCAGTCGACGATCGACTTGATGGCCGCTTCGTTCTCGTCGCTGTAGAGGCCGAGGCAACCCTGGGTGATGCGGCCGTCGCGCTCGACATGGGTCGCCTCCAGGCAGAGCAGGCCGGCGCCCGACATGGCGAGCATGCCGTAGTGGACCTGGTGCCAGGCTTGCGCGCTGCCGTCGACGGCCGAGTACTGGCACATCGGCGAGACGACGATGCGGTTGGGCAAGGTCACGCCGCCAAGCTCGACGGGTGTGAAGAGTTGGGCGGTCATTGGCGTCCTTTCACCCTGGGAGCGCGGGCCTCCGGCCCGCATTCATGAGCGGGCCGGAGGCCCGCGCTCCCATGACTAACCACTGATCGACGGGCCGGCCTCGTGGCCCAGCCACTCCTCGATCAGGCGGCGGGCGATGGAATCGCGGCGCGGCATGAAGAACGAGCCGTCCTTGGGCAGGTTCTCCGGCTTGAGGTCCTCGCGGCTCATCCAGCGCGCGGCCTCGAGCTCCGATTCGTTGACGCTGAAGTCGAGCGACTCGGCCTCGGCATGGAAGCCGATCATCACCGAGGCGGGGAACGGCCAGGGCTGCGAGGAGCGGTAGGTGACGTTCTTCACGTGCACCCTCACCTCTTCGTAGACCTCGCGGGCGACGGCATCCTCGAAGCTCTCGCCCGGCTCGACGAAGCCCGCCAAGGTCGAGTGCATGCCGCGCGGGAAATGCGGGCTGCGACCCAACAGGCATTTGTCGCCGTGATGGACCAGCATGATCACCGCGGGATCGGTGCGCGGGAAGTGCTCGGTCTTGCAGCTCTCGTTGGTGCATTTGCGGACATGGCCGCCGCGCGTCACCGTGGTGGTGGCGCCGCACACGCCGCAATAGCGGTGGCGGCGGTGCCAGTAGGTCATGCCGCGGGCGTAGGCCAGGATCGACCCCTCGCGCGCGAACAGGAGCGCGCCGACCTGGCGCAGGTCGACGAACTCGCCGAGCTCCTTCAGCGGCACGTCCTTGCCGGTGACGTCGACGGCGAAATAGGGCGTGCCCTCGACATAGCCCAGGAAGATGGGATGGTCGGCCTGGTTGACGACGGCGCGCGCCATCATGCCCTGCAGGAACACCGCCTCGGGATTGCCGCCGCTCTTCACCAGGTTCTTCTCGGTGTCGATCGGCACGAAGCGAGCGGCACCCGACGAGGCGAGCTCGATCATGCGCTCGTCGTTCTCGCGCTCATGGCTGGCACGGTCGATTTCGGCGCTGGAATAAGGATTTCTGGGTCTCTGCTGCATAGGCCGCGGACCGTGCCACAGCGAGGCTTAGGCTGCAATGCAGAGCTCATTTCCTCCCCCGCTATGCGGGGGAGGTGCCCGCGCAGCGGGCGGAGGGGTCATGAGCCTCAGTCGAAGCGCCCGTCCATCTCAGGTCGATGCAGCGCTTCGAAAATGGTCTCGATGACGCTATCGCGTTGCGATAGCACATCTCCATTCCAGAACCGCAGGACGCGAAAGCCGTGCGACCTCAAGAATGCGTCCCTGGCGGCGTCATGGGGCGCCTCGTCCAAGTGCTGGCTGCCGTCGAGCTCAACTACGAGACCAGCTTCAATGCATACGAAGTCGCAGACATAGATGCCAAGGGGATGTTGCCGCCGGAACTTGAAGCCATCGAGTTGGCGACGACGCAGATGGCGCCATAGGAGGCTCTCGGCCTCCGTCTGGTTCTTGCGCAATCGGCGAGCGAAATGAATCACTCCGAGAGGCAATCATACGTAGTCGGCGAAAGTATGACGAATATTCAACTAATACGTGTGTTGCCTATGACCCCTCCGCCCTTCGGGCACCTCCCCACGCGTTGCGTGGGGAGGTTATGAAAGCGCCTGGGCCAGCACCTCGGCGACATGTACCGCCTGTCGATTTGCACCGTCGGCGATCTGATGTCGACACGAGGTGCCGTCGGCGACGATCAGGGCGTCGGCCGGCGCCTTGCGCACGGCCGGCATCAGGGACAGCTCCGCCATGGCGATCGAGGTCTCGTAGTGCTCGGCCTCGTAGCCGAAGCTGCCGGCCATGCCGCAGCAGCTCGAGTCGATGAGGTTGACGGCGAGCTCGGGCACCAGCGCCAGCGCCTCCTGCACCGCGCTCATGGCGCCGAACGCCTTCTGGTGGCAATGGCCGTGCAGGAACGCGGCTTTCTCTGCCAGCGGCTTCAGCTTCAGGTCGAGGCGACCTGCCCTCTTCTCGCGCGCCAAAAATTCTTCGAACAGGAAGGCGTTGTCGCAGACCGCCTGCGCGGCCTCGCCCAGTCCCAGCGCCAGAAATTCGTCGCGCAGGGTGAACAGGCAAGACGGTTCGAGGCCGACGATCGGCACGCCCTTGGCGACGAAGGGCAGCAATGCCTGCATCAGCCGGCGCGCCTCGGCCTTCGCCTTCTCGACCTGGCCGGTCGCGAGATAGGTGCGGCCGCAGCACAGCGCCGGCGAGCCAAGGTCGGGCCAGGCGATGGCGACGCGATGGCCGGCGGCCTGCAGCACGCGCCGCGCGGCGTGCAGGACGTGCGGCTCGAAGTTGTTGGAGAAGGTGTCGGCGAAGATCACCACCGTGGCGTCGCTCTGGTCGACGTCGGTGGTGGCGAGGAAGGTATCGCTGCGCCATTGCGGCAGGCGGCGCTGCTTGGCGAAGCCGATATAGGACTGGAAGAACCAGGCCATGTTGAACAGCCACGGCACGCGCCTGGCCCACGGTGCGATCTCGGGCAGGTTGCCGATCAGCCGGTCGCGCCAGCGCAGGCCCTTGGCCTGGCGCCGCGCCGAGCGCACCTCGATCTTCATGCGCGCCATGTCGACGCCGGTCGGGCAGTCGCGCTTGCAGCCCTTGCAGCTCACGCAGAGATCCATCGCGGCCGCGACGGCATCCGACGTGAGCGCGCCGTCGAGCTGGCCGGAGAGTGCGAGCCTGAGTGTATTTGCCCTGCCGCGCGTGAGATGCTTCTCGTCGCGGGTGACGCGGAAGGACGGGCACATCGTGCCGGCGTCGAACTTGCGGCAGTGCCCGTTGTTGTTGCACATCTCGGCGGCCTTGGCGAAGCCGCCGGTCGTGTCGCCGCCCGTGCCGGGCGCGCTCAGCGCCTCGGTCATCGGATCGTTCTGGACGTTCCACGCCGACCAGTCGAGCACGGGCTTGTAGTTGACGTTCTTGTAGCCCGGCTTGAAGCGGAACAGTGAGCGGTCGTCCATCCTGGTCGGCCGCACGATCTTGCCGGGGTTCAGCATGCCCGTCGGATCGAACAGGTCCTTGACCTCGCCCATCACCTTGGTGAGCCGCGGGCCATACTGCCAGGCCACCCATTCCGAGCGCACCAGCCCGTCGCCGTGCTCGCCCGAGAACGCGCCCTTGTACTCGCGCACCATCGCCGAGGCTTCCTCGGCGATCGCCCGCATCTTCTCGGCCCCCTCGCGGCGCATGTCGAGGATCGGCCGCACATGCAAGGTGCCGACCGAGGCGTGGGCGTACCACGTGCCCTTGGTGCCGTGCTTGGTGAAGACGTCGGTCAGGCGCTGCGTGTAGTCCGCGAGGTGCTCCAGCGGCACGGCGCAATCCTCGATGAAGGACACGGGTTTTCCGTCGCCCTTCATGGACATCATGATGTTGAGGCCGGCCTTGCGTACTTCCCACAGCGCGGACTGCGGCCCGGGCTCGGGCATCTCGACGACGCTTTTGGGCAAACCGAGATCGCCCATCAGCTCGACGAGACGTTGCAGGTCGCGCAGCTGCGACTCGCGCTCCTCGCCCGCGAACTCGACCAGCAGGATGGCCTCGGGCTGGCCGATCAAGGCGCGCTCGATGACCGGCCGGAAGGCGGGATTGGCGCGCGCCAGCTCGATCATGGTGCGGTCGACAAGCTCGACCGCCGTCGGCTTCAGCTTGACGATGTGCTGGGCGCTCTCCATCGCCTTGTAGAAGCTCGGGAAGTTCACCACACCCAGGGTCTTGTGCTTAGTCAGCGGCGCCAGCTTCAAGGTCAGGCGCTCGGTGACGGCGAGCGTGCCTTCGCTGCCGACCAAGAGGTGCGAAAGGTTCACCGAGTTGTCGAGCGTATAAGGCCGCTCCGACTGCGGGAAGAAGATGTCGAGGTTGTAGCCGCCGACGCGCCGCAGCACCTTGGGGTACATGCGCTCGATCTCGTCGCGCTCGGCGAAGGCCAGCGACGCGACCTTGTCGGCGATGGCGCGCACGGCCGCCGGCATGTCCTCGGGTCGCGCCGAGCCGAAGCGGGCGCGCTCGCCACTCGCCAGGATCGCATCGATCGAGGCGACGTTGTGCACCATGTTGCCGTAGCGGATGGAGCGGCTGCCGCACGAGTTGTTGCCGGCCATGCCGCCCAGGGTGCACTGCGCCGAAGTCGAGACGTCGACCGGGTACCAGAGGCCGTGCGGTTTCAGCCAGGCATTGAGCTGGTCGAGCACGACGCCGGGCTGCACCGTGACCTCGGCACGATTCTTGTCGAAGCCCACGACCTCGCGCATGTACTTCGAGACGTCGACGACCAGCGCCTGGCCCACCGTCTGGCCGCACTGCGAGGTGCCGGCGCCGCGCGGCAGGATCGCGGCCTTGGCATCGCGCGCCACGTCCATGACCAGCGCAAGGTCGGTCTCGTCGCGCGGCAGCACGACGCCCACCGGCTCGACCTGGTAGATCGAGGCGTCGGTCGAATAGCGCCCGCGCGAGGCGGCGTCGAAAAGGACGTCGCCCTTGACCGTGCGGCGCAGGTTTTGTTCGAGCGTGCTCAGTCCAGCTTCACTCCGGCCGCGTCAACGACCTTCTGCCATTTCTCGATCTCGGCGCGGATGCGCTTGGCGAACTCTTCGCGAGTCTCACCGCCGAGCTGCGCCGTCTGTTCCTTCCAGATGGCCTGCAGCTTGGGCGACTGCAATGCCTTCACGATCTCCTGGTACATGCGATCGACGATCGGCTGCGGCGTGCCCTTGATGGCCCACAGGCCGTACCA
>JAKFVH010000148.1 GCA_021732285.1 Reyranella sp. | reverse complement strand
CCACATGCCGCACACCCATCTGCCGGCCAGGAACGCCTTTTCGCGCGGCCTGCCGGAGCATGGCGGCGTCGAGCTGGCCGATGAGCTCGAGCGCATCGTCGCCCTGCACGACGCCTCGACCATTGCCGCCGTGATCGTCGAGCCCTGCGCCGGCTCGACCGGCTACCTGCCGCCGCCCAAGGGCTACCTGCAGCGCCTGCGCCAGATCTGCGACAAGCACGGCATCCTCTTGATCTTCGACGAGGTCATCACCGGCTTCGGCCGTCTCGGCACCGGCTTCGCCGCCGAGTTCTTCAACGTCATTCCCGACCTCATGACGGTGGCCAAGGGCATCAGCAACGCCACGGTGCCGATGGGCGGCGTGTTCGTGCGCAAGCACATCTACGACGGCCTGATGAACGGGCCGGAGAATGTCGTAGAGCTGTTCCACGGCTACACCTACTCGGCCCATCCGCTGGCCTGCGCCGCGGCCTCCGCCGTGCTCGACATCTACAAGGATGAGGGCCTGTTCCAGCGCTCCGCCGAGCTCTCCAAGTACTGGGAAGACGGCATGCATTCGCTGAAGGGCCTGCCCGGCGTCATCGACATCCGCAACCTCGGTTTGGCCGGCGGCATCGACATGGAAGGCCGCAAGGACGCCATCGGCGCGCGCGGCTACGACACGTTCGTCAAGGCCTTCGAGCTCGGCCTGATGGTGCGCCAGGCTGCCGACACCATCGCCATGTCGCCGCCGCTGGTGATCGAGAGGAACCAGATCGACGAGATCATCGATCTCGCCGGCAAGGCCATCAAGGCGACGGCGTAGTGAGCAATTCCTCCCCATCGCGGATTCCGCGATGGGGAGGTGCCCGCGCAGCGGGCGGAGGGGTCATGAGCACCAGTACTGCTGCTCATGACCCCTTCGGCCCTTCGGGCCACCTCCCCACTTCGTGGGGAGGAAATCCTGCTATACCCACGGCGTGTTCCTCGACCTCGGTCTGCCCATGCTGATCGGCCCGGTGGCCGTGATGGCGCATCTCGCCATCGCGACCCTCGTGACGATCCACATCCTGCTCTACAAGCGCAATGTCGCGGCCTCGGTGTCGTGGATCGGTATCGCCTGGCTGTCGCCGTTCCTCGGCGCGCTGCTCTACGTCACCATGGGCATCAACCGGGTCAAGCGACGCGCCCAGCGCCTGCGCCGCCAGCGCCTGCCCATGGCCATCGCCGACGAGACCCTGGCCGACGCCGCGCCCAAGGATCCGCTGACGCCGCTCGAGTTCGCGATCGGCCGGCTGACCGGCCTGGCCAGTGAACCCGGCAACAGGATCGAGGTCCTGCACAGCGGCGATCAGGCCTATCCGCGCATGCTGGCGGCGATCGCGGCGGCCGAGAAGAGCGTCGGCCTGGTGAGCTACATCTTCCGCGCCGACAAGGCAGGCGAGGCCTTCCACCAGGCGCTGATCCAGGCGCAGCGCCGCGGCGTCGAGGTGCGGGTGCTGATCGACGGCGTCGGCGGCGGCTATTTCTTTTCGGGCACTTATAACCATCTCAGCAGCGCCGGCGTTCCCGTCGCGCGCTTCCTGCATTCGTATTTCCCCTGGCGCATGCCGTTCGTGAACCTGCGCAACCATCGCAAGGTGCTGGTGGTCGACGGCCGCATCGGCTTCACCGGCGGCCTCAATATCGGCGCTGAGAACATCAGCGCCGACAAGCCGTCCTTCGTCGTCCTCGACACGCACTTCCAGTTCGAGGGGCCGATCGTCGAGCAGCTCACCGACGCCTTCGCCGACGACTGGCTGTACACGACCGGCGAGAAGCTTTTAACCGAGAACTGGTTTCCGCCGCTCGAGAGGGCGGGGCAGGCGCTGGCGCGTGTCGTCACCTCCGGTCCCGACGAGGACATGGAGCAGATCGAGTTCGTGGCGCTCCATGCCATCTCCTGCGCCCAGAAGTCGGTGCGCGTCGTCACGCCCTATTTCCTGCCGCCTGATCCGCTGACCATGGCGCTCGGCCTCGCCGCGATGCGCGGCGTGAAGGTCGACATCGTGCTGCCTGACCACTCCAACCACGCCCTGCTCGACTGGGCGCGGCGCATTCCGCTTCGGCCGCTGATCGAGGCCGGCTGCCGCGTCTGGCTGACGGCCGCACCGTTCGATCATTCCAAGCTGATGGTGATCGACGACGCCTGGGCGATGGTCGGCAGCGCCAACTGGGACACGCGCAGCTTCCGCCTCAACTTCGAGCTCAATGTCGAGCTGCACGATCCCGACTTCGCCATCAAGGTCGCCGCGATCGCACCCGCGGCGCGCCGCCTCACGCTCGCCGAGCTCGACGGCGATCCATTGCCGATGCGGCTGCGCAACAGCGCGGCAAGGCTGCTGCAGCCTTATCTTTAAGGGAGCGCGGGCCTCCGGCCCGCATCATGAGCGGGCCGGAGGCCCGCGCTCCCTTATCGATACAGCCGCCCCAGCCGGTCGCGCCGGATCCAGCGGTGCTCGGGCCGCGCCCGCAGGCCGCCTTCGAGGCCCCAGCCGTCGGCCATCGCCAGCTCCAGCCGGATCGGCCGGTGGTCGGATGGGCCGAAGGCCAGCGCGTCGGCGGTGCGGCAGGTGAGCCCGTGCACCAGGCAGCGGTCGAGCCGGAACGGCACGACGTTGCTGGCATAGTGCGTCGGCTCGCGCGGGCCGACGTCGTGGAAGCCCGCCAGGATGACAGGCCCCACGATATTGTAGTCGCCGATGATCGCCGACGGCTTGCCGCGCAGCGCCGCGGCGATGCGCGCGAGCTGGCGGCGATTGAGCAGCTGGCCGTGGCTGAGATGGACGTTGGCGAAGGTCATCTCGCCGACCTGCACGATCTGCGCCCGCCGTCGCGGCAGGCGGCCGGGCAGGCGCGAGGCCGGCAGCGACAGCGCGCGCGGCGCCGCGAAGCGATGCGGGCTCCACACCGCCAGGCCATGGATGCGGCCGAGCCATGACAGCCGATGGAAGTGTCCGCCGAGCAGCGACGGCAGCGCCTCCATCTCCTTGGTCGCTTCCTGCATCAGCAGCACGTCGGGCTTCTCGCGCCGGGCCAGGGTGACCACATCCTCGACAGCGGCTCCGGTGAGCCGCAGCAGATTCCAGCTGATGATCTTCAACGCTTCCTCATAGCTTGTCTTACGACTTCGATGCCCGGTCGCGCCGGGCCTGGCGGATCTGGTCGGTGATCGACGACGCACTGCCGGCCGCCGCCTGCAGCTCGCGCCGCACGGTCTCGCGCCGCTCGTGAATCGAGGCGATCACCAGCCCCATCGGCACGCCCAGGCCAACGAGCGCCGATTCGGCGAGTTGCAGGCTTGCCTCGATCGTCTCTGGCACCGTGTCGGTGACCTTGAGCGTGTAGAGATGGCGCGCGTGCTGGGCATCGTGCGCCCGCGCCACGATCATCACGTCGGGCCGGCGCGCACGCACGGCGCGCACCACGTCGTCGACCGCCGAGGTGTCGAGGGTGACGATCACGCCCATCGCCTCGTCGATGCCGCAGCGCTGCAGGAACAGGGGATTGGAGGCGTCGCCGTAGTAGATCGGCCGCCCGAGCTTGCGCCAGCGCTCGACCAGCACGGTGTCGCGGTCGGCGGCGATGTAGGGGATCTGGTGCTCCTCGAGCAGGCCGCAGACGAGCTGGCCGACCCGGCCGTGGCCGACGACGATGACGCGCTTGGCATGGTCCTCGGGCGGTAGCACGGTGAACAGGGGATCGGATGACGCTTCGCGGGCAAAATAGTGGCCGGCCCGCCGCGCCAGCAGGGCAATGAAGGGCAGCGTGGCCATGCTGAGCGACACCACCGCCAGGATGCCGGCCGACACGTCGGCGGCGATCAGGCCGAACTGCACGGCAAGCCCGATGCCGATGAAGGCAAACTCGCCGCCCGGCGCCAGCAGCAGCCCGGTCTCGACACTGGCGGCCAACGGTACGCCGAGCAGGCGGCAGAGCGGCACCAGCAGCACCGACTTGATCGCCATCATCGCGACGAAGCCGCCCAGCACCAGCAACGGCTCGCGCCAGATGAAGCCCAGGTCGATATGCATGCCGACCGAGAAGAAGAACACGCCGAGCAGCAGGCCGCGGAAGGGATCGATCATGGCCTCGACGGCGCGGCGATACTCGGTCTCGGCCAAGAGGAGGCCCGCGACGAACGCGCCAAGCGCCATCGACAGGCCGGCGTAGGCCGCGATCACCCCCGAGCCGACCGCGATCAACAGGGTTGCGGCCATGAAGAATTCGGGATTGTCGGTGCCGGCGGCCAGCTTGAACAACGGCTTCAGCACCAGCCGGCCGACCACGGCGATCACGGCGATGGCGACGGCGGCCTCGACCAGGGCGATGACCACGCCCTGGGCCACCGAGGTGCTGTCGGCTGCTCTGCCCAGCGCCCCGATCAGGAACAGGAGCGGCACCACGGCGAGGTCCTGGGCGAGCAGGATGGCGAAGCTGGTGCGGCCGGTCGTCGACATCATGCGGCGCTGGCCCGACAGCACTTCCATGACCAGGGCGGTCGAGGAGAGCGCCAGGCAGGCACCGATGATCAGCGCTGCCGCCGGGGGCTGCCCGACCCACAGGGCGCCGAAGCTGATCACCACCGTCGTCAGCAGGCCCTGCAGCCCGCCCAGCCCGAACACCAGGCGGCGCATGGTGAGCAGGCGCCGCATCGACAGCTCCAGGCCGATGAAGAACAGCAGGAAGACGATCCCTAAGTCGGCGATGAAGGCGATCTGCTTCTCGCCGGTGACGGTGAGCCAGTCGATCGCCCGCGAATAGTCGGCCAGCCGGCCGAGGCCATGGGGGCCAAGCGCGGCGCCGACGGCGAAGAACCCCAGGACGGGGCTGATTTTGAGGCGGTGGACCACTGGGGCCACGACGGCGGCGGTGCCCAGGATGATCAGGGCATCCTTGAAGACGAAGATCTCGCTGCTTCCCGCCATTGCCGGCAACATAGACTGTGAAGGCCGATCTGTGCACACTTTCGTTCACTGGAGCATAATCCGCTCGGCCATCGGACAAAGGGACGGAGACGACATGAAGGTGGTGATCACCGGCGGCGCGGGATTCTTGGGCAAGAAGCTGGCGCGACGCCTGCTGCAGGGCGGCATCGCCGGGCCCTCTGGCAAGCCCGAGCGGGTGAGCGAGCTCGTGCTGTTCGACGTCGGCAAGGCGAGCGGCCTCGGCCTCGACGATCCTCGGGTAAAAGCCCTGGCCGGCGACATTGCCAACTTCGCCACGGTGCAGTCGATCGTGCAGGGCGCCGCAACGGTGTTCCATTTCGCGGCCGTGGTCAGCGCCGGCGCCGAGGCCGACTTCGACCTGGGCTACCGCGTCAATCTCGACGGCACGCGCAACGTCCTGGAAGCCTGCCGCGCCCTCGGCACCAATCCGCGCGTGGTCTTCACCAGCTCGCTGGCGGCGTTCGGCGGCGATCTGCCGCCAGCCGTGACCGACGACACGGCGCTGACGCCGCAGACCTCCTACGGCGCGCAGAAGTCGATCGGCGAGTTCCTGATCCGCGACTACACCCGCAAGGGATTTTTACGCGGCACCTCGGTGCGGCTGCCGACGATCTGCGTGCGCACCGGCCTGCCCAACAAGGCAGCCTCGACGTGGGCGTCCTCGGTGGTGCGCGAGCCGCTGACCGGCGTCGATGTCGTCTGCCCGGTGACGCCCGAGACCATCATGGTGGTCTTGAGCCCGCGCAAGACGGTCGACGCCTTCGTGCGCCTGCACGACCTGCCAACCGACGCTTTCGGCCCGGGTCGCACGCTGCTGCTGAACGGCATCAACGTCACCGCCAAGGAGCTCGAGCAGGCCGTCGGCCGCCACGCCGGCAACCGCAAGGTCGGCAAGGTGACCTGGCAGCACGACCCGGCGATCCAGAAGATCTGCGACGGCTGGCCCCAGGGCATCGATTCCAAGCGCGCCCGCTCGCTCGGCTTCGAGACCGACAAGGACCTCGACGAGGTGGTGCGCAATTTCATCGCCGACGATCTCGACGATCAGCTCAAGATCGTGAAAGCAGCTTAGCGCACCCTCTTATTCCTCCCCCGTCATACGGGGGAGGGTAGGGAGGGGGAGAGCCGCACAGGTGGCGCCTCCAAGAATGAGATCATGATCTGAAATTTTCGGACGACGGGAGTGAGGCCTTCCCCCTCCCGGCC
>JAKFVH010000303.1 GCA_021732285.1 Reyranella sp. | reverse complement strand
GCGCGCACCTTCCTCAACTCGACCTTCACCGAGACGCCGAGCAGCCAGAAGCGCGAGGTGCGGCCGATGGTGATGATGAATCCCGCCGATTGCGCGGCCCTCGGCGTCGTCGAGGGCGAGCGGCTGGAGATCGGCAACGAGCGCGGCAAGACGATCGTGCGCTGCAAGCCCAGGCCCGGCCAGCAGAAGGGCGTGGTCGTGGTCGAGGGCATCTGGCCCAACCGCAACTTCGAGACCGGCATGGGGATCAATGCGCTCACCTCGGCCGATCCCGGCTGGCCCAACGGCGGCGCGGTGTTCCACGACACCGCTGTCTGGATCCGCAAAGCGCCGTGACGCGCGTTCGTCATTCCTCCCCACGCAGTGGGGAGGTGTCGCCGTCATACGGCGACGGAGGGGTCATAAGCCTCGTCACGTTGCCCATGACCCCTCCGTCCGCTTCGCGGACACCTCCCCACGCTGCGCGTAGGGAGGAAGAGTGAGCACCTTCCAGCCCGCCCCCAACCCCAGCATCGCCGAGGCGCAGGCGGCACCCGCGCCTGGCCGCGCCCACGTGCTGGTGATCGGCAACGAGAAGGGCGGCTCGGGCAAATCGACGACGGCGCTGCACATTGCCGTCGCGCTGCTGAACGACGGCGCCAAGGTGGCCACGCTCGACCTCGACGCCCGCCAGGGCACGCTCGGCCGCTACGTCGAGAACCGCGAGGCCTTCGCCAGGCGCAAGGGCGTCGACCTGCCGATGCCCGTCCATGCCGCGGTGCCGCTCTCGACCCTGTCCGACCGCGCCGAAGCGCAGGCCGACGAGCGCGCCCGCCTCGAGGCGGCGCTGGAGCAGGTGATCGACACCGTCGATTTCGTGATCGTGGACACGCCGGGCAGCGACACCTACCTGTCGCGGCTGGCGCACACCTGGGCCGACACGCTGCTGACGCCACTGAACGACAGCTTCATCGACCTCGACCTTTTGGCCCGCGTCGACCCCGACACGCTGAAGATCGTGCGGCCCTCGATCTATGCCGAGGCGGTGTGGAAGCAGCGCCAGCTGCGCGCCGTGCAGGGCGGCCGCCCGGTCGACTGGGTGGTGATGCGCAATCGCCTGTCGTCGCTCGCCGCGCGCAACAAGCGCGACATGGGCACCGCGATCGAAGCCTTGGCCAAGCGCATCGGCTTCCGAATCGCCGCCGGGCTCAGCGAGCGCGTGATCTACAAGGAGCTGTTCCTGACCGGTCTGACGCTGCTCGACCTCAAGCGCGGCGGCCCCAAGCGAGGAGATGGGGGACCGTCACTCACGCTCAGTCATGTCGCCGCGCGTCAGGAGGTGCGCGACCTCGTGGCCGCGCTCAATCTGCCGCGACGAGATGCGGCCGCGCCATTGGCTGAGCCCGCGAGAGAGCCAGCCACAGGAGACCCGCAATCTGCAGGATGAAGAGCGCACCGAAGGCCCAGGTGTAGCCGTCGGGCGCGTAGCCCGTCGGCGTGCGCGGCCACTGATCGACGATCTTCCCGATCGCCCATTGGCCGGCGAAGATCACAGAGAAGACCACGAGGTTGCTCGACGTGCTGACGCGGCCGGCATAGTGGGCGGGAAACGCCGATACCATCATCGGCATGTACTGGATCGGCAGCGCACCCACGAAGCCGAACACTGGCCAGGCCACGGCGGGATGGAAGGACGGCAGGAAAGCGAGCCAGCCGCAGACCAGGGCGAACAGCGTGCTGGTGATGCCGACCGACATGAAGCTGGTGACGCCGACGCGGCGAAAGACGTTGGAGACCACGCCGCTCATGGCGAAGCCCAGGGTCATGATCGCCGTGGTCCAGAGCTGGATGTCGGCGCGCGCTTCCTTGTCGGCGATGCCGCCGACGTCGCGCAGCCACGGGCCGATCCACAGCGTGATGCAGCCGATGAAGGCGAGCTGCTGGATCGAGAGCAACGGCTGGATGCGCCAGTAGAAGCCGTCGGTCAGCACCGCGCCGGTGATGCGGAACTGGTCTATCAAGGTGCCCCCATTGTCCGAAGGGGCGCCCGGCTGCGACGCGCGCTCGGGCACGACGATGAACAGGATCGCCGAGGTCGCGAGGCAGATGCCCGCCAGCCAGAAAAACAGGCCCTGCCAGCTCACGACCGACAGCGACCATTCGACAGGCAAGGTCGCCGCCATCGAGCCCAGCCCGCCCGCCATCATGTGGAAGCCCGTGATCAGGCCCCAGCGCTCGGGCGGATACCACAGCGTGATCGCCTTGATCGCGCCCATCAGGCCGCCGGCGAAGCCGAGCCCGATCAGCACGCGCGCCACGATCAGCTCGCCGAGCGAGAGGCTCAGCCCGAACAGCGCCGAGCCGGCGGCCGCCAGGGCCAGCAGCACGACCTGCACGCGGCGCGGCCCGTAGCGGTCGAGCATCACGCCCAGCACCGGCTGGCAGCCGGCGAAGAACAGGAAGAAGGCCGAGGTGAGCAGCCCGAGATCGCCCGCGGTGATGCCGATGTCGCGCTCGAGATAGGGGAAGATCACCGCGTTCACGCCGCGGAAGATGTAGGAAAGGAAATAGGCGAGCGCGAACGGCAGGAAGACCCGCAGGAACAGCGTGGCGAAAGTCGGGGCGTTTGCGGTCATTGTTTGCTTTTGCCCGGAGCATACCAGCGAAGCGGCTGGTCGTGTTACTCGCCCGCCTTCTCGCAGCCATGCGCGTAGACGCTCTTGCCAGTGGCGCGCTGATCGCGATTGTCGATACTAACTATAGTTATTGACAAGCACGGCTGTTTTGGCTACAGTCCGGGGGTCAGTCGCTCTATGCATCGTCCATCCGATCCGCGAGGTGCTAGTTACGCCGCATCTTCATCAATTCGCGCGACACCCGGCCGGCCACGATCTCGGTGCCGCGTTCCGTCCAGTGGCCGTCCGTCAGGCGATAGGTGCCCGGCAGACCGCCGAGATCCTCGCGCAGGTCGAAGAATGGAACGGCCGTCTGGCGAAGTTTTACGGCCAGACGACGATGGCGAGCGTCGGCGCCGAGCATGGTGCTGAAATACTTCGGCCACGGACGCCAGAAATCGACGTAGGCAGGATCGACCGTCCCGACCGGGATCAGGGCGACGACGAGCTGCACGCCGTTCTCCTTGGCCAGCCGATCGGCGGCGACCAGCCAGCTCAGCGTCTCGTCAACCATCGCCGTGCCGTCCAGGCGGTCGGCTTCCTCGGCGTCGCGCGGCATCGTCCAGGTGCCGGTCTCCCAGTCGACCATGCCCGACAGCAGCCATCCCGCGAGGAACTGGCGATCGGGCGCGGGCTTGTCGAAGGCCGTCCAGAACCTGCCACCGTCGCGCGACAGGATCTCGCGGATCGTCTCTTCGCCGAGCCGAGGATAGTAGTTTCGCCTGATGTGCCGTACGACCCGCTCGAGCCGTTCATCGGGCGGCAACTTGAGCCACTCGTTCAGCTGGGCGAATTCGCCGTCGATGACCTTGTTGTTGCGGCCGAACTCCGAGAGGCCGAGGCGGTTGACGGCGAGCCAGGTCGTGCGCGGCGCGGGGCCCGCGAGCAGGGACGGCAGAGGCAGCTCGGCGATCGGCGGCCGCATCCAGCCGCCGAACGGTATCGAGACGAAATCGTTGCCGGCATACACGGCCAGCACGATGGCGTCCGGCTTCAATGCCAGGCCCACGTTCTTGATGCGATAGTAGTAGTGGCGCGGGCCCGTCGCCGCGACGCCGAAGTTGATCGCCTCCACGCCGGTCTGGCCAGCTGCGGCCAGGCGCTGCTCGACGAAAGCCGACAATGGCGCCCGCACGAAGGCGCCTTCGAGGAAGCTGTCGCCCACCAGGATGGACCGGAAGCGCACGTTTGGCGGCCGGTCGAACGATCGCGGCCGGTCGCGCAGTGCCCAGTCGTTGTAGATGACGTCGGGCGAGGCGGCGATTTCGATCGGCCGCATGTCGCGCGCGGGCCAGGAGGGCACGATGAACGAGGCGATCGCCTCGCTGCCGGCGAGCGCGGCGCCGATCAGCAGGACGAGGTAGAGGGGCCAGAAGAAGCGATGGGCTTTCACGGCTTCCCTATGGGGTGGTCAGGCAGCCTTTACCCTTGGTGCGACAGAGCTCGTCCAGCATCGGCACAAGGTCCGAGATCATGCCGCGGGCAAAGATGATCTCGGCTTTGCCGTTGGGATGCGGATCGGGCACGGTCACCCAAAGACTCGCAGGATCGAGGGTTTCGACGGTCGGCAGAAGATCGACGAAGGGCATGCCGTCCTTCTCGACGACGGCGCGCACCTTGGCCGTGATGTCGGCGAAGGGATAGGGCTTTAGCTCGCGCAGCTCGGGGATGTTGAAGACGATGATCCTGGCGCCGAGCTCGCGGGCCGTCGTGGCGAAGCCGCCGAGCGCCTTCTGCGTCTGCAGCCAGCCGGCGGCCTTGGGCTCGTAGAGGTCACGATAGTAGCGCTTCCAGTCGGGTGCCTCGCCGAACTGGCGGAACAGCGAATCGAACCGGTAGCCCGCCACCACCCAGGCCGCCGAATGCTCGATCAGCCAATCGTTGTCGGCATAGGACGGCATCGGCTCGGCATCGTTGATGAAGTAGGCCAGCACGATGATGTCGGGCTTGAGCGGCGCGCCGACCTCGCGAAACAGCGCGAGCTCCTGCCGGGTGTTGTAGTTGCCGACGCCGAGATTGAAACCATCGACCTTGCGGCCGGCCTTGACCAGCCCGTCGATCACCTGACGGGCGAACGTCTCCTGCTCGGCGACGCCCCAGCCCATGGTGATCGAATCGCCCACGAAGGCGATGCGGGCCATGCCATCGGCCGGCTTGTCGGCGATCTCGGGTCCGCGCAGGCCGCGGCTGTCGGTCCGGACATCGACGCCCATCAGCCTGGCCTGGGCCTGCGGCCGATGGCGGTGCCCGAAGTCGGGCCGCGTGTCGCGCATCTTCACTTCGCGCGCGTACTTCCACATTTCGAGCTCGTAGAGCATGCCGTCATCGAGAACGAGGCGGGTGAGGCCTTCTACAGCGAACAGACACAGAAGCGACGCAACAAGGATCAGCAGAAGGTTCAACGCGACTTTCATTGGAGCGGATCGGGCAGTTTTCTCGGTCGAGGTCTCGGGGGCCTGATTTGCGCCGGTCGTAATAGCGTGTCCGGCGGTGCTCGTCACCGCGCCAAAATTGCCCGCCGCTCACACAACCATTTGACAAGGGCTGCCGTCTTTCCTTGCATGTCGCGGTGGCCAGGAAAACCGAAGTTGGACCGACCAAGGGCACCACCTCCTCCGCGGTGGACGCCTTCACGCGCGAAGTCGCCAACCTTCCGCCGAAGACCGCCGGAGGCGGGCGCGGGCGGCTGCTGTTCGCCATGGATGCGACGGCCAGCCGCGAGCCGACCTGGGATGTCGCCTCGACGCAGCAGGGCGAGATGTTCGTTGCCGCCAGCGAAATCGGCGGCATCGAAGTCAGGCTCGCCTTCTATCGCGGCTTCGACGAGTTCAAGGTGAGCCGCTGGACGTCGGACGGACGCGAGCTCGCGCGCCTGATGGGGGCGGTGCGCTGCCTGGCCGGCCGCACGCAGATTGCCCGCCTGCTGCGCTACGCCGCCGAACAGCGGCGAGAGAGCCGGCTCGACGCCGTCGTGTTCGTCGGCGACTGCTGCGAGGAGGATGTCGACGAGGTCGGCCACGAGGCGGGCCAACTCGGTCTGCTCGGCCTGCCGGTGTTCGTGTTCCAGGAAGGCGACGACCGCGTGGCCTCGCGGCTGTTCCCGCAGATCGCCAAGCTGACGCGCGGCGCCTACTGCAAGTTCGACCGCTCCAGTCCCGAGCAGCTGAAGCGGCTGCTCGGCGCGGTCGCGGCCTATGCCGCCGGCGGCCGGGCGGCGTTGCTGAAGTACGGCAAGGAGCAGGGTGGCGCTGCGGCACTGCTGACCAACCAGATGAAGTGACCCGGGCTAGGCGCCCATCAGGCGCGCCGTCCAGCGACCGGGCAGGATCTGGCCGAACCACACGGCGGCCTTGGTGCCGATCGGGAAGGCGATGCGGGCGTGATTGCGCTCGAGGCCGCGCCGGATGATCGACGAGGCCCGCGCCGACGTCATGAGGAAGGGCATGGGGAAGGGCGCGTTCGCCGTCATGCGGCTGACGACGAAGCCGGGACAGATCACGCTGACGCCGATGCCGCTCTTCTTCAGCACATAGCGGATGCTCTCGCCCCACACCCGCACGGCGGCCTTGCTGGCGTTGTACGAGGCCGA
>JAKFVH010000259.1 GCA_021732285.1 Reyranella sp. | reverse complement strand
ATCATCGTCGCCCGTCATGCCCTCGATCTTGATCTTGGCGAAGAGCGGGACCTCGTCCTTCTTGCCGGTGTCCTTCATGCGATCGAAGTCGGCCTCCTCGACGGTGACCTTCTCGATCTTGATCGTGCTGTCCTTGCCGCCCGTCGCCGACGCCGGCACGACGGCAACGACGTTGCTCAGCGTAAAGCCCTTGTCGCCCAGGGGCGCGGCCTTGTCGTAGGTCAACGACTTGAATTCGAGCTGCGGCTTGATGTCTTTCTCGAAGCGCTGCAGCCCGTTCTGGGCGTGCGCCACGGTCGCGAACAGCGACAGTCCCAGCAGGAGAACCAGCGTTCTCCAGAACCCACTCTTTGCCATGTTGGCCTCCCCCTAACACCAGGAACGACCCTAGCACGTTATGGGGAGGCGGTGATCCGGGCTGTGGCGATTGCCACATTCCGCCGGACATGCTTTTAGGATCGGCCCGTAACATGCGGAGGCTGTGAAAATGAGTAGCGTTGTTCGCATCGATCCCGGCCCGCGCCTGAGCGAGGCCAGTGTGTTCGGCGACCGCATGTACCTCTCGGGCATGATCCCCGAGGACACCTCGCTCGACATCACCGGACAGGTGAAGCAGGCGCTGGCCGAGATCGACGCGCTCCTGAAGAAGGGCGGCAGCGACAAGACCAAGATCCTGTCGGCGGTGATCTGGCTGCGCGACATCGGCGACTTCGCCGCCATGAACGCCGTATGGGACGCCTGGGTCATGCCCGGCCAAACGCCGGCTCGGGCGACGGTGCAGGCCCATCTGAACGACCCGAAGATGAAGGTCGAGATCATGGTCGTGGCGGCGATCTGATTTCATGGTCTTCCGGACCGCGCGCGTCCCGCGCGCTCATGATCATGAGCGCGCGGGACGCGCGCGGTCCGGAAGAGGAAGAAGGCAGGCATAATGAACGAGCAATTCGACGTCGCCGTAGTCGGCGGCGGCAGCGCCGGTACCGCTGCCGCCATCGCCGCTGCCCGCTGCGGCGCGCGCACGATCCTGCTCGAGAAGGGCTCCTGCCTCGGCGGCGCGGCGACGCTGCGCAACGTGCTCACCTATTGCGGGCTCTACACGCTGGCTGACGAGCCGCGCCAGGCCGTGAAAGGCGTTGCCGAGGAAGTCATGCAGCGCTTGCGCCGGCTCGGCGCCGTCACCGGCCCGCAGCGCCATCGCGGCGTCTTCGTCGTGTTCGATCCCGAAGCCGTCAAGCTCGTGCTCGATTCGCTCTGCGCCGAGGCCGGTGTGCAGGTGATGTTCAACGCCTTCGTCTGTGGCGCCACCCGCGCCGACGGCCGCATCGCCGATCTCCGCTGGCAGGACCATGGCGGCGAGCACACGATCCGCGCCCGCGCCTTCGTCGATGCCAGCGGCGAGGGCGATCTCGCCCAGTTCGCCGGCGCCGCGACGCGCTACGGCAACGACGGTGCCGTCAATCTCGGCACGCTCGCCACGCGCTTCGGCGGCATCCCGCGCGACGTCACCGTGACCGCCGACCAACTCACCGCCGCCATACAGGCCGCGAAGGCGGCAGGACGCGGGCCCTTCAGCAAGGATCGCAGCGTGCTGACGCGGCTGCCGATCTCGGGCGACGTCGTCTGCTATCTCGCCTCCGAGGACTACGATCCGCGCGATGCGCTGAGCCAGAGCGCCGCCGAACGGCGCGGCCGGCAGCAGGCCTGGGCCTATCTCGACGTTTTGCGCAGCCTGCCGGGCTGCGCCGGCGCCTACCTCGCCTCGACCGGTCCCGAGTTCGGCACGCGCGAGGCGCGCCACATCGAGGCGGTGCATCGGCTGGCCTGGCAGGACGTGGTCGAGGGCCGGCCGCAGCCCGACAGCATCGCGCTCGGCGCCTGGGGCGTCGAATGGCACGACCGGGCGACGCTGCAGAGCAGCTTCGTCTATCCGCCCGACAGGACGGCCTACGAAATCCCGCTGCGCTGCCTGGCGAGCCGCGACACCACGAACCTGTTCGCTGCCGGCCGCGTCGTCGACGCCGACCGCCAAGCCGGCGCCAGCCTGCGCGTCATGGGCACCGCCTTCGCCACCGGGCAGGCGGCCGGTGTCGCTGCAGCAATGCTTGCCGATCAAGGCAAGGCGGAGAGCGACCGCGTGCGCCACGTCCTGCGCGAGCAGGGCGCGCTGATCGAGGCGAGCGAAATCGTCTAGACGCTAGGGCGAGGTGCGTTGCGTCGCCGGTGCGGCGGCGCCGGGCGGGTTGGCGGGCTTGTCCCTCAGGAAGTACGCGCCCGCCGCGAGGATCACGATGCACAGACCCATCAGCATTCCGCGGACTTCTCGGCTCATTGCCCCTCCATCCGCTCAGTGTAAGGCCAAGGTTTGCTCGGTTCCACCTCAAGGAAATCTGCTCTAAGGTCGGCGCCGTTTTTGAGGAGGAGAGAACAATGAGCGTCCAGCGCATCAACGCCGGCCCCCGCATGTCGAGCGCGGTGGTCCATGGCAACACAGTCTATCTCGCCGGCCTCACCGCCGACGATACCAAGGCCGACGTCAAGGGCCAGACCAAGCAGATCCTCGACAAGATCGACAAGTTCCTGAAGGAAGCTGGTTCGGACAAATCGAAGATCCTGTCGGCCAACATCTGGCTGACCGACATCGGCACCTGGAGCCAGATGAACGAGGTGTGGGACGCCTGGGTCGCCCCTGGCAGCACGCCGGCGCGCGCCACCGTCGAGGCCAAGCTCGCCAACCCGGCGCTCAAGGTCGAGATCATGGTGCAGGCGGCCAAATAAGCCGTATCGGCTGCATGGTCAAAGGGCCGGCGATCGCCGGCCCTTTTTCGTTGCACTCAGCGGCTTCGAAAGTACGAAACGTCGCGGCGAATTTCTTCGAGCTTGTCTTCGGACAGGCCGGCAAGCTGCCGTTCGTCAAGATGCCCTTCGAGGATGAGGCGCGCGAAGACCAGCGGAAGCTGCGAATAGCGGTGGTCAAGCAGCTCTTCGAGCTCCCGCCGTCGCTGACGCGATCCATCCACGATGGACCACATGTCGTCGATATCTGTTGCGGCCGCGGCCTTTGCCTTGAACTCAGCCAACGTACGCGCCAGCACCGCCTGGCGTGCCGCTTCGTAGGCGCGGCGCGCGATCTTCTTCTCGGAGTCGGACCAACGGCGTTCGAGCATGGCGGGCCCTCCATCGCAACCACCGGCAAGCCGGCACGTCCTGTCATCATAGCTGAGCAGGCTTGCACGAGGAGGCCCATCTTCCCACTTCTTGATGTGACCAGCAAAGGAGCGGCCGATGGCACAATCTGCAAAACCGCGCGTCGTGGGCTTCAATCACGTGGCGCTCGAGGTCGGCGACATCGAGGAGGCGCTGGCCTTCTGGGGCCGGCTGTTCGAGTTCGAGCTGCGCGGCAAGAGCAACGACATGGCCTTCATCGATCTCGGCGACCAGTTCATCGCCCTGCAGAAAGGCCGCAAACAGCCGGCCGACGACGGCCGCCATTTCGGTCTGGTGGTCGACGACAAGGAGGCTGCGCGCCAGGCGCTGAAGGCGGCCGGCGTGGAAACCTTGCCCGGTCCGTTCCTCGATTTCCGCGATCCCTGGGGCAATCGCATCGAGATCGTGGGCTACGACAACATCCAGTTCACCAAGGCACCCAATGTGCTGCGCGGCATGAAGCTCGAGCGGCTGGGCAAGAACGAGAACGCCCGCAAGGAGCTCGCCGAAAAGGGCATGGCGGTCGAGTAGGGCGTCTGCCGTGCCGACGCCGCTCGAGGACAAGGAGGCGATCCGGGAGCTTTTAAGCGAATACTGCTTCCGGATGGATGCCTTCCGGTTTACGGAGCTCGGTGAGCTGTTCACCGAGGACGGCGAGTGGATCGCGCCCTATTCGCGGGCGCGCGGCCCAGCCGAGATCGCCCAGCTGATGGCGCGCAACATCCCGGCCGAGCCCCGGCGCAAGCACTTCATCATGAACAGCCTGATTGAGCTCGATGGCGATCGAGCGACGGCCCGCACCAGCTACCTGGTCATCCTCCAGGCCGCCGGCGCCGGCCTGGTGCCGTCGGTCGCCGGCACCTACGTGGACGCGCTGGTGCGAACGCCGGATGGCTGGCGCTTCCGCGAGCGCCGCCTGGTCCATGATCTTGCCACGGCGCTTGGGTTGAACGTGCCGGATCCGCAGAAGCCCTAGCACTTCCTCCCCATCGTTACGATGGGGAGGTGCCCGCGTAGCGGGCGGAGGGGTCATGAGCAACGGTACCGACGCTCATGACCCCTCTGTCGGCGTAAGACGCCGACACCTCCCCAGCTTCGCTGGGGAGGGACGAGTGACAATGTCCTAGTGCAGGATCACCTTGGTGGAGTGCCGTTCGCCGAGGTCGTCCGTCAGGAGCAGCGTGACGTGGAACGGCTCATCGGCCGACCGGGACTCTCCGTCGATCAGGAAGAGCAGTGATACGACGGCGATCCGCTGCGGCGGCAGCGGGTTTTTAGGCGCGAACTTGCCAGTCCCGGCGTCGCGTACGCCAATGACGACTGTCGCGGTGGACGGCATGCCCTCGAACGCGGCGGCAGCGATCCAACGGGGCTCGTTGGTCATGTTGCTCGCCTCGAGGAAGATCTGGATCTCCAGGCGCGGCGTTCGCTCGGACTCCTCGCTCGGGCGCCAGAACGACTGGTACGCCGGATGGCGATGCACCGCGAAGCGCAACCGGCCTTGGCGTTGGCCGCCGAGGCGCGCTGTCAGCCATCCCCAAGCTTTCCCAAGCATACGTATCTCCGAGTCGTGATGTGCAACGTGGGTGCTCGGCGCATCCTGCGACATGTGCTATTTCATCGCGCATGAAGACGATCAGGGACCAATGGAATGCAGCGCCCGGAGCCGTCACGCTCATCGACGCGCACCATCACCTTTGGGACCTGAAGGCAAACCATTACCCCTTCCTGAGCGGCCAGCCGGAACCTCACTTCTTCCTGGGAGCGTACGACGCGATCAGGCGCGACTACCTGCCGGCAGACTATCTGCGGGATTCCAGTGCCCACAACGTTCTGACGACGGTGCATTGCGAAGCCGAGATGGATCGCGCCAGGCAGGTCGCCGAAACTGAGTGGCTGACCGAAGTGAATGCGCGCCATGGCTTTCCCGGCGCCATCGTCGCCCACGCCTGGTTCCACACCGACAATGCCGAAGAGATCCTTGCTGCTCAGGCGCAGTTTCCGCTGGTGCGCGGAATCCGCTCGAAGCCGGTGACGTCCCTTCGCCCCGATGCCATGACGCCCGGCGCGCCCGGCACCATGCAGGACGACAAATGGCTGCAGGGCTTCGCACTTCTGCAGAAATACGGGTTGTCCTGGGATCTGCGCGTGCCCTACTGGCATCTCGTCGAGGCTGCCGACGTGGCGCGGCAGTTCCCGCATGTCCCGATCGTGCTGAATCACACCGGCTTCCCCTGGGATCGCAGCGAAGAGGGCCTTGCCGCCTGGCGCCACGGCATGGAGGCGGTGGCGCGCCAGCCGAACGTCCACGTCAAGGTCTCCGAGTTCGGCCTGAAGGACAGCGCCTGGGAGTACGAGTCGAACCGGCGTGTCGTCAGGGAGGCAATCGCGATCTTCGGCATCGAGCGCTGCATGTTCGCGAGCAACTTCCCGGTTGCCGGCCTCCGGATCGACTACGACACGCTCGTCCGCTCCCTCGACCGAATGCTCGCGGACCGTTCGCAGGCCGACCGAGACCGCTTCTTCTGGAAGAATGCGGCAGCGTTCTATCGTCTCTCGCTGCCCTTGGACGTTGCCATCTAGCGCGCAGAAGAAAGTGCGGTCGTCAGTTGATCGGGCCCATGATCTTGCCCGGGTTCATGATGTTGTCCGGATCGAGCGCCTTCTTGATCGAGCGCATCAGCGACATCGCCTCGCCATGCTCGTCGTAGAGGAACTTGATCTTGCCCAGCCCCACGCCGTGCTCGCCGGTGCAGGTGCCGCCGAGCGAGAGCGCGCGGGCGATCATGCGGTCGTTCAGCCCTTCGGCGCGCTTGAGATAGGTCGGATCGTCGGGGTTCACCATCATGGTGAGATGGAAGTTGCCGTCGCCGACATGGCCCACGATCGGCGCGTAGAGGTCGCTCGCCACGATGTCCTTCTGCGTCTCGAGGATGCATTCGGCGAGCCGCGAGATCGGCACGCAGACGTCGGTCGCCCACATGCCCCAGCCCGGCTTGGCGGCCTTGGCGGCCCACGCTGCGTCATGGCGGGCCTGCCACATCTTGGTGCGTTCCT
>JAKFVH010000262.1 GCA_021732285.1 Reyranella sp. | reverse complement strand
AAGGTCGATCGAGCGGCGGCCGCCGACGGTGGTGCGGTTCACCGTGTAGCCGATGGCGAAGGCGAGCGCGCCGCCGACCACGGCGGTGATGACGCCGACCTTCAGCGTGTTCCAGATCGACAGCATGGTGAGCGGATTGTCGAACACGCTCTCGAAATGGACCCAGCTGTACTGCTTCCAATCGAACAGCGCGTTGAAGTCCTTGAAGAACAGGAACTTGCGGAACGCCGCGATGACCAGCGCCAGGGTCGGCAGCACCACGACGACGAACAGGTAGACCAGCGCCAGGCTGAAGGTGAACCAGCGCCACGGGCCGAGATTGAGGCTGCGCGGTCGGAAGGCCTTGCCGGCGACCGTGGCGAAGCTCTTGCCGACAAGAAGCCTCTGCTGCGCCCACACCAGGATGGCGGTGACGGCCATCAGCAGGATCGCGACGGCGGCGGCGGTGTTGTAGAGCGGCGGGCTCCAGGCGGTGAGCTGGAAGATGTAGGTGGTCAGCACGTTGATGTTGGCCGGAGCCCCCAGTGCCGCCGGCACGCCGTAGATGCCCAGCATCACCACGAAGGACAGCAGCGAACCCGCGAGGATGGCGGGCGCGATCAGCGGGAAGGTGACGGTGAACAGCGTCGTGAAGGCCGACGCGCCCGACACCTCCGCGGCCTCCTCGAGGCTGGGGTCCATGTTCCTGAGCGCCGAGGCGGTGAACATGTAGAC
Source organism: Reyranella sp. (assembly GCA_021732285.1). Lineage (GTDB taxonomy): Bacteria > Pseudomonadota > Alphaproteobacteria > Reyranellales > Reyranellaceae > Reyranella. The sequence goes on along the minus strand of JAKFVH010000262.1, from coordinate 5,547 downwards.
ATAGGGCGCGTAGTAGATGCCGAAGACGATGATCAGCCCCGACATCGAGTAGAAGTCGAAGCGGAAGTCGATGCTCATCCATTTCAGCGCGGTGTTGAGCAGGCCGGTCTTGGGCGAGCCCAGGATGCCCCAGGCGACGCCGGCGACGAGCGGCGGCACGAACAGCGGCACCATGCTGGCGCCGGCGATGAAGCCCTTGAACGGTGTGTTGGTGCGCACGACGATCCACGAGAAGGCGAGACCGATCACGACCGCCAGGATCGTGCCGCCGCCGCACGCCACCAATGCATTGTAGAAAGCGAGGTGGACGTTCTCGTTGCCGAGCACATTGAGGAAATGCTTGACCGACGGCTTGAAGTTGCCAAATCCGTCGACGACCGGGTTGGAATCGCTCAGCGCGCCGAACACCAGCATCAAGAGCGGATAGATCACCAGGAACGCCAGCACGATCAGCAGCGCGCCGACCCATAGCGGGGCGCCCCATCGTCTCGGCGCGTCCGTCATTTCGCGGGCAGCCGGCAGGGCTTCAGCACTCGTCGCCGTCAACGCAGACTACTCCTCCCAAGAGCGGCTTCAGGCGCCGGCTTTGTCTTCATTCCCTGTGTAATCGTAGCCGATTGGCTCCTCCAGCGCCACGTCTTGGTGGTGCGGCTGCAGCCCGCAGCCTGGCTACTCGTCTCCGTTGACCCCGGTCAGGAATCTCTCCGAGTAGGAATTCATGACCTGCTGCCAGGTCGCCTTGGTGCCGCGGGCCGACCAGTTGAAAATCGGAGTCAGGGTCTTGATGGTGAAATCGGTCATCGACCCGAACGAGCCGGTAACGCCGTTGGTGATGATGTCGGCGTTCTTCGTGCCCTCGGGATCGGTCTTAGAAGCCTTCGCCGCGAAATAGGAAAGATTGTAGTAGCTGTAGCTCGAGCAGCCGAAGAATCCGAAGATCTGGTACTGGTCGTTGTTCATCTTTATGGGCGCGCCGATCTGATCGCCCATGTACTTGAGGTCGAGCAAGCCGACGCGGGAATGTCCGGCGTACAGGAAGACGGAACCGCGTTCCGCAGCCTCCTTCGCCATGCAGAAGAAGGCGACGCTGTCCTCGCCGATGTTGGTGACGCCCCAGAACAGGCGGACGACGATCTTGCGCCCGCCATCCTTGCGCGCGAATTCCTCGACATGGCCCGGCGAGGCGGCCAAAGGCTTTGTATTTCCGCATTCGCGCTCGCGCTCGTCGACGGGGACGGTGCGGACCGAGAAGCCCTGGTTCAGCAGGAACTTGCGGATGTCGCGGTAGTTTGCGGCATTGTAGTCGGTGTTCTTGTCGGGAGCGGATTTGCCGTTCTTGTCATCGTCGGCGCCGTAGGTCAGCACGATGCGGATCTCGCCGTTGCCGTTGGCCAGTCGCTCGTAGGCGGGCGCTGTGTTGGTGGTGTTGGCGTGCTTTGCGACGATCGCGCCATCTGCGGTGACATAGTCGACACCGTCGACCAGCGGGCACCCCTTGTTCAGCGGAGCCCAGAAGTAGGCCATGCGATACTTGTCGCCCCAGCTGAAGCAATTGACGGTCGAGCGCTCCCAGATCTCGTCGAGGTTGAGCGGCAGGCGGATCTTCACGACATCCTGAAGCCCGTTGTCGAGAACGAACGTGCCGGTGTAGCGGTAGCGCACGTAGCGCTTGCCGGTCTTGCTGTCGCGATACTTTTCGAGAACGTCGACTTTCGCGTCGTTCTTGGCGGCGGCCTTCTTGGGCGCGGCCTGCAGGGGGCCGGCAAGGTACAGGAGCTGCCGGCTAATGTATGAGGGCAGCAGAAGGAAGTCGGGTGTATCGTCGGCGATCTCGACGATGCCGGTGAAGGTGACGTCGGCTTCGTAGGAGTCTTTCGAGTAGTAGGCGAAGGCCGTGGAGCCGGTGAAGAGAACAAGGCAGCCGGAGAGGGCCGCGGACAGCAGGCGGTTGCGCATGGTCTAACGTTTCTTTCGTCTTGTGGGGCTGATCTCGAGATGCGACTGAGAACACACAATCGCTATGGCTACGTGCCTCTGCGCGGCCGCGCCGACTACACCTGGCCGAACGGGCGAAGGCTCGCCGTCTATTTCGCCCTCAATCTCGAGCATTTTGCCTACGGCGAGGGGCTCGGTGCGGAACTGGCGCCGGGTGGACCACAACCCGACATTCTCAACTTCTCGTGGCGCGATTATGGCAATCGCGTCGGCGCCTGGTACATGCTCGACGCCTTCGATGCGCTGCAATTGCCGATGGCCGCGCTGGTCAACAGCGCGATGTACGACTATGCGCCCGCCCTGGTCGCGGCCTGTCGCGGCCGTGGCGATGAGATCGTCGGGCACGGCCGCACCAATGCCGAACGCCAGGGCGAGCTCGATGAGGCGGCCGAACGCGTGCTGATCGGCGAGGCGACCCAGCGTCTCGCGGAAGCCGAAGGACGTCCTCCGGAAGGCTGGCTGGGCCCGTGGATTTCCCACAGCCACCTGACGCCCGACCTGCTGGCCGAAGCGGGCTATCGCTACCTGCTCGACTGGTCCATGGACGACCAGCCGGTGTGGTTCCGCTGCCGCGACGGCAAGCGCATCCTGGCCGTACCCTATCCGCAGGAAGTGAACGACATTCCGCAGATCGTCGGCCGCAAGGTGGGCGGTGCCGCCTTCGCCGACATCATCATCGACCAGTTCGACGAGATGCTGGAACTGTCGGCGGAGCGGCCGCTGGTGATGGGCGTGGCGCTGCATGCCTATCTGGTCGGTCAGCCGCATCGCCTGCGGCATCTGAAACGCGCGCTGCGCCACATCGCGAAACACCGCGATCGCATCTGGCTCACCACGCCAGGCGCGATTGCGCGGCATTGTACGGCGTTGCCTGCAGGTGTCGTGCCGTAGAAGGTGTCGTTCCTCGACTCATGTTTCTCTCGACTCATGTTCCTCTCCCCCGCTAGGGGGAGAGGTTAGGTGAGGGGGCTTCGAAGGCTCGCTGTAACCCCCTCACCCAACCTCTCCCCCTAACGGGGGAGAGGAGTATGACGTTTGAAGGACACCAAATGCGCCTGTTCACCGCCACGCTCGCGACCGAGACCAACACCTTCTCGCCGTTGCCGACCAGCATCGCGAACTATCGCGAATCGGTGTTCCTACGGCCGGGCGAGCATCCCGCCGACGCGCCGCGCATGTGCACGGCGCCGTTGTTCGTCGGTCGGAAGCGCGCCGAGCAGGAAGGCTTCGAGCTGATCGAGGGCAGCTGCTTTGCCGCCAGCCCCGCCGGCACGACCAACCGCGCCGACTACGAGACCATGCGCGACGAGATTCTGGACCAGCTGAAGGCGGCGCTGCCGGTCGACGGCCTGCTGCTCGGCCTGCACGGCGCCATGGTGGCGCACGGCTACGACGACGTCGAAGGCGACATCATCGAGCGGGCGCGGGCGATCGTCGGACTCAAATGCGTGATCGGCGTCGAGCTCGATCCGCATTGCCATCTCACGATGAAGCGGGTGTCGGGCGCCGACATCATCGTGCTCTACAAGGAATTCCCGCACACCGACGTCGTCGAGCGCGCCGAAGACGTGCTCGACCTCGTGCTGGCGACCTTGCGCGGCAAGGTGAAGCCCGTGATGTCGGTCTACGATTGCCGGCAGATCCAGAGCTATCCCACCACCATCCAGCCGATGCGCGGCCTGGTCGACCGCATCAAGGCGATGGAAGGCAAGGACGGCATCCTCTCGGTCTCGATCGCCCACTGTTTTCCGTATGGCGACGTGGCCGAGATCGGCTCGCGCGTGCTGGTGATCGCCGATGGCGACAAGAAGAAGGCCGACGCGCTGGCGACCAGGCTCGGCGAGGAACTGGTGTCGCTGCGCGGCAAGACGGCGCCGCCGTCGTTCGACGTGGCGGGCGGCGTCGCCGAGGGCGTGGCCTTCAACGACCTGCCGGTGGTGATCGCCGATCCGGCCGACAATGCCGGCGGCGGCGCGCCGTCGGACAATACCGACATCCTGCGCCATCTGATCGACAGCAAGGTCGAGAATGCCTGTCTCGGTCCCATGTGGGACCCGATCGCCGTGCGCATCTGCTTCGACGCCGGTCTCGGCGCGAAGATCGGCCTCAGGATGGGCGGCAAGATCGCGGCCAGTTCAGGTCAGCCGGTCGATGCCGACGTCGAGATCGTCGGCCTCAAGCGCGATGCCTGGCAGCGCTTCGGGCCGACGCAGGTTCCGGTGGGCGATTGCGCCGCCGTGCGTGTCGGCGGCGTCGACGTCGTGCTGATCACCAAGCGGACGCAGGCGACGGGACTGGAGCTGTTCACCAACCTCGGCATCGATCCGACGCAGAAGAAGATCGTGGTCGTGAAGTCGACCAACCATTTCATGGCGGCCTATGGGCCGATTGCAAAGAAAGTCGTCTACATTGAATCGAGCGGGCCATTGCGGCGCGATCACCGCAAGGTGCCCTACACGAAGGTGGAGCGCCCGATCTGGCCGCTCGATCGGGACGCGAAACCACGCGGATTGATATTTTGAGTTTGCGCGTCGTTCGCACACGCACAGTGTCACGGGATGACATTCGCTTCGGCTTTGCATAGTTTGTGCATGGGCTCGGGGAGCTTTAGAGGGATTCAAATGATACTCCGGATAGTGGCCGGCCTTGCTGCGCTTGCCTTGCCGTTCTCGGCGATGGCGCAGGAAAAGGTGCTGAAGGCGGTGATGCACGCCGACGTGCGCGTCATCGATCCGATCTGGACGACCCAGACCATCGCCAACATCCACGGCGCCCTGGTCTACGACACGCTGTTCGGCAACGACGCCAACCAGAAGCCGCAGCCGCAGATGGTCGGCAAGTACGAGATCAGCCCCGACCGGCTCACCTACACCTTCACCCTGCGCGACGGGCTGAAGTTCCACGACGGCTCGCCGGTGACCTCCAAGGACGCCATCGCCTCGATCAAGCGCTGGGGCGCCAAGGACGGCGTCGGCCAGCGCCTGATGGGCTATGTCACCGCGCTCGACGCGGTCGACGACAAGACCTTCAAGATGGTGCTGCGCGAGCCCTACGGCATGGTGCTGGAATCGCTGGGCAAGACCGGCAGTTCCATTGCCGCCATCATGCGCGAGAAGGATGCGCAGACCGACCCGCAGCAGCAGGTCAAGGAATCGATCGGCTCCGGCCCCTTCATCTTCGCCAAGGAACAGTGGGTGCCCGGCAGCAAGGCGGTGTATCTCAAGAACAAGGACTACGTGCCGCGCCCCGGCAACGAGCCGCCGTCGTCCTTTGCCGGCAGCAAGATCCCGGGCGTCGACCGCATCGAGCTGATCTGGATTTCCGATCCGCAGACGGCGATGTCGGCCCTGGTCAACGGCGAGATCGATTTCTACGAGAACCCCAACACCGACTTCCTGCCGCTGCTCGTCAAGGCGCGCGGCGTGAAGCTGATGAAGACGGGCACCATCGACAGCACGCAGGGCATGATCCGGCTCAATCACCTGCATCCGCCCTTCAACAACGTGAAGGCGCGCCAGGCGATGTACCACCTGATCAACCAGGAGGACTTCC
>JAKFVH010000249.1 GCA_021732285.1 Reyranella sp. | reverse complement strand
GTTGGTTTTCTCATCGGGACCGGTCGTCAGTGTTGAGTGGGTGCGCAGTGTCGCCTTGAGCGAGTGTTCGGGCAATCCGTGTAACCGGCGGAGGATGACATGGCTGACAACAAGAATGTCTACGAGATCGGCCTTGCCATGGCGGGCGCCATCTCGGCCGGCGCTTACTCAGCCGGCGTCGTCGATTTCCTGTTCCAGGCGCTGCACGAGTGGGAGCTCGCCAAGCGAGACGATCCCGACAACGTGCCCAATCATTCGGTCTGCATCCGGGCCGCCGCCGGCGCCTCGGCCGGCTCGATCACGGCGGCGCTGGCCGCGGTGGCTGTGGCGGGCGGCATGCGGCCGGAGAAGGTCGCCGTGCCCCAGAAGGACAGGCAGCCCTACCGCAATGTCCTGCCGGCGCTTTACCAGGCCTGGGTGGCGATGCCGGACATGGCGGCGCAGCGCCCCGGCACGCCCGACCTGCTCGCAACCAACGATCTGAAGGACGGCGTGTCGCCGCAGTCGATCCTCAATGCGGGGATCCTCGATGCCCTCACCGACCAGGCGCTCGACCTGCCGCCGCCGCCGCCTGAAGGCGCCGAGACCGGTCCAGCCTACGGCGGCAAGCCGCTGCCTTACTTCGCCGAGCGCCTGCACCTCTATCTCACGCTCTCGAACATGCGTGGCGTGCCCTATTTCGTCGGCTTCGAGGGCAGCGGCCAGACCCGCGGTCACCACATGATGTGCCATGGCGATCGTGCCCACTACGTGCTCGAGGGCATCGGCGCGCATCGCGGCGAAAACAAATGGCTGGCCGAAGATGACTTCGACGGCCTCAAGATCACGACCGCGCCGCGGGCCGACAAGACGCGCGATGCCTCGTACGAAGATTGGCAGCAGTACGGTCGCACGGCGCTGGCATCGGCGGCGTTTCCGCTCGGTCTCGCCGCACGCTGCATCAAGAGCAACGTCAGCAAGTACGAGACGCGCAAGTGGCCGTACCTGTCGGATGGGGGCAAGCACTACCCGCCGAACTGGCCCGGCTCGTGGGACAAGACGCACAAGTACGACTTCATGAGCATCGATGGCGGCCTGATCGACAACGAGCCGTTCGAATACGCCCGCCGCGCGATCATGCGCGACAACGAGGACAACAAGACCGGCGAGAGCAGCGTGAAGGGCGCCGTCGTGATGGTCGATCCGTTTCCGGAGCCGCCGGCTTTCTCGCTGCGGGAGATCGACCAGGCATCGATCTTCGACGTCGCGCGTGCGGTGCTACCGATGCTGAAGAACCAGGCGCGCTTCAAGCCCGGCACGCTGGCGACGGCGTTCGACAACGACAACTACAGCCGATGGATGATCGCCCCGTCGCGGCCGGTCGAGGGCTCCCACGGCAAGGAGAACGAGCGCTACGCCATCGCGACGGGGGTGCTGGGCGGCTTCGGCGGCTTTCTCGACGAATCCTTCCGCGCGCACGACTATCAGCTCGGGCGTCGCAACTGCCAGCGGTTCCTGCAGACCATCTTCTCGGTCGGCGAGGGCCATCCCTTCGTGAATGACTGGCCGTCGGACGTTCGCGAGCGTTTCCGCAAGTACGACGACGACACGAAGAAGTTCTACTACCCGGTGATCCCGCTCGTCGGCACGGCGGCCTTGCAGGTGCCGGCGCCGACCTGGCCGCGCATCGGCCAGCCACGCCTGGCGGAGATCGAAAGGCGCATCAGGCTGCGTGCCGCCTATGTCGTGCCGAGCCTCATCACCAGCAAGACACGCTACAAGCTCCTGAACCTGCTGGCGAAGGGGTTGTGGCTGTGGCCGGGCAAGCAGCGCCTCCTGAAGTTCGTGGATCAGGTGGTCGAGGCCGACCTGATCCGCCGCGATCAGATTGAAACCGGAACGCCTTACACTCCCGAAGCCCGGGAAGTGCTGGCTGAGATGAAGGCGGCAGGCTACGACTATCGGACGGTCGCCGGTCTCGACCAGGCGCTTGATCTGGACAGGAAGCAGATCGAAGCGGCCTTGCAGGAACTCAATGAGAAAACGCCGAACCTCCTATGGTCGGGAGAGGTGGGCAACCAGCAGTGCTGGGTACTGACAACCCGTCGCCCGGGCTGGTTGAAGCGCAGCGATCCGTTCAGGGCCGAACCGCGCATCGGGTGATGCCGGAGCGCGGACCTCCAGGTCCGCTCATGTTCTTCTGGACCGCGAGCTTCTAGCTCGCTCATGATTCATGAGCGCGCAGGATGCGCGCGGTCCGGAAGGCGAAGACATGAGCGGACCTGGAGGTCCGCGCTCCGACTCTAACGTCGGGTCACGACGACGCCGAGACCGGGCTTGCGGTCCACAAGCTCGATCGTGAGGCCGTGCAGGCCGGCGATGGCCTTGACCAGTGCCAGGCCGAGGCCGCTGCCGGCCGTCGAGCGGCTGCGGTCGAGACGGTAGAAGCGGTCGAACACCTTGCCGCGCTCGGCTTCGGGAATGCCCGGACCGTTGTCCGCGACCTCGATCTCGAAACCCGTCCCGGCTCGGCGCAGCCCCAGGGTCACGGTCGAGCCGTCGGGCGTGTGGTGCAGCGCGTTCTCGACCAGGTTCGAGATCATCTGTGCCAGCAGCTGGCGATCGCCGGTGAAGCCGATGCCGTCCTCGACCTTGATGTCGAGCGCATGGTCCGAATCCTCGGCGGCGGGCTGGTAAGCCTCGCCGATGCTGCGGGCCAGCGCTGAAAGGTCGAGCTCGGCGAAGGCGCTCTTCTGCGCGCCGGCCTCGACCTGGGCAATGCGCAGCAGGGCCGAGAAGGTTTCCAGCAGCTCGTCGGCTTCGGCGATCGCCGCGTCGGTGGCAGCGTCGTAGTCCGCCGTCGTCTTGGCCCGGTCTCGCGCGTCTTCCAGGTGCTGGCGCAGCCGGCCGAGCGGCGTGCGCAGGTCGTGGGCGATGTCGCTCGACACCTGGCGCAGCCCGTCCATGAGCTGCTGGATGCGGCCCAGCATGGCGTTGAGGCTGGCGATCAGCTGGTCGATCTCGTCCTGCGTGCCGCGCACGGGGATGCGCGCCGAGAGATCGCCCTCCATGATGGCGCGGTTGGTGCGCGTGATGGCGTCGATGCGGCGCAGGAAGGAATTGGCCAGCACCGCGCCGCCGGCAATGGCGAGCAGCAGCGTCAGCCCGCCCGCCCAGGCGAAGGCGCGCACGATGGCGTGCTGCATGTCGGTGAGCCGCGCGGCGTCCTGGGCGACCAGCAGGAACGAGCCGTCGGGCAGGGTGAGGCCGAAGCCGGTGAGCTTGGCGCGCTCGCCGTCGGCGTCCGGCGCCGGCGTGTCCGGCTGCGGCACGAAGTCGACGGCGCCGTTGACCGGCGGCATGCCGGGCAGATTGCCGACCACGACCCGGCCGTTGGGCGCCTGCAGCAGGTAGAAGATCGGCCCGCGCGTGCGGAAATTGATGCGCCGCGTGATCTGTTGGGCAAGGCCGGTCAGCCCAGTGCGGCTATGGACTTCGGCGAGCTGATAGGCCTCCGAGCGCAGCACCGCCGCCATGTCGGTCTGCATCGCCGCCGTCGCCGTGACGTACACGGTAGCGAACAGGGCGCCGGCGGAGGCGATGAACAGCGCGGCATAGAACAAGGTCAGCCGGAAGCTCGCCGACCGCAGGATGCGGCCGAGCGTGCTACTCGGGCGCGCGGATGACATAGCCAGCCCCCCGGACGGTATGCAGGAGCGGCCGGCCGAAGCCTTTGTCGATCTTGGAGCGCAGGCGGCTGATGTGGGTCTCGACGATGTTGGTCTTGGGATCGAAATGGAAGTCCCAGACCTTCTCCAGCAGCATGGTGCGCGTCACCACCTCGCCGGCATGGCGCAGCAGGTATTCCAGGATCTTGAACTCCTGCGCCAGAAGCTCGATGCGCTTGCCGGCGCGCGTCACGGTGCGTGCCAGTAGGTCCATCTCGAGATCGCCGACGGACAGCGACGTCGTCGCCACGATCGGCGGCCGGCGCGCCAGCGCTCCGACGCGCGCCAGAAGCTCGGCGAAGGCGAACGGCTTCACGAGATAGTCGTCGCCGCCGGCATCGAAGCCTGCGACGCGATCGTCGATGCCGCCCATGGTAGTGAGGAACAGCACCGGCGTGCGCACGTTGGAGGTGCGCGCCGCCTTGACCAGCGACAGGCCGTCCATGCTGGGCAGCATGCGGTCGACGACCATGACGTCGTACCTCTCGCCGGTGGCGAGATAGAGCCCGTCGCGGCCGTTGTCGGCCTGGTCGACGACATGGCCGTGCTCGCGCAGGCCCTTGGCGATGTAGTCGGAGGTCTGCTTGTCGTCTTCGACGAGGAGGATCTTCACGGTTTACCTGTCAGGCCAGCGCTCGTTGCAGGCCCGTTGTGCCTGATTTCCAGCCAAAAACAACGTTTCACAACTATACAAACATTCAATTTAGCGGCCATCCGGTCGCCATGGCTCGACGCCCATATTCCTCCTGCCAAAGCCCGGACCCTCAAGGAGGTAGCTTTAAATGACCAAGACCAAGTCCCGCATTCTCACCGCCCTGGCGCTGACCACAGCGCTGACGGCGCCGGTGCTGATTGCCCCGATGTTCACGGCGCCGTCGGCCGTGGCTGCCGCGCCGACCGTGTCGGGCGTGCAGGACTTCTCCGATCTCGCCGCCAAGGTGAGCCCGGCGGTGGTGAACGTTGCCGTGACCATGAAGGCCGGCGGCGGCGAGGACGGCGACGAGCCCCGCATGTCGTCCGACCAGCAGAAGCAGATGGAAGAGTTCATGCAGAAGTTCGCCGAGCGTTTCGGCGTGCCGATGCAGCCCGGCCAGCCGGGTCAGCCCGGCAAGCCCGGCGCCAAGCCGCAGCGTCCGGCCCAGAAGGGCCAGGCGGTCGGCACCGGCTTCATCATCGACGAGAAGGGCTGGATCGTCACCAACCATCACGTCGTCGGCAAGGCCGACGAGATCATCGTCAGCATGTCGGACGGCCGCAAGCTGCCGGCCAAGCTGATGGGCGGCGACGAGAAGACCGACATCGCCCTGCTCAAGGTCGAGAGCAGCAAGCCGCTGCCGTACGTCTCGTTCGGCGACGCCAGCAAGGTGCGCGTCGGCCAGCCGGTGATGGCTGTCGGCAACCCGTTCGGCCTCGGTGGCACCGTGACGACCGGCATCGTGTCGGCGCGCGGCCGTGACATCCAGTCCGGTCCGTTCGACGACTACATCCAGACCGACGCCGCCATCAACCGCGGCAACTCGGGCGGCCCGCTGTTCGACATGGACGGCAAGGTGATCGGCATCAACACCGCCATCTTCTCGCCGTCGGGCGGCAGCGTGGGCCTTGGCTTCGCCATCCCGTCCAGCCTGGCCGAAGGTGTCGTGGCCCAGCTCAAGGTCAACGGCAAGGTCGAGCGCGGCCTGCTCGGTGTGCAGATCCAGCCGCTGAACGAGGAGCTTGCCAAGAGCATGTCGTTCGACGGCGACAAGGGTGCCCTGGTGGCCCAGGTGAGCCCGGACAGCGCGGCGATGGCGGCCGGCATCAAGTCGGGTGACGTGATCAAGAGCGTCGACGGCAAGGATGTCGAGACGATCAAGGACCTGACGCGGATGATCTCGTCCATGAAGCCTGGCACCTCGGCCAAGATCGGCCTGTGGCGCGACGGCAAGGACGTTACGGTCATCGCCAAGATCGGCGGCGACCAGAAGGATGCAGCGAAGCTCATCAAGGCCAGCGCCGACAAGGCCGACGGCAAGCAGGCCGACAAGAAGGCCGAGCCGCTGTCCTACGGCGTGTCGCTGGCGCCGCTCTCCAAGGAGGCGCGCGAGGGCATGAAGCTGGACGACTCGGTCAAGGGCGCGCTGATCGCCTCGGTCGAGGCGGGCAGCCCGGCCGACGACATGGGCCTGAAGGCGGGTGACATCCTGCAGCAGGTTGGCAAGGAGAGCGTCGACAGCCCGCAGATGGCTGCCGACAAGCTCAAGGAAGCCAAGAACACCGGCAAGCCGGTGCTGATGAAAGTGTATCGGGAGGGGATGACCAGATTCGTCGCTATCTCTCCCCGGGCGGCGTAGCTGATCCTCTCGAGAGAGCCGGCGGTGGCCCCACCATCGCCGGCTTTTTCTCACCTCGGTTTTCTTCTTGGCAGCAGATCTTCAGGAGGGGGGCGCATCCGACCTGCGGTGAACGCGGCGGATGCTTCGCGGAGGGGGACGGGGTCCGCGGCTCACGCGTACGTGGGGCCGCGGGCCTCTCTTGTTTTTGCTGGGGGCGCGCCACTCCAGTGGCGCGTCTTCTCATATTCTTT
>JAKFVH010000173.1 GCA_021732285.1 Reyranella sp. | reverse complement strand
AACGTCTGCCATCTGGCGGCCGGCAGCATCGCCATGCTGAAGGCGCGGCCGCGCATGGGCGAGATCCTGCGCACCCTGCCGGGCTCCTCGCTGGTCGTGGCGCCGACCGACCACGATCTCGCCGACCCGGCGCTGGCCGATGGCCTGGAGGAATCGTTCGCCGGCGGCGGCTATACCGCCCGGCAGCGCTCCGCCCTGCTGCAGATGGCGTGGGACCATGCCGGTTCCGCGCTCGACCATCGCGAATCGGTCTACGAGCTGCACGCCAACGGCGGCATCCCGTCATGGCGCGGCCGCCTGCGCCGCGGCTTCAACCGCTACGAGGAGCTGGCCAACGGCGTGCTGCAGCACCTCGGCCTGCCGATGCCGAAGGTCGACCTGCAGTCGATCCGCAATGCGCCGCTGGTCGTGCGCCGGCCGGTCAATCCGACCGTGCCGCCGCCGTCGCGGCCCGCGGCGGTGGAACCCGCAAGAAACCCCGTTACGGCGGGGAAAGTGCCCTGATCACAGCCCCCTGGTCACAGGCAAGGGTGGGCCAACGCTTCGTTTGAGGGTAGTATCGACGCAACAACAGATCCCGGGAGTGTAACGATGGATAAGCCGGTAACACCGCGTGGCGTAAATCATCTCGTGCTCAACGTCCGTGATATCGAGGAATCTCATCTCTTCTGGACGGAGGTCGTGGGCTTTCACCAGGTCGGCCAGCTGACGCCGACCAAGGACCGGCCGAACCCGCCCAAGATGCGCTTCTACTCGGGCATCCGCGAGGACGGCACCAGCCATCATCACGACGTCGCCCTGGTCGAGAACCGCGACCTGCCCAAGCCGCCTGAGAACTGGTCGATGTTCGGCATGCCCTGCGCGATCAATCACATCGCCATCACAATGCCGAGCCGCGAGGCCTGGCTGGCGCATCTAGAATACCTGCAGAAGAAGGGCGTGAAGTTCGACCGCCGCGTCGAGCACGGCATGACCCACAGCCTCTACATCCACGATCCCAACGGCTATGGCGTCGAGTTCGTCTACGACCTGCCCAAGGAGGTCTGGAAGGACGACATCAACGGCGCGCTGAACTACGTGAAGGTGTTGCCGACCGAGGGCGCCGAGGCGCTCGACGATCGCACCGAAGGCGTTCCGATCTTCAAGACGCCAGCGCCGGCGAAGTAGGAATCAGCTTCCTCCCCTTCGCGGATTCCGCGAAGGGGAGGTGCCCGCGTAGCGGGCGGAGGGGTCATGGGCCACAGAGTCGTTGTCGCCCATGACCCCTCCGACCCTTCGGGCCACCTCCCCAGCGAAGCTGGGGAGGAATTTGCTAGCGCGCAGCGCTCGCCACATTCGTCTCGCACCAATTGAGCTGATCCACCGCCAACCGGCGCTTGGCGGCGACGGCCGCGATCGTGGCCTTGTCGACGCATTGCTGGTCGGTTGGATGATAGAGGGCGGCCATCAGGCCCTTCTCGCCGTGGCCCACGCCCAGCACGTGGCCGAGCTCGTGCATGACGACGCTGCCCAGGTCGCGCGTGCCGATGCGATCGACGTGGACGATCATCAAGCCGCCTGAACCGGGCAATGGCTGCGTGTGGGCAAGCGCGATCGTCGGACCGGGCACGACGCGCGGGCTGATGCCCTCAGCCGCCATGATCGACCACGGTCGCGACTGGCGCGCATTGGCGACGGACGCTCCGGAGTCCTCGATAATCGTGAACCGGACGAAGCCGTTCAGGGCCACGTTCCATTCATTGACGGCGCGCAGAATCTTGGCGCGATCGCCGGGCGTGAACGATCCCTTGATGCGCAACGGCACTGTTTCCTCGGCAGTCGCAGCCGGGCGATGATTGGTGTAGCGCGGGCCGGTGACTTGCGCGGGGCGGTTGGCGGCGGCCGGATTGCCGGCCAGGCTGGTGACGAGGTAGCCCGATTCCATGCAGCCCGGCAGCAGGGACAGCAAGAGCGATGAGACGAGCAGTTTCGAGTACATGCCTGAACTCCATGCTTGCGCCGAAGTTCAGCCTCGGCGGGTGGACAGCCGGTGGCGAAGAAGATTCTCCGCCGACCATTGTCGGCCTTGTCCCCAAGCAAGGGCGGCTGCTCGCCCCGCACAAACGAGCAAGGAATACTCTCGCGCCGCCGTTGCAGTTGGCAACGACGATTCGACCATCGGTACGACGGATACAATTTTGTGCCGTCGAAAGAGGCGGTATGTTCGGACTGGCTGAACGAGAGTCGTTCACAAGAGTGAAATGATCGCCCGCTTGTCGCTCCTTCTCACGCTGCTGTGCTGTGCGCCTGCATTGGCGCAGCAGAATGTTCGCGTGCGTGTCGATACTGCGAGCACCAAGCTCGATCTTCCCGCGCAGCTCTTCCGTCCGGCGGGCAATGGTCGCTTCGCCGCCGTCGCGATCTTTCATGGCTGCGGCGGCCCAGGCCAGAACACCGCGCGCATGGCCGGCCTTCTGCGCGACTGGGGCTACGTCGCCTTGGTCGTCGACAGCTTCTCTTCGCGCGGTCTCACCGATGTGTGCGGTCGCAATTGGCCGACGCAAGCTGATGCCGAGAAGCGTGCCGGCGACATCGACGCCGCCCTGCAATGGTTCGCTGCCCAGAATTTCGTCGATCCCAAACGGCTCGCCTTCATGGGCTACTCCTACGGCGGTGGCGTGGCCATGTTGCGGGCGTTGTCATCTACAGATGCCGGGTCGATCGCGCGTGCGGCGATCCTGGTCTATCCCGACTGTGCCCTGGCCGATGCGCTGGGGCCCAAGCTCGCGGTGCGCCAGCCAACCTTGTTCGCCATGGGCGCGCTCGACGACTGGACGCCGGTGTCGCAATGCCAGGCGGTGATCGGCCGGATCGTGCAAGGGCGCGACCTCGTCGAAACGCGCGTCTATGAGGGCGCGCATCACAGCTTCGACGCGCTCGGCCTGCCGGTGCGCTATCTCCCGGGCGTCGGCAATCGCAGCAAGCCCGGCGGCTGCTGTGGCGCGCACTACGGCGCCAACGAGGCCGCCTGGAAGGCGTTCGTGACCGACGTGAAGGCGTTCCTGGCCAGGGTCTTCGCAACGTGACCAAACCGGTCTGGCACTGCCACATCGCGATGTCGCTCGACGGCAAGATCGCCAGGTCCGATGGCTCGTTCGACTGGCTCATGCCCTATCCGCCGCAGGAATTCGGCATCGACGCTTTCCATGCGGAGATCGACGCCGTGGTGATGGGGCGCGATACCTACGAGATCGAACGCGGCATGGAGGCGTGGCCGCACAGCGGCAACCCGGTCTTCGTCGTGACCAGCCGGCCGATCGAGGCTGCGCCGCCATTGGTCGAAGCGCGATCGGGTGACCTGCTCGCCGTCGCCGACGAATTCGAACGGCGCGGCTATCGCAGGATCGGCGTCGAGGGCGGCGGACAGCTCATCCGCGGGCTGATCGCGATCGGCCGACTCGATGTGCTGGAGATGGCGATCATTCCGCTGGTACTGGGCGACGGCATCCCGTTGTTTCCGCCAGGCACGTCCGAGTTGCCGCTCCGCCTGGTCAAGTGCGAGCCGAAATCCGGTGGTGCGCTGCATGTGGTCTATCAGCGGCAAAGCAGGTAACACTCCTCGCGTTCAGTGTTGCGTTCAAAGGGAGTGAAACATGGCTGAGTTCGAGAAGCGGCTGGCTTGTGTCATCGCGGCGGACGGTTCGATCGCCCGCGGCTACATGATCGAAAGCTGCGAGCTGGTCGGAGCGAACGAATACGTCATCACCTGGAAGGTGCCCCTCCAGGAGGAAGCGAAGACCAACTTCTCCTGCGTGATCGGCAGCGTCGCCTACGAAGACGTCGAGCCCGGCGTCTGCACCGTCGGCCTCCTGGCCGATCCCCTGAAGATGCGCGTCCGCACCTACGACATGACCGGCAAGCCGGCAAAGCGTCCGTTCCATCTCGCGGCGTTCCGGGATTAGGCGATTCACCTTCATGTTCCTCTCCCCCGCTAGGGGGAGAGGTTAGGTGAGGGGGCTTCGAAGACTGTCTGTAACCCCCTCACCCAGCCTCTCCCCCTAGCGGGGGAGAGGAGCATGAGAATCAACGCTTCGCCCTTGGATGGGCGGCGCGGTAGACGGCGGTGAGGCGGGCGGTGTCGACGTCGGTGTAGCGCTGGGTCGTCGACAGCGAGGCGTGGCCCAAAAGCTCCTGGATGGTCCTGAGATCGCCACCGGCGCCCAAAAGATGGGTGGCGAAGGAATGGCGCAGCGCATGCGGCGTCACGGTCTCGGCGAGGCCGAGGCCGCGCCGGATGTCGCGCACGCGCTTTTGCACGATGGCCGGGTCGAGCGCGCCGCCGCGGGCGCCGACGAAGAAGGCCTCGCCCGGGCCGCGGGCGGCGAGCCAAGGGCAGGCGTCGCGATAGGCGCCGACCGCCTCGAGCGCCTGCGGCAAGAGCGGCACCAGGCGCGTCTTGTTGCCCTTGCCGGTGACGGAGAGCGTGTCGCGGCCGGTTTTAAGCAGATCCTCGACGACGCCCTTCGAGAGTGCGAGCGCCTCGCCGATGCGCAGGCCCGCGCCGTAGAGCAGCATCAGGACGGCGGCGTCGCGCAGATCGAGCCAGGCTTCGCGCTCCTGCTCGGCCGGCGCCTCGAGCAGCTCCTCCATGTCGCGTTCGGAGAGCGCCTTGGGCACCGAATGCGGCAGCTTGGGCGTCTGGATGGCGCCGATGCTGGCGTTGTGGGCGAGCCCACGCTTGTCGAGGAAGTGGAAGAAGGAACGGACCGACGAAAAGGCGCGCGCCGTCGAGGTGCGGGCGAGGCCCTGACGGGCGCGCTCGGCCAGCCAGGCGCGGAATTCGGCAGGCTTGAGCTTGCCCAAGGCGTCCAGCGTCGGCGGCTTGCCGAGATAGTCCGTCATGAAGCCAAGGAAGGCGGCGACGTCGTGCTCGTAGGCCACCAAGGTGTGCACGGCGAGCCGGCGCTCGCTCTTAAGCCAGTCGCGCCAGGCGGCGCGCGCTGTCTCGACATTTGTCATGACGGGGCGGTGGGCACGTCATCACTCAGGCAAATCAAGCCAGGCGCGAATGGTGTTCTCGAGCACCTTGGAGAGGAAGAACAGGAGCTCGGTCGCCTGCTCGGGCCCGAAGGCCTGCGGATCGCGCGAGCCGAAGCACATCACGCCGTCAGGCGAGCCCGACGAGACGCGCAGCCGCATCAGCACGTCGGACTTCACGAAGCGGGCGATGTCGCCGAAGAAGGCCTCCTCGCCGGCGATATCGGCGCGCAGCCGGGCGTGCTTGTCGGGGCCGATGGCGGCATCGATGGCGCCCGGCGCCAGCACGTAGACGCCGCGCACCGGTATGCGCTTGGGCGCATCGGCGTTGGCCTCGATGGCCAGGGTGATGAAGTCGACGTCCAGAAGCTCGGGCAGCTCGTGGGTGACGACATGGATCATCTTCTCGAAGGTCGAGGCCTGGATGATGCTGATGACCGCCGCCTGGATGCGGTTCTGGACGATCTGGTTCTGCTTGGAGTTGGCGATGATCTCGGTGCGCTCGTTCTTCAGCCGATCGATCTCGCTGCGCAGGCGTTTGAGGATCGCCTGCTGCATGTCGATGACGCCCGGGCCCTGCACGCGCGGCACCAGCGCCATCATCTCGGCGAGTTCGGGGTGCTTCTCGAAGAAGTCGGGGTGCGCCTTCAGATAGGCGACGACGTCTTCAACGGTGATCAGCTTGACCTGCCGGCCCGAACCGTCGGGCGCCGTGACCGTGCCGTCGCTGCCCATATGTCGCTCCGGGTCAGAGGATGGATTGACCGGTCTTGGCCCAGTCGTCGAGGAAGGCCTTCAGACCATTGTCGGTGAGCGCGTGCTTGAAGAGCTGGCGCAGCACGTTGGGCGGCAGGGTGGCGACATGCGCGCCGACCTTGGCCGCCTGGATGACATGCTGGCTGTGACGGACCGAGGCCACAAGAACCTCGGTCTTGAAATGGGGATACTGGCGATAGATCGTCATGATTTCGCCAATCAGGTGCATGCCGTCCTGGCCGATATCGTCCAGCCGGCCGACGAAGGGCGAGATGAAGGTGGCGCCGGCCTTGGCTGCCAGCAGTGCCTGCGCCGCCGAAAAACACAGGGTGACGTTCACCATCGTGCCTTCCGAGGACAGGACCTTGCAGGTTTTCAGGCCGTCCGGCGTCAGCGGCACCTTCACGGCGACGTTCTTGGCGAGCTTGGCGAGCTTCCTGCCCTCTTCGAGCATCTTCTTGTGGTCGGTCGCCACGGTCTCGGCGCTGACCGGGCCGGGGACGATGGCGC
>JAKFVH010000022.1 GCA_021732285.1 Reyranella sp. | reverse complement strand
CCGGCATCGACACGCCGACGCTGGATGCCATCGAAGCGATCTGCGTCGCCCTGGCCCACGCCAAGGGGCTCTATGTGCCGTGATCGCGCTTCCTCTCATTCTCTCATTTCCTCCCCCGTTTTATGGTGGAGGGCAGGGAGGGGGAAAGCCACGCACGGGATGTCTGAAATCAATTGATCTGAAATTTGCCGACGCCTCGACTGAGGCCTGCCCCCTCCCGGCCTCCCCCGTATGACGGGGGAGGTGATGTAGGAGATGAATCCGCGCTAGGATCGTCTCAACGTCACAACGATCGAGGAAACGCCATGAAGCCCAGGATCATGCGAGCCGCCGCCCGCCCGACGGCGAAGGCGGAGCCAGCCAACTTCGTCGGCACCGTGCTGTCCGACCCGGTGTTCGCGCCCGAAGGTCCGTCACGCCTGCGCGCGTCGCGCGTGTCGTTCATGCCGGGCGGGCGCACCAACTGGCACAAGCACGCCGTCGGGCAAGTTCTCTACGTGCTGTCGGGCGTCGGCCGCTATCAGCTCGAAGGCGAGCCGGTGCAGGAGATCAAGCCGGGCGATACGGTGGTCATCCCACCCAACGCGCGCCATTGGCATGGTTCGGCGCCCGAGACCATGATGGTCCACCTCGCCATGTCGGAGACCAACGAGAAGGGCGAGGCGACGACCTGGTTCGAGCCGGTGAGCGACGCCGACTACAAGGCGTCGCCCAAGGCTTTAGTCTAGCTGGTCGCCGTTCCGCCGACCGTCAGCGCATCGATACGCAGCGTCGGCTGGCCGACGCCGACCGGCACGCCCTGGCCGTCCTTGCCGCAGGTGCCGATGCCGGGATCGAGCGACATGTCGTTGCCGACCATGCCGACCTTGGTCAGCGCCTCGGAGCCGGCCCCGATCAACGTCGCGCCTTTCACGGGCGCGCCGAGCTTGCCGTCCTCGATCAGGTAGCCCTCGGTGACGGTGAACACGAACTTACCCGAGACGATGTCGACCTGGCCGCCGCCGAAATTGGCGCAGTACAAGCCCTTCTTCACCGAGGCGATGATCTCCTTCGGATCCGCGGTCCCGCCCAGCATGAAGGTGTTGGTCATGCGCGGCATCGGCGCGTAGGCATGGCTCTGGCGCCGGCCGTTGCCGGTCGGCTTGACGCCCATCAGGCGCGCATTCTGGCGGTCCTGCATCAGCCCGACCAGGCGGCCGTTCTCGATCAGCACGTTGCGCTGGGTCGGCGTGCCCTCGTCGTCGATGGTGAGCGAGCCGCGGCGGTCGGCGAGCGTGCCGTCATCGACCACGGTGACGCCGGGCGAGGCGATCATGTCGCCCATCATCTTGGTGAACACCGACGTCTTCTTGCGATGGAAGTCGCCTTCCAGCCCATGGCCGACGGCCTCGTGCCACAGCACGCCCGACCAGCCCGAGCCCAGCACGACCGGCATCTCGCCGGCCGGCGCCGGCACCGACTGCAGGTTGACCAGCGACTGGCGGATCGCCTCGTCGGCCTCGCGCTGCCAGTACTCCGGCTTGAAGATGTCGCCGTAGGCGGCGCGCCGGCCCGAGCCGGTGCTGCCGGCTTCCATGCGGCTGCCGTCGGCGCAGACCACGCTCACGTTGAGCCGCACCAGCGGGCGAACGTCGGCGGCGCGCCAGCCGCCGGCCTTGATGATCTCGACGACCTGCCACGAGCCTGCGAGCGAGATCGAGACCTGGCGCGCCTTCGGCTCCTTGCCGCGCACATAGGCGTCGATCTCCTGCAACAGCGCCACCTTTTTGGCGAAGGCCTCGCCGTCAATCGGGTTGTCGTCGGCGTAGAGGAGCTGATTGGTGCCGCGCGGCGCTTCGCCCATCTCGCCGCTGTGGCCGGCGCGCACCGCCTTGACGGTCGCAACGGCGCGTTTCAGCGCCTGCTCGTCGAGGGCCGAAGCATGGGCAAAGCCCGTTGCTTCGCCCGCGACGCTGCGCAGGCCGAAGCCCTGGGTCGTGTCGAACGAGGCGCTCTTCAGCTTGCCGTCGTCGAACGCCAGGCTCTCGCTCTGCTCGTACTCGAGGAAGAGCTCGCCGTCGTCGCAGCCGGCGAGCGCATCGTCGACCATCTTCTCCGTCTTGCGGCGGTCGAGGGCGCCTTTGCCGAAGAACAGGTTGTCGGCGGCGGCGAGATGGTTGATCGACTTGGCCATGACTGTGTCTCCTCAGACAACGAGGACGATCTTGCCAAAATGGGCATTGGCCTTCATGTGCGCAAGCGCTTCAGCGGCCTGGGCAAGGGGGAAGGTCTTGTCGATGGGCAGCGACAACTTGCCCGCTTCGATGGCCGGCCACAGGTCGGCCCGGGCCGCCTGGACGATGTCTCGCACCTCCTCAGGCGTGCGGGTGCGGAAAGTTACACCGATGTAATCGATGCGCTTCAGCGCATGCAGGTCGAAGTTGAATTCGCCCTTCATGCCGCCCAGCCGACCGACATTGACGATGCGGCCGAGGATGGCGGCCGCTTCCATGTTCTGGTTGGCGACACTCGCCGAGACCTGATCGACGATCAGGTCGACGCCCTTGCCGCCGGTCGCTTCCTTGACCTTGTCCGACCATTTGGGATCGCGCGTGTCGAGCGCGAGATCGCAGCCGAACTCCTTTAGCCGCGCACGGCGGCTATCGTTGGTCGAAGTGCCCATGACAATGGAAGCGCCCATGTGCTTGGCGATCTGCATGCCCAAGAGGCCGACACCCGAGCTGGCGCCCTGGATCAGCACCGATTCGCCCTTCTTCAGCCGGCCGGCGCCGACCAGGGCATTGTGCATGGTCTGCACCGCCACCGGCATGCAGGCGGCCTGCTCGTAAGTCATGTTGTTGGCCGGGATCTTGTGGGCGCGACCGGAATCGGTGACGGCGTATTCGGCGAAGCCGCCGGCCGCCGAGCTCATGACGCGATCGCCTGGCCTGAAATCCTTGACCTCGCCGCCGACAGCTTCGACTTCGCCCGCGCATTCCAGGCCGACGATGGTGCCCGGACCGCCGACCCGGCCGTGCGCCTGGCCCGACGCGACCGCGAGATCGGCGCGGTTGAGCGAGGCGGCCCGCACTTTGATCAGGATCTCGTGCGGCTTGGGCTCGGGCTTCGGCGCGTCCGTGTACTGGACGCCCTTCTCGGTGACGACGGCGGCCTTCATGGGAACCTCCCTGGATCGGAGGTCCCCCATAGCACGGCGTGCTAGGGCTGGGCCTTGCCCTTCACGTATTTGGCGACGATCGTTTCGTCGGGCGGATAGTTGGCAGGCTGGATCGGCGTGATCTGCGCCTGCACGCATTTCCAGGCGCCGCCGTCGCGCACGTAGATGTCGGTATACATGGTCATGCTGACGGTCTCGACGCCGTCCTTCAGGCCGACGCGCTCGGCCCGGCTCACCCGCACGCCGGTCGGCGCGATGCAGATGAAGCCCTCGTGAAGAATGGCGTCGTGTCCTGCCACGTCGTTGGTGATGAAGTTGTTGATGAACCTGGCGTTCAGCGCACGCAGCTCGGCCGTCATGGCAATCGTCCCATCGGAGGATTAACCATATAACCGGTTACCAGGAAGAGTCAATTGATGCGGCGCGCAGGGCAGTGCAGTTGCCGATAGGGTTGCGCTCTGCATACCTTCGTATGAGTGGCAAGCAATCCGGCCGGCACGTTCCGTGCTTGCCGATATTCAATGTGAGGTGTGATGGCCGAGCCTTTTCCTCTTGAACCTTCGCTGTGGGCGGCGACGGCGCCGCCAGCACCGGCCACGCCTGCTCTCGCGGAATCGGTCATGGCCGATGTCTGCATCGTCGGCGGCGGCTATTGCGGCCTGTCGACGGCGCTCCATCTGGCGGAACGCGGCATCAAGGCCGTCGTGCTCGAGGCGAAGGAGCCGGGCTTCGGCGGCTCCGGCCGCAACGGCGGCCAAGTGATCCCCGGCCTGAAGTTCGATCCCGACGAGCTCGAGACCATGTTCGGGCCCGAGCGCGGCCCGCGCCTCGTCGATTTCGCCAGCCGCACGGCGGACGTCGTGTGGGAGCTCATAGACAAGCACCGCATGGACGTGCCCAACACGCGCAACGGCTGGATCCAGAGCGCGCATGCGGCCGACATGGTCGGCCCGCTCCGCTCGCGCGTCGCGCAGTGGCAGCGGCGCGGCGCCTCCGTGGCCCTGCTCGACAAGGCCGAAACCGAGCAGCACATCGGCACCGACCAGTATCTCTGCTCGTGGATCGATCGTCGTGGCGGCGTGGTCCAGCCGCTGGCCTATGCCCGCGGCCTGGCGCGGGCGGCCCTTGCGGCCGGCGCTGCGATCCACGGCCAGACACAAGCGACCGGGCTTGTACGCGACAACGGCAAATGGGTCGTGAGCACGATGAGCGGCCCCACGGTGACGGCCGATCGCGTGGTGCTGGCGACCAACGGCTATACCGGCGACCTGTGGCCCAGGCTGCGCCAGACCATCATCGCCGCCAACTCCTTCCAGATCGCGACCAAGCCCCTGTCGGACAATGTCCGCAAGTCGATCCTGCCCGGCGGCCAGGCGACGTCCGATTCGCGCCGCGTCGTGCTCTACTACCGTCTCGACCATACCGGCCGCTTCCTGCTCGGCGGGCGCGGGCCGATGCGCGAGCCCGACGGCCCGCAGGATTGGCAGCATCTGGAGACGATGATGGGCCGGGTCTTCCCGCAACTGAAGGGCGTCGCCATCGACTATCGCTGGGGCGGTCGGGTCGCCGCCACGCGCGATCACCTGCCTCATCTGCACGAGCCGGCGCCGGGGCTGCTGATCGACATCGGCTGCATGGGCCGCGGCGTGGCGCTGCAGTCGGCGATGGGGCGGGCGATGGCGGCCTACATTGCCTCGGGTGATCCCGCAGCGCTGCCCTTGTCGCCGACGGCTATAAAGCCGTTGCCCTTCCATGGGCTGAACAAGCTCTATCTCGCCGCGTTCATCACCTGGTACCGCTTCCTCGACCAGCGCGGCATCGGCGTCGCGGCCCAATAAGCCGCTACATGATCTTGCTGTCGCGGCCCTTCCAGTAACGGTCGCGCAGCAGGCGCTTGTAGAGCTTGCCCGTCGGATGGCGCGGCAGCTCGGCCTCGAAGTCGACGCTGCGCGGGCACTTGATGGCGGAGAGATGCTGGCGGCAGAAGCCCAGAAGTTCCTCGGCCAGCGCAGGTCCGGCGTCCGCCATGTCGCGCGGCTGGACGACGGCCTTCACCTCCTCGCCGAAGTCGGGGTTGGGCACGCCGAACACGGCGCAATCCATGACCTTGGGATGGGTGATCAAGAGGTTCTCGGCCTCCTGCGGGTAGATGTTCACCCCGCCCGAGATGATCATGAAGGCCTTGCGATCGGTGAGATGCAGGAAGCCGTCGGCGTCGACGTAGCCCACGTCGCCCAGCGTGGTCCAACCTTTGGCGTTGCGCGATTCGGCGGTCTTCTTGGGATCGTTGTGATACTGGAACGGCCGGCCGTCGGCGAAATAGACGATGCCCGCCTCGCCCTGGGGCAGCTCGTTGCCGTCCTCATCGCAGATCCTGAGCGTGCCGACCACGGCGCGGCCAACCGTGCCCTTGTGCGCCATCCATTCGCTGGCGTTGCACATGGTGAGGCCGTTGCCCTCGGTGCCGCCGTAGTATTCCCACACGATCGGCCCCCACCATTCGATCATCTTCTCCTTGGTCGGGATGGGGCAGGGCGCGGCGGCGTGGATGGCGCATTTCAGCGACGACACGTCGTACTTCAGGCGCACTTCATCGGGCAGCTTGAGAAAGCGCACGAACATGGTCGGCACGAGCTGGGTGTGCGTGATCCTGTGCTTGCCGACCAGCTTCAGGAACTCCTCGGCGTCGAAGTGCTCCATGATCACCGAGGTGCCGCCCAACCGCATGACGCTCATGTTGAAGCGCAAAGGAGCCGCGTGATAGAGCGGCGCCGGCGACAGATAGATGGTGTTGGCGTCCATGCCGTAGAGCTTGCGCGTGATGGCGAGCAGCGGATTGTCGTAGTCGATCGCCTGCGGCTCGACGACCGGCAGCACGCCCTTGGGTTGGCCGGTGGTGCCCGACGAATAGAGCATGTCGTGGCCCGCGGTCTGGTCGGCGATCGGCGTCGCGGGAAAGCGCGCGATCGTCTCCTCCCAGGACTTATAGCCCGCGATCGTGCCGTCGATCATGTAGCGGTGCGGCACGCCCTTGAGCAGCGGCGCCAGTTCCGCGGCCTTGTCGGCGAGGTACTTGGACGTGATGAAGAGCTTGGCGCCGCAGTCGCCGACGATGTAGTCGACCTCGGCCGCGGTCAGCCGCGAGCTGATGGCGGTGTAGATCAGGCCCGAGCGCTGGGCCGCCCAGCAGATCTCGAAGAA
>JAKFVH010000152.1 GCA_021732285.1 Reyranella sp. | reverse complement strand
ACTATGCCGGCGTGGTGATCTTCGGCGGGCCGATGTCGGCCAACGACTGCGGCACGCTCGCCGGCATCAAGTGCGAGCTCGACTGGATCCCCAAGGTGATCGAGGCGGGCGTTCCCTATCTCGGCCTGTGCCTCGGCGCGCAGCTGCTGACGCGAGCCCTTGGTGGTCGCGTCAGTCCGCATCCAGAAGGCGAAATCGAGGTCGGCTATGTCGATATCGAGCCGACCGAAGCCGGCCGTGCCTGGTTGAAGGGGCCGATGAAGGTCTACCAGTGGCACCGCGAGGGCATGGTCATCCCTGATTGCTGCGAGCTTCTGGCCACCAACGACACCTATCCCGTGCAGGGCTTCCGCTGTGGCCCCAACGCCTTCGGCTTCCAGTTCCACCCCGAGGTGACGCTGGAGATGAAGGAGATCTGGACGCTCAATTCGGAACGCCTGAAGCAACCCGGCGTCCAGCAGCGCGGCGTGCACCTCAGCATGCATGCCCTCTACGATCCGCCAATCGATCGCTGGATCGACGGCTTCCTCGACCGCTGGTTGGCGACGGACCAGCGGGTCGCTCAGCCCGAATTCGCCATCGCCGCCGACTAACGCACAACTTCGGCGAGATGGCTCGCCGCTCCGCCATGGGCTAGGCTCCCCGCTAGCCGAAGCCTGGGAGGCACGATGATGTCGGGTGCTCTGATCTTTATGCTGGCGCTGGTAGTCGTGGCGCTGGTGCTGGTGTTCGCGGGCGTGAAGACGGTATCGCAGGGAACCAACTGGACGGTCGAAAGGTTTGGCCGCTACACGCGCACCCTGCCGCCGGGATTGCACCTCATCGTGCCGTTCATCGATACGATCGGCCGCAAGATGAACATGCAGGAGAACGTCCTCGACATTCCCCCGCAGAAGGTCATCACCAAGGACAATGCGACGGTCCAGGTCGACGCCGTCTCCTTCTATCAGATCATCGATGCGGCGCGGGCGGCCTACGAGGTGCAGAACCTCCACCTCGCCATCACGAATCTGGCGCTGACCAACATCCGCAGTGTCATGGGCAACATGGCGCTCGACGAGGCGCTGTCCAAGCGCAACGAGATCAACAACATCCTCTTGTCGGTGATCGACCAGGCGACCGGGCCGTGGGGTGTCAAGGTGCTGCGCATCGAGGTCAAGGACATCGCGCCGCCCGAGGACATCGTCATCGCGATGGGCCGGCAGATGAAGGCCGAGCGCGAGAAGCGCGCCACCATCCTGGAGGCCGAGGGCGTGCGCGAATCGAGCATCCAGCGCGCCGAGGGCGAGAAGCAGTCGGCCATCCTGACCGCCGAGGGCCGCCGCGAGGCCGCCTTCCGCGACGCCGAGGCGCGCGAGCGCCTGGCCCAGGCCGAGGCCAAGGCGACCGCGGTGGTCGCCGAGGCGATCGCCGGCAACGGCGTGCAGGCGACCAACTACTTCCTCGGCACGAAGTACGTCGAGGCGCTGTCGCGCATGGGCTCGAGCACGAATTCCAAGGTGTTCTTCCTGCCCGTCGAGGCGGCGGGCGTCATGGCGTCGATCGCCGGCATCGGCGAGCTTGCCAAGGAAGCCCAGGCGCGCGGCGCCGCCGGGGAGGCTGCCCGGCCGCGCGGTTCGGTTCCCTCGAGCGGCTGAGCCAACGGGGAACGTCATGAGCTTCAAGATCCTCTTCTGGTACTGGTGGGCGTTTGCCGCGGTGCTGCTCGTCTTCGAGATGCTGCTGCCGGGTGTGGTCTTCCTGTTCCTGGCGATCGGCGCGGCGGCGGCGGGCGCGTTCCTTCTGGTCGTCGCCGACCTGTCGCTCGAGCTGCAGCTCTTCGTGTTCGCGATCGTGTCGGTCGCCTCGGCCGTCGTGCTTCGCCCGACGCTGAAGCGCCTTCAGCAGGGCCGTCCCGCCGACGCCACGATCAACGCCCGCGGCGACAGCATGATCGGCAAGACGATCGTGCTCGATGCGCCGATCCTGCAGGGCCGCGGACGGGTCAAGGTGGGCGACGGCAGCTGGACCGTCACCGGCCCCGACATGGTGGCCGGCGCGCGGGTGCGCGTGACGGCGGTCAACGGCACGGAGCTGGCAGTCGAGCCGGCTCCGTAGTCTTTTCTCGTCATCCCGACCGGAGCGGAGGGACCTCCTCTTCGTCGGATGAACAGGTCCCTCCGCTCCGCGCTTCGCGCTCCGGTCGGGATGACGGCATGGGGTCAGCGCTGCGCGATCCAGGCCTTTATCTTGCCGACGGTCTCGGCCTCGATGCCGTTGTAGCCGTGATAGGCCTGGGCTTCGCAGTCCGCGCCGGTGGACTTGCCGCCGGTCATCTCGATCAGCTCGGTACCGTACTTTTGACTCGATGCCTTGCCGGCCGAGGGAGACGTGACCCGGCAGGCGTCCATCGTGTGAAGGACGATGAGATTGCGGCTTTTGAGGCCGCGGGGATCGAAGCCGGCGATGCCGTTCATCGACGAGGTATGGATGAAGCCCGCCACCTTGCCGTCGAGCGACCGGGCGAGCGCCATCGTCACGTCGGTGCTGCGGCTGGTGCCGACCACGTAGATGGCGATCTTGCCGTAGCGCGCCTCGAGGTCGCGCACGATCGCCAGGATGCGGTCGGGCGTCGAGGTTGCGTCTGTGGAGGCGGCGACGAACCGGCCGTCGGCGAACAGCTCGCGCGAGCGGATCAGGAAATTGCCGCCGCCGGAGAACACAAGCTTGCCGTCCTCCATGCGCGGATTCACGATGCCCTTGCCGCCGGGCATCAGGATGACCGCGTAGGCCGGCGTGCCGGGCTTGGTGGTCAGGATGTAGGGAATGGTCTCGCCGCCTGCCGTACGGGCTGACGTCACCAGCTCGTCGGCGGCTTGCGCCGGCGCCGCCAGGCCGGCCAGTGTGAACAGAATCACCAAGAAGACGCAGCGCACTATCGTCATGCCGCTGCAATCTGGCATCGAAAGCTTACGCCCAGGTTACGAAATGTCGAATGGTCCGGCACCTTCCAGGAACGCGTCGAGGCGGCGTTCGTGCGGCGCAAGGCCAAAACCTTGCTCCGCGATCCAGGCGTCGTTGTAGTAGGTATGGCCGTAGCGCTCGCCGCCGTCGCAGATCAGCGTCACCAGCGAGCCCTTCGCTCCCTCGGCCTTCATCCGCGAAGCCAGTACGCACAGGGCGAAGAAATTGGTGCCGGTCGAGCCGCCGACGCGGCGGCCGAGGCGGCGCGACAGCACGCGCATGGCCGCCAGCGACACCTCGTCGGGCACGCGCATCATGCGGTCGATCACCTTCGGGACAAACGACGGCTCGACGCGCGGCCGGCCGATGCCCTCGATGCCCGAGCCGCGCGCCGAGGTCGCCGCCATGTTGCCGGTCGAGAAGGCCTCGAAGAACGCCGAATGCTCGGGGTCGGCGACGCAGAGATGAGTGGCCAGCCGCTTGTAGCGGATGAAGCGGCCGAGCGTGGCCGTGGTGCCGCCGGTGCCGGCGCTCATGACGATCCAGGCCGGCACCGGATGGTCCTCGCGGCTCATCTGCTCGAAGATCGATTCGGCGATGTTGTTGTTGCCGCGCCAGTCGGTCGCGCGCTCGGCGTAGGTGAACTGGTCCATGTAGACGCCGCCCAGCTTGGCCGCGAGCTCTTCGGCGGCGGCGTAGATGCCCTTGCCGTCGGCGACCAGATGGCACTGGCCATGCTGGCGCTCGATCTCGTGGACCTTTTCCTGCGAGGTGCTGGCCGACATGACGGCGTGGAAGGCCAGGCCCAGCATGCGCGCGAAGTAGGACTCCGAGATCGCCGTCGAGCCCGACGACGCCTCGATAATCGGCGTGTCGTGCCGGATGCGGCCGTTGCAGATGCCGTAGAGGAACAGCGAGCGCGCCAGCCGGTGTTTTAGGCTGCCGGTCGGATGGGTCGATTCGTCCTTGAGGTAGATGTCGATGCCGTCGAGCGACGGCGCATCGAGGCGCAGCAGGTGCGTATCGGCCGAGCGGCGCTGGTCGTTCTGTATGAGCTCGATGGCATGGCGCGCCCAGGCGCCCTCGTCGTGCGCGGCCGCCTTTTCACCGAGAAGGGTCGGACTCATGGCAGGCGCCGCCAGACGATCTTCTGGCCGCGTCCCGTCCCAGCCTGGAAGTCGGGTCCCGAAAGTGTCAGCACGTCGCCCTCCCGCGCGATGTGTCGAGTCGTCGTTTTGCCGACCAGCGTCGGGTCGGTCGCGATCTCGATCGAATGATAGACCGCGCCATCGCGCACGTCATAGCGGCCGGCATAGGCAAAGCTCACGGCTGGCTCGCCCGCTTTCATCAGCGTCGCACTCACCTGACCACCCGGCGTGTAGAGCAGCATGCCGCGCGCGTCAGGCCCAAGGGGGAACTCGGCGGGCCGGCCGTCTTCGTATTCCAGCGACCAGCGTTCGAGGCGCCAGGCGCCTAAAAGGTCGTGGACGGCGTCGTTCACCCGCCGATCACCTTCTTGGCGATCATGCAGTGGATGCCTTTGTTGCCGTCCACCGTCTGGGTGACGTGCAGGTCGGCCTGCAGGCTGCACAGCATGTAGGCGTCGGCGGCCGACAGGCCGGTCTTGGCCGAGATCAGGCGGATCATGTCGCGCAACGCTTCCTTGGCGGCATCGTCGAGATCCGGGTCGAAGCCGTGGGTGATCCAGTGCGTCGCGGTCTCGGCGCGCGGGTTGTTGAGCTTCATGTCCTTGCGCACGGTGAAGCGGAAGGTGCCCGAAAGCGACGTCTCGAGCGCCGTCAGGTTGACCTCGCCGTCGCCCTGCACGCCATGGCCGTCGCCGGTCGAGAACAGGCCGCCCTCGGCGAATACCGGCAGGTAGACCGTGGTGCCGACCTGGAAGTGCTTGTTGTCGATGTTGCCGCCGAAGGCGCGCGGCTCGATCGAGCTGCACGCGCCCCATTCCGGCGGCGGCGCCACACCCATGATGCCGAAGAACGGTTTCAGCTCGATCTCCAGGCCCCACGGCATGGTGGCGACGCCGCGATTGGAGTCGATCGGGATGTGGGTCAGACGATAGAACGGGAAATCCTCGGGCAGGGTGCCGGCGAGCGGCCGCTGTGCGTTCCAGCCCCAGTTGGTGCGGAACTTGATGTCGAGCACCTCGACGGCCAGAGCGTCGCCGCGCTCGGCGCCTTCGACATAGACTGGGCCGGTCAGGATGTGCCGGCCGAGATGCGGCTTCAGGGTCCCCAAAACCTCGTGATGCTCGGGCAGCACGTTGAACGGCTCGCCCGGCAGGATCTCGGCCGAGCCTGAGACGCAGTGGATGGTGGCGATGTCCCCCGATTTGATGCGCAGCGCGGGCTTCAGTTTGCTGTCGAAATAGCCCCAGTGGCAGGTCTCGGGTGAGGAATTGAGTTCGTGCGTGGCCATATGTCTCCCCTCTGGCCACGGTTGAAGCACAGACCATGCCCCGGATGCTATAGGCCTGCCATGAACTACCGCCACGGCTACCACGCCGGGAACTTCGCCGACGTCCTGAAGCATCTCGCTTTGTGCGAGCTGCTCCGGCTGCTGACGGCCAAGGACAAAAAGCTGTTCGTGCTCGACACGCACGCCGGCGCAGGTGGCTATGACCTGGCTGATGGCCTTGCCCGCCGAACCGGAGAGGCGGAGGCGGGAATCGCCCGCCTCGTCGCCGCGCCGCGCGCCGGCATGCCGGCGGCCGTCGCGCGCTATCTCGCGGCCGTCGCGGCCTACGACCGCAAGTTCGGCCCGGCCGGCGGCAAGCCCAGGCGCTATCCCGGCTCGCCGCGCCTGGTGCGTGCGGCGCTTCGGCCAGGCGATCGCTTCGTCGCCTGCGAGCTGCATCCCGAGGAAGCGCTGGCGCTGAAGCGCGAGTTCGCCGGCGACCGCGCCGTCGAGGTGCGCCAGGGCGACGGCTACAAGGCGCTGAAGGCGCTGTTGCCGCCGATCGAACGCCGCGGGCTGGTACTGATCGACCCGCCGTTCGAGGTGACCGACGAGTACGAGCGCTTGATGCGCGCCCTGCGCCAGGGCGTCCGACGCTTCGCGACCGGCTGTTACGCCGTCTGGTATCCGATCAAGGACGAAATGGCCGACGCCCTCGTGCGCGACCTTGCCGCGTTCAAGCCGCTTGTCCTGGAGCTGCGTCTCGACGGCATCGAGCCGGGCAAGCTCGCGGCCTGCGGGCTGGCGGTGATCAACCCGCCGTGGCGCTTCGAGGAGGCGATGCGCGAGGCCTTGCCATGGATTGCCGGGCAGCTCGGGCCGGGCGTCAGTTGGGCCGTTGATGCCGCGCCAGCCACTCCCGCGGCTCCGGCGTCAGCAGGGTGATGACGAACGAGACCAGGCAGAGCGCGGCGCCGGCCAGAATGGCGCCGGTGTAGGAGCCGAAGAAGTCGTAGGCATAGCCCGCCACCGGCGAGCCGAGCAGG
>JAKFVH010000254.1 GCA_021732285.1 Reyranella sp. | reverse complement strand
GAGGCGGTGATCCTCGGCCTGTTCGCCATGAGCCTCGACCTGATGTTCGGCTACACGCGGCTGGTCTCGTTCGGCCATGCCGCGGCCTACGGGCTCGGCGCCTATGCCTGCGGCTGGATGCTGCTCAATACCGGCATGCCGCTGCTGTTCGCCGTGTTTGCCGCCGCCCTGCTCACCGGTGCGGTGGGAATCGGCGTCGGCTGGATGTGCACGCTGGCGACCGGCGTTTCCTTCTCGATGCTGACCTTGGCCTTCGCTCAGCTGCTCTACGCCATCTCCTTCAAGTGGACCTCGGTGACCGGCGGCTCGGATGGCCTCGCCGGCATCCCGCGCACCGTCGGGCCGTTCGGCTTCGCCGCACTGTCGAGCAAGGCCGGCTTCTATTATCTCGCCCTCGCCTGCCTGGTCGGCGGCTTCCTGGTGTGTCGCGCGCTGGTGCGCTCGCCGTTCGGCGCCGTGCTGCGCGGCATCCGCGAGAACGAGGCCAAGACCACGGCGCTGGGCTACAACACCCGCCTCTACAAGATCGCCGTGGTCGCGATCGCCTACGGGCTGGGCGGGCTCGCCGGCGCGCTCTATGCGCCGTTTGCGGGCTTCGCCAACACCGAGCTCCTGTTCTGGCTGCTGTCAGGCCAGGTGCTGATCATGGTGATCGTGGGCGGCGCCGGCACGCTGGTCGGTCCGGTGCTGGGCGCCGCCTTCTTCATGTTCATGGAGCACCAGCTCAGCGCCTGGACCGAGGCCTGGGCGCTGTACTTCGGCCTGATCTTCATCGCCTTCGTGCTGTTCGCGCCGCACGGCATCTGGGGCCTGGCAACCGGCCGCTTGCGCGCCGTGGCCGAGAGGCACTGAGCGTGGCGCTGCTCGAGCTCGACGGCGTGACGCGGCGCTACGGCGCCCTGGTCGCGCTCGACCAGGTCGCGATGCGCGTCGAGGACGGCGAGGTCCGCGCCGTCATCGGCCCCAATGGCGCCGGCAAGACGACGCTGTTCAACGTCATCACCGGCACGGTGAAGCCCAGTGCCGGCACGATCCGCTTCGCCGGGCACGCGATCGGTGGATTGCCGAGCCACCAGGTCTGCCGGCTGGGCATCTCGCGCACCTTCCAGATCACGTCGCTGTTTCCCGAGATGTCGGCGCGCGAC
Source organism: Reyranella sp. (assembly GCA_021732285.1). Lineage (GTDB taxonomy): Bacteria > Pseudomonadota > Alphaproteobacteria > Reyranellales > Reyranellaceae > Reyranella. The sequence goes on along the minus strand of JAKFVH010000254.1, from coordinate 5,402 downwards.
AACGCGCGGCTGTCGGCGCAGGCGCGCCACGGGCGGCGCTGGCAGCCGTTCGGCGGCGCCAAGGTTTTCGCGGAGTCCGAGGCGCTGGCCGATGCAGCACTCGAGCAGCTCGGCCTCTCCGCCATCGCCGACCGTCCTGCCGGCTTGCTGTCGCACGGCGACCAGCGCCTGCTCGAGGTCGCCATGGCGATGGCGCAGCAGCCGCGCGTGCTGCTGCTCGACGAGCCGACGCAGGGGCTCTCGGTCGAGGAGACGGCGCAGGCGGTCGAGACCCTCGCCCGCTTCCTGCACGCCTCGAAGATGACCGTCCTGCTGGTCGAGCACGACATGGAGGTGGTGTTCCGGCTCGCCCAGAGGATCACGGTGCTGCATCGCGGCGCGGTGATCGCTGACGGCACGCCCGACGAGGTGAAGGCCGACACGCGGGTACAGGACGCGTACCTGGGGGGCCTCGAGTAATGCTGCGCATCGAGGGCATGAACACGCACTACGGCGCGAGCCACGTCCTGCAGGGCGTCGATCTCGACATGCCGCAGGGCCGCATCAGCGCCGTGCTGGGTCGCAACGGCGTCGGCAAGACCACGATGGTGAAGACCATCATGGGGCTGGTGGCGCTGAGCAGCGGGCGCGTCGCCGTCGGCGACACCGACATCACCGGCTGGCCGCCCAACCGCGTGGCGCGCCAGGGCGTGGCCTACGTGCCCGAAGGCCGGCTGATCTTCCCGGACCTCACGGTGATCGAGAACATAAAGGTGGGTGAGCGCGATGCCGGCACGGCGTGGCCGATTACCCGGCTGCTCGAGCTGTTCCCGTCCTTGCGCGAGCGTGCCGCCAGCAAAGGCTCGCAGCTTTCGGGCGGCGAGCAGCAGATGCTGGCGATCGCCCGCGCGCTCGTTTCCGATCCCAAGGTGATGCTGCTCGACGAGCCGAGCCAGGGGCTGGCGCCGCTGGTCGTGCGCGAGCTCGCCCGCGTCATCCGGCTGCTGCGCGAGGAAGGCGTGACCATCCTGCTGGTCGAGCAGAACATGAAGCTCGCCGAAGCTGTCGCAGACGAGCTGCACATAATGGTCAAGGGTCGCATGGTCTACCGGGCGACCCCGGCCGTCTTCCGCGCGGAAGAAGAGGCAATCCGGGCCCGCTTTCTCACCGTGTGACCGGATAAAGGCACGGATCGTCGGCAACTTTCGGGGCGTGGCTGAGTTGATCAGGCGGACGGCATCCAGAGCCGTCAGCAGAGGAACCCATGTTCGTGCGTGCCAGCCTGCCGACTTTCCTGATCCTGGGTACGCTTTTGCTCAGCAGTGGCGCCCAAGCTTTCGACCGCACCTGCACCCAGCGGCAGGATTCGCAGGCCGACCGGTGCATGGCCTCGGTGACGGTGCCCGAGACCGTCGTCTATGGAACCCTGTCCGACCATGGCGCCGCCGTTGGCGATCGCTACGACTGGCAGGGCAATCCGATCGACCGCCAGGGCAACATCGTAGCCGTCCCCACTGGGCGCTCCGGTTCGACCCGCGAAGTATTCGTGCAGGAACCCGCCTTCCGGCGTTAGATTCCTTACCCTACGCCGCGACCTTGCTCTCGCGTGCGGTCGCGGCGGCTAAAACCATTTCCGCGCATTTCTCGCCGATCATGATGCAGGGCGCATTGGTGTTGCCGCTGGTCAGCGTCGGCATGATCGAGGCATCGGCGACGCGCAGGCCTTTCAGGCCGTGCACCCTGAGCTCGTGATCGACGACGGCCATGGGATCGCCGCCCATCTTGCAGGTGCCGACCGGGTGGTAGGTCGTTTCGGCGTTGTTGCGCACCCAGTCGATGATTTCGTCGTCGGTCTTCACCTGCGCGCCGGGCGCGATCTCCTCGCCGGTCATCTCCTTGAGCGGTGAGGTCGCCATCAGCTCACGGCCTTTGCGGATGGCGGCCAAAAGGCCTTCGCGGTCGGCGCGGGCGGACAGGAAGTTGAAGCGGATGGCCGGCGGCTCGTTGGGGTCGGCCGACTTCACATGCACCGAACCGGTGCTCTCCGAGCGCAGCACGTTGACGTTCATGGTGATGCCGCGCCGCCGGGCGATGCGGCGCTCATGGCCGACCATTTCATACAGGAACGGCAGGACCGAGATGGTGGCGTCGGGCGTCTCGAGGCCGGGCCGCGTGCGGAAGTACATGCGGATGGGCACCGAGGTCGAGGCGAGAAAGCCCTCGCCCCACAGGGCGTACTTCAGCGCCTCGCGCGCCAGCCGCCAGCCACGGGCGTTGTCGTTGAAGGTGGCGTTGCGCGCCGTGATGGCGAATTTCACCCGCGGCGAGTAATGGTCGCGCAGGTTCTCACCGACGCCGTTCAGCTCGTGCACCGGCACGATGCCGAGCGAGCGCAGGCGCTGGCCCTGGCCGATGCCCGAAAGCTCCAGGAGCTTGGGGGAGTTGATGGAGCCGCTGCAGACGATGACCTCGCGCTCAGCTCTTGCCTCGCGCTTCTCGCCGTTCACGGCATAGCGCACGCCGACGCAGGCCTTGCCCTCGAGCACCAGCGTCTCGGCCAGCGAGCCCGGCTCGACCGTGAGGTTGCGCCGGCCGCGCGCCGGATCGAGGTAGCAGAAGGCGGTGCTCTGGCGGCGACCCTTGGCGATCGTCACCTGCGACATGCCGATGCCTTCCTGCGTCGCCCCGTTGAGGTCAGCGTTGAAGGGCAGGCCGATCTTGTTCGCGGCCTCGATCATCTTCTCGAGCAGCGGGACCTTCTGGCGCGGCGTGTCGGTGACGCGCAGCGGTCCTGAGCGGCCGCGCAGCTCGTCCGAGCCGCCGGCGTAATTCTCCATGCGCTTGTAGACCGGCAGCACGTCCTGCCAGCTCCAGCCGCGGTTGCCGAGCTGTGCCCAGTGGTCGTAGTCCTGGGCCTGGCCGCGGATGTAGACCATGCCGTTGATCGAGCTCGAGCCGCCCAGCATCTTTCCCCGCGGCACTTCGATGCGGCGACCGCCCGAGCCTTCGTCGGGCTCGGAGGAGAAGCACCAGTTGACGGCGGGCAGGTCGATCATCTTGGAAACGCCGACCGGGACGCGCGACCAGAAGTAGCTGGAACCCTCGGTGCCGGCTTCGAGCAGCAGCACGGTGTGCGCGCCGCTCTCGCTCAGCCGGGCGGCGATGACGGCGCCCGCCGAGCCCGCGCCGACGACGATGTAGTCATAAGAGCCTGTGTCGGTCGGCATGGTTCGCGGCGCTCCTCCCAATGGACAAACTTGACCCGCTGGTTGCGGCCGTGGCAAGGCCGCGGGCAACAGGCGTCTCTCAAGTCACCCGCATCGCGGCACAGGAGAAGACCATGGGTTCGACGTCATGGCGCGCGCACGACGTGCGACACGTCAACCGATGGATGCTATCCTGATCGGATGAAAAAGAGCTTAACGGTCGGCCCAGTGACCGTAGGGGTGTTGTTGGCCTACATCTCGGGCTTCGTCGACACACTGAGCTTCATTGCCCTGTTCGGGCTGTTCGCCGCCCACATCACGGGAAACATCGTGCTTCTGGCGACGTCGATCGCCGAGAACCGACACGGCTTGATGATGAAGATGCTGGCGATCCCCGTGTTCATCATGGCCGCCATCGGCACGCGCCTCTACATCGTCCGCCGCGAGCGCCACCAGCTGGATGCCGCGGTCCATGTCATGGCCGGCCAGGCGATCCTTCTCACCGTCTTCATGGTGGTTGCGATGAACGAATCGCCCTTCACCACCGGCGATCACCCGCACGCCGTTGCCGTCGGATTGCTCGCCGCGGCGGCCATGGCGATCCAGAACACGGCCGCCCGCACCTTTCTCAGCGGCTTGCCGCCGACGACCGTGATGACCGGCAACTTCATCCAGGTCGTGGTCGACGTCGTTGACCTGATGTTGGGCCACGAACCGCAGGCCAAGCGGGCGCGGCTGGCGAAGCTGGTGCCGATGCTCGTGGCCTTCATTGCCGGAACGCTGAGCGGCGCCATCGGCTATGTCACCATGGGCTTCGTGAGCCTCATCGTGCCGATCGTCGCCGTCAGCCTGGTCTCCGTCGTGGTTCGTCACCAGCCAGCCCGCGCCTGACATGTCCACCTGCCGGCTGCGGCCGGATGGACTATGCTCCGGCAAATCGCCCGCATCGCGGCACAGGAAGAAGACCATGGAATTCGACGTCATGACGCGCGCCACCACCTGGGACAACGTGGCGGCGTTGGCCAAGCGCACCGAGGCGGCGGGCTTTTCCGGCATGTTGTTCACCGAGGGCCATCAGGTGCCGTGGATGAACATCGCCGCCGCGGCGCTGGCGGCGCCGTCGCTGCATTTCTCGACCGGCATCGCCATCGCCTTTGCGCGAAGCCCGATGGTCACCGCGGAGATCGCCTGGGAGCTGGCGCAGAACACCAAGGGCAAGTTCCGGCTGGGGCTGGGCAGCCAGGTGAAGGCGCACATCACGCGGCGCTACGGCAGCGCCTTCGACAAGCCCGCGCCGCAGATGAAGGACTATGTGCAGGCGGTGAAGGCCTGCCTGAAGGCGTTCCGCCGCGAGGGGCCGCTGCAGCATGACGGGCCTTACTACAAACTCAGCCTGCTCACCGAACAATGGACGCCGCCGCGGCACGAGTTCGAGGACGTCAAGGTCGACATCTCCGCCGTCGGGCCGATCATGGTGCGGGTAGCAGGCGAGGTGGCGGACGGCGTGCACGTGCACCCCATGCATTCGATGCACTACATCAAGAACCGCCTGCTGCCCGGGTTGGCCGAGGGCGCGGCGCGGGCCGGGCGCGATCCGGCCGCGATCGACAAGATCATCCCGGTCATCGTCGCGGCGGGTGATACGCCGGAAGAGCGGGCGCTGCCGATCAAGGAAGCCAAGACCACGATCGGCTTCTATGGTTCTACGCCGAACTACGCCTTCCAGTTCGACGACCTCGGCCACGTGGGTTTGCGCGATCAGCTTGCCGCCTGCCTAAAAGCCGGCGACAGCGCCAGGAGCGAGGCGCTGATCACCGACGAAATCCTGGACAAGTTCGCCATCGTGGCGCGCTGGGACGACGTCGCCCAGCGCATGATCGAGCGCTACAAGGGCGTCGCCGCGCGGCTGGTGATCTACCTCGCTTCGCACTGGCGCGAGGTCGATCCCAAGGTCCTCGAACGCTGGGGCGAGGTGGCGCGCGCGGTGAGGAAGGCCGGTTGAGAAACGGCACCGGTCGAGGCATCCTGCCCGCATGAACAGCAAGATCACTCTAAGGGTCTGTGACGAAACAAACGCTTCACTTTGGCGCGGAGCGGATCAGTCGGGGGAGCATGGAGTAGTTCCAGTCTGGATGGAACGCGTCGTATCGGATGTCGAGGGCCTCGAGCTGGGCGTCGGAGACCTTGCTGCCTTTTGGGTAGCATGCGGCGTCGATG
>JAKFVH010000103.1 GCA_021732285.1 Reyranella sp. | reverse complement strand
CTCCTGACCCCAGGTCGGCTCCGAGGAATGGTCCTTCGATCCCACCACGGAATATCATCATCCGCGCCGTCACAACTCGTTCAACGTGTGAACCTTCTGCCCTACCCACTCGATTCTCAAAAGAGGCTTCTTTCTCAAGTGTGCTCTCCGAGAAATCCCGGTCCGGCCCACGCGCGCCACGAACCACGAAGCTCGCCGCTATGATGTTATCGACGGCAGCCGAAGCAGCTTCCTTGCTGTTCGACACCCCGAAAGAGTGCTCGTAGTAGCGGGCGAGAGCGGCAAGTGCCGCGCGCTGACCGGACTCGAAGTCGCGGGCCAATCTGAACCGGGACAGGCTATCGAAGCCCCACTGAGCAATCCAGGATCGCAAGGCGACCGGTGACGGCCAGTAAGATGGTCCGCCCGAGTCCCATGGACGCACCAACGCGTCGTACCAGGTATAGGTACTGCGGATGATCAGGGAATTGAGGGCATGAAGGCTCCCTGGGAACTTCCCTTCGGTGCCCTGGATTCCTCGAATGACCTTCATCCATTCAACCACCTCGGCGGGCACGGCAAGCGTATCTGGTTGGCCACCTTGGGGAAGCCAGGACAGGAGTGGAAGTGCGCCGGCCCGCGGAGCGACACTCGCCCGGCACCGAAGGTCGAGACTTCCGTCGGCACGGATTCGTCGCAGGTCCGCCGTCCCCGCCAGCACGCCGTCCCAACTGCCGACCGATACTCCGTCGGCAACCGTGTATAGGTAAGCAGCGCCTTGAAATAGAAGCACCCGAAACGGGCTTTTGTAGCCATCGAATGTGCCCCAATTCCATAGTGAGGCAGGCTCGACGATTCTCAGCGATGCCGTCTGCCGATCAAGCGACGGCAATTTCTCAAACGCAGTGATCTCATTTGCAAGTCCATCCGTCGTCGTCTTCGAGCTGACCAGCAACGAGTAGCCGTTGTTACGCCAGTTGAAGGGCTGAATGACATGGACCAACAGCTGCTTTTTGCCATTTCGGTCCAGGTCAATCTCGGCGACGTCGATTCTCGTCCCGTAGGCTTCAGGTCCATGTTCGGACGGCCAGGCCACCCAGTGGCCAATCGCCATGGGCGGCTCCTTGAACGCGCTGTCACCGTCGCGATGTCGCGCCAGGAAGTCCTTTCGCAACGCACTGAGGAAAGCATCGCAAATCGGCGTGTCATGTGACACCAGCAAGCGAGGCAAAAAAGGCCGTCGCTTCGCCTCGAAAGGGATCTTGGGGCCGGACCGAACGGCTACAGTCATTTGGCCGAGTCTGAACTCCGCCCATTGCTCATACATCTTCCTGAGACAGTCGACCGGAGCGGGGGCACCCAGCGCATGAAATGCCCGTTGCGCAGGATCGAGGCCGCAGCCGCTTGCGCGGTCCTGCAGCCATCGGAGTTGATCTTTGATGATGGCGCCGCGACTGCTTGGCTGTGCGCTCTCGAGGGCTCGAGCGAACCTCTCAGCCATCTTTCGATCGAAATCTCCCAGCGTCGGGTCGCTGCAGATCAATTTCTCGACCGGCGTGGCGGCCTTCCGACAATCGAAGCTGGGGTTTGAAGTTGGTCCAGCATGAGCGGCTGGCAATGTCAGTGCCGCACAAAGCAAACCCACAAGCATCCGAAGCCAGGTCATCGGCACGACTACTCAGGTAGAACACCAACGATCATATTAAACCAGGTAAGAACGGTTTAACCGAGGCGGCTTTTGTATCTCCCGTATCCCCCTAGATCAGGGCACCGGCGAGCTCGGCAAAGTCAGCCAGGATGAGGTCGGGCTGGTGCGGCGTCTCGCCGAACGGCCGCTTGCGCCGGTCGATGAAGGCCGTGCGCATGCCGTAGGATTTTGCGCCGATGCAGTCGAAGGCATGGTTGGCGACGAACAGGATGCCCGACCGGTCCTCGCCTAAAATCTCCTCGGCCTTGGCATAGGTCTTCCAGTGCGGCTTGAAGGTGCCCGCTTCCTGCACCGAAATGACGTGGTCGAAGGAGAAGCCGATGTGCGGGCCGGCGGCCTGCAACATGTCGCGATCGCCGTTCGACAGGATCGCAAGCTTGTAGCCGGCCGACCGCAGCCTGCCGAGCGCCGCCACCACGTCGGGAAACGGTTTTAGGCGCTCGATCTCGCCGACCAGGGCCTTCACCTCGTCCTGGGTGTAGGTGATGCCGCAGCGATCCAGGACGAAGGACACGGCGCGATGGCCGATCTGCCGGTACGGCGTGTGGCCACGGTCGCACAGCGCATCGATCATGGAGTTCTCGTAGTGGGTGCGCCGCCACCAGGTGACGAAGCTGTTGGGCTTGCCGTCCCAGCCTTTGGCCTTGAGGAAAGGCGTCGCCGCCACGGTGAGGCCCTTCTGCATGTCGACGATCGTGCCGTACTGGTCGAACGCCAGCGCCTTGATCTCGCGCTTCAGGACGTCGCGTATGGCCGTCATGTCTTCCTCCGCAATTCGTAGAAGGCGCCGGCGGTCGGTTCGTTGAACACTGGCTGGGCCTGGTAGTTGTCGTGCAGCATCCGGTAGATCGCCGCTGCGCGCCCGGCGGCCGACAGCGCGCCGAGCTGCCCAGTGAGCTCGGCCTCGCTCCAGGTCCACACATCGGAGATGACGACGCGATGGCCGCGGTCGAGAGCGTGGTCGATGTCGGCCTTCAGCACCTCGGCGTTCTTCTCGGCCGTCCAGTCGGGATGGCGGATGGCGCCGGCGTCGATGGCGATCCACTTGAACTTGGCGTCCGACGGCTTGCCGTCCCAGTCCCAGGTGCGGCTCCACAGTGCGTACTGCCACATGGTGATGGGCTCGAAGCCCCAATAGACGAACACGGTGGAGGCCGGCGGAAAACGCTGTTCCAGCGCGGCCACGGCCTTCAGCGCCGCCTCATCGCCGCCGCGGAAACGCGCGAGTGCTCCGACGTTCCATGCCAGCGGCAGCAGGGACAGCACGGCAATCGCGATCGCAACGCCGCGCGAGCGCAGCGACAGCGAGCCCAGCAGCAAGGCCCACGCCACCGTCAGCCACGGCATGACGTTGATCTGCATCTGCGGGTCCTGCGGCTGGGCGTAGAGGTTCAGCACCTGCCCTGCCCCCAGCGTGCCGAGGAAGACGATGGCGACGGCGCGCACCCTCGGCTCGCCGCGCCGCGGCCACAACGCCGCGACGGCGGCGAGGAAGATCGCCGTCTGCAGCGCGACCGACACCAGGAGCGGCAACGCCGCGCGTCTGGCCGACAGAGGATCGACCCAGCCGCCGACGATCAGGAAGTAGTTGCCGACGCCCGACAGCATCATCCAGGCCTTGTCCCATGACAGGCCGGCCCAGCCGGTGGCGACGCCCTTGCCCGTCCACAGGATGTCGTGCAGGCCGACGGCACCCGGATAGCGTTCGGACCACAGCTGGACGATGCCGGCTGCGATCACGATGGAGACGACGAGCGTGCCGATCAGGGCCAGCCGCCGCAGCGGCCGCTCCGGTGCCAGCAACAGCGCCAGGACAAGCGCCGGCAGCACGGGGAACAGCAGGCGCCATTCGATCAACCAGCCCAGGGTGAACAGCGCGCCGACCAGCGCCACGCGGCCATGCGTCGGCCGGTCGAACCACAGGCCGGCCAGGGCCATCGCGCTCAGCACCAGCGTGTAGCCCGGCATGATGTCCTCGCTGATCACCGAGAGCAGCAGGACGAAGCCGCAGCCGAAATGGAAGCAGGCCGCCAGCGCAGCCGCGCGGACGTTGCCGGTCAGGCGATGGACGAAGGCGTAGACGATGACGGTGGCGAGGCTGGCGAAGAAGGCGTTGAGCCAGGCGAACTGCCGCCACGGCACGCCGCGGTCGATGCCGAGCCAGTCGAGCAGCCGGCAGAGCGCGCCGTAGAGCGGGAAATAGAGGTAGTTCGAGGGATCGAGACGCGCGCGCGACGGATCGGCGATCCAGGGCTCGGCCTGGATGCTCTTGTACATGCCGTTGGCGGTGATGATGTGGACGTTCTGCAGCCAGGCGATCAGGCCGCAGAGCGCCGCGAGGCTGAGCGCAAAGGCCAGCAGGAGATGCGCTGGGGGCGCGCCACTCCAGTGGCGCGTCTTCGGTTCCATCAACATGATCGCGCCACTGGAGTGGCGCGCCCCCAGCTACATCTTCCGTCCGAACAAGGTCACCGCGCCTTCCGGCCCGTAGCTCTCGGAATGCAGGCAGCCTTTGGGCATGGTGAAGGTCTCGCCCGCGCGGTAGGTGCGGCTGGCGCCATCACGCGTCAGCGTGAGCGCACCCTGCACCACCATCGCCCGCACATCGAACGGATGGCTGTGCTCGGGGTTCACCTTCACGCCCGGCGTGGTGTTGGTCTGGATGTCATAGCCGTCGCGCTCGAGCTCGGCCTCAAAGGTCTGTCGGTCCATCCCGGTTTCTCCCTCAGGCGCCTTTGCGCGCCGCCACGACATATTGCGCTCCCAGGGGCAGCCACGCCAGCGTCCGGTCGATGGGGCGAAGGAAGGCGAGCCCGGGCGGCATGAACATCAGGTAGTCGGTCTCGAGCTCGTAGCGCGCCGTGTCGAGCAGCCCGTAGCGCACCTCGCGGGCATCGAGCAGGATCGCGTTCTCGTCGATCGGCGTGCGGGCGATGACGTAGCGCACCAGCGGATTGCGCGGGTTGTGCTCGAAGACGTAGATGCGGCCGCCCGGCTTCAGCACGCGGCCGAGCTCGCGATAGACCGCCTGGCGCTCCTCGACCGGCACGTGATGCAGCACGGCGCTGATGGTGACGATGTCGAACTGCCGGTCGGCGAACGGCGTTTTGGCGCCATCCTGCGGCGCCAGCGCCGGCGCGGGCCCGAGCGCCGACGGCCAGCGCTTGCCGACCTCGGCCAGCATGCCGGCCGACACATCGCAGCCGGTGAAGTCGGCCCGCGCCCCCTGCTCCGCGAGGACACGCATGAGGTCGCCGGCGCCGCAGCCATAGTCGAGCACGGCAAGCCCGCCTTTCTTCAGGCCGGGCTCGCGGCGCAGCAGCCAGCGCGTCTTCACGGCGATGAACTGGTCGGCCGAATCGCCCATCATGCGCTTGATGGGATTGTCGAGGCCGCCGTCGTAGGACTGGGCGTGGCGATCGAACTCGGCCGGCGTCACTTGGGACCACCGACGATGTCACGAATCATGAACAGCGGCCGGCCCTTGCTCTGGTCGTAGAGCCTGCCGAGATAGGCGCCGATGATGCCCAGCATCAGGAACTGCATGCCGCCCAGAAGGCCGACGGCGGCCATCAGCGATGTCCAGCCGGGCAGCGTGTGGCCGAACGCCCAGCCGACGATGGAATAGACGAAGAAGGCGAAGCCGACCGCGGCCATCACCCAGCCGATGGTCATCGAGGCCATCAGCGGCACGACCGAGAAGGCGGTGATGGCGTCGGCGGCGAAGCGCACCATCTTGGCCAGCGGATACTTGCTCTCGCCCGCCACCCGCGCCTTGCGGTCGTAAGGCAGCGGCACCTGCTTGCCGCCGATCCAGGCGACCATGCCGCGCACGAAGCGATGGCGCTCGGGCATGGCGGTCAGCAGATCGAGCACGCGGCGCGTGATCAGTCGGAAGTCGCCGGCATCGAGCGGGATCTCGACGTCGGTCAAGCGCCCGATCAGGCGGTAGAAGCCGGCGGCGGTGGCGCGCTTGAACAGGCTCTCGCCGTCGCGTTGGCGGCGCTGGCCGTAGACCACGTCGGCGCCCCCCTTCCCATCTACACCGTCCATCAGGGCCATCATGTCGGGCAGTAGCTCGGGTGGGTCCTGCAGGTCGGCGTCGATGATCAGGATGCGCTCGCCGCGACACACGCTGAGGCCGGCGGTAAGCGCGAGCTGGTGGCCGTGGTTGCGCATCAGCCGCACCGCAACGACGCGCGAGTCCTTCGCCGCGGCCTCGGTCATGACCTCCCAGGTGCGATCGTGCGAACCGTCATCGACCAGCACGATTTCGCTCTGCCCGCCGACGCCATCCAGCACCGCGCCGACGCGGCGTAGGAACTCGGGCAGGACGTCCTGCTCGTTGTAGCAAGGGGCCACCACGGACAGGGCCGGGCGGTTGGCGGACATCATGATGGAGCCGTAGACCTTGTCTTTGGTTGCGACCAAAGCATTATGTTTCCGTAAGAAGCGCCCCACTTACTCATAGAATCATTATACATCAACATAGTAGTGGATTCTGCTGGAGCAGACATGACGACACTGACCAGCCATGACTTCGATCAGGACACCAAACGCGCCAAGAAAGCGGCTCGGCGAGGCCCTGTTTTCATAGTGGATCGGGGCTGCCTTCCCACGTCCTGTTGACGTTCGAAGACTACCAGCGGCTGACGGGCTGCAATATGAGTCTGGCCGAGGCATTAGCCCAACCGGGCACCGAGAACTTCGAGTTCGAGCCACGCCGCGCGTTTGGCGCAGGTTTCAAACCTGCCGGCCTCGATTGAAGCAGGCCCCAGTCAGCGTTGCAGCCGGATGAAGGTCCCTTGCATCAGAACCGCGTACCCAGCGACAGCAGGAAGGTGCGCGGCGTGCCCATGGCCAGGCCGTTGTTGACCGAGGCCGAGGCCCAGTAGTTGAGGTCGAACAGGTTCTCGACGTTGAAGCGGACCTCGATCGGCTTGCCGTCCTTGC
>JAKFVH010000146.1 GCA_021732285.1 Reyranella sp. | reverse complement strand
TGCCGATGCCCAAAAGGTCGGCCACCGCCTGCGCCTCCTTGAGGACCAGCGGCTCCTGGTCGGCGGGATCGCGGCTGACGCCGATGCCGATCAGCGGGATCTTGATGTGGTTGCCGAAGAAGCCCGCTGCCATGCCGCCATGGGTGCCCGAGCTGCCCGAGCCGACCACGACGGCATCGAGCGCCAGTCCCATGTCCGACCACTGCTGCTGCATCTCCTGCACGCAGGCGACATAGCCCAGGCCGCCGATCGCGTTCGAGCCGCCGCCCGGGATGACGTAGCCCTTGCGGCCGAGCGAAGCGACTTCCTGCGCCACCTTCGACATGGCAGCGCCCATGTCCGACCCGCCGGGCACGACGGTGATGGCTTCGACGCCCATCAGCTCGAACATGAAGTTGTTGCCACTGGCGTCTTTCTTGTAGCTGCCGGGCACGCGCTCCTCGATCACGAAGCGGCATTTCAGCCCTTCCTTGATCGCTGCAGACAGAGTGATGCGGCAATGGTTGGACTGCGGCGCGCCGCAGGTGATCAGCGTGTCGGCGCCCTGGGCCAGCGCGTCCGCAGCGAGGAATTCGAGCTTGCGGGTCTTGTTGCCGCCGGGAAAGAGGCCCAGCAGGTCGTCCCGCTTGATCCAGATCTCCGGGCCGACGCCGCCCGGACAGCTCGCCGCAAGGGCCTTGGTGAAGTGAGGCAGCAGCTCTATCGGGGTCGGGGCATGAGTGTAACGGCGACGCGGAAAACGGGCCAAGTCCATTCGAATCAACTCCAGTGAGGCGGTGCAGGCTCTAGCATTCCGCCGGGCTTCGCGGAAGCTATCGGCAGGCGAGGCGGCCATCGGTAGGGCATCGCAGCGCGATACCAACGTTTGTCATCCTGAGCGCAGCGAAGGATCTCATGGCGGTTGCAAGCGGCGATGAGATCCTTCGCTTCGCTCAGGATGACAGGCGGACCCATTCCTCTTCGGTCAGCGTCTGGACGCCGAGCTCGGCGGCCTTGCGCGCCTTCGAGCCGGCATTCTCGCCGACCACGACCAGGCTGGTCTTCTTCGATACCGAATCGGTGACCTTGGCGCCGAGTTCCTCGGCGCGCGCCTTGGCGGCGTCGCGGGTCATCGAGGAAAGCTCGCCGGTGAAGACCACGATCTTGTCCTTGAGCTTGGCGTCGGCCGCCACGACGCGGCGCGTCACCGCCTCGACGGTGAGCTGCTTGCGCAGGTCGCGGATCACATCGACGTTGTGGCCCTCGCTGAAGAAGGCGCACATGGCGTCGGCCGTGGTGACGCCGATCTGCTCGACATTGCACAGCCGGCCGTAGCTCTCGCCGACCTCGGCCGCGGCCTTCTCCTTCTTCACATCGTCCGGCTTCTTCTTGCGCTCCTTGGCCGCCTTCAACATCTCGTCGAGCCAGGCGTCGACGTCGCCATACTCCTGCGCCAGGATCTTGGCGGTGGCCTCGCCGATCAGCGGGATGCCGATGGCATTGATGAAGCGGTCCAGCGAGATGGTCTTGCGCGCCTCGATCGCCGACATCAGGTTGCGCACCGAGAGATCGCCCCAGCCTTCGCGCTTCTTGATCTCGTCGATCTTCTTGGGTAGCCGGAAGATGTCGCCCGGCACCTTCAGCAGCCCGTCACGATGGAAGTTCTCGATGTGCGTGCCGCCCAGCCCTTCTATGTCGAAGCAGTTGCGCGACACGAAGTAGCGCAGCCGCTCGACCTGCTGGAACGGGCATTCCAGCCCGCCGGAGCAGCGCCGCACCACGCCACCTTCCTCGCTCGCCACCTTGGTCTTGAGCGGACAGGGGCAATGGGTGGGGAAGTGGAACTTCTCGGTGCGCTTCGGCCGCTCCTCCGGCACGAAGCCCAGGATCTGCGGGATGACGTCGCCGGCGCGCTGGACGATCACCATGTCGCCCTTGCGCACGTCGAGCCGCTCGATCTCGTCGGCATTGTGCAGTGATGCGCGCGCCACCATGACGCCGCCGACATTGACCGGCTCGAGATCGGCCACCGGAGTCAGCGCGCCGGTGCGGCCGACCTGGATGAGGATGCCGTTCAGCCGCGTGCGCGCCTGCTCGGCCGGGAACTTGTGGGCAATCGCCCAGCGCGGCGCACGGCTGACGAAGCCCAGGCGCTCCTGCCAGTCGATGCGGTCGACCTTGTAGACGACGCCGTCGATGTCGTAGGGCAGAGACGGCCGCTCGACGCCCATCTTCTTGTAGAAGGCCCGCACGTCGTCCGGCGTCCGGCAAAGCTTCGACAATGGATTGACCTTGAAGCCCCACTCCTTGAGCAGCTTCAGGTACTCGCTATGCGTCTTCCACGAGCGCGGCTCGGCCTCACCCCAGGCATAGGCGAAGAAGCGCAGCGGCCGCTTGGCCGTGATCGTGGGATCGAGCTGGCGCAGCGACCCTGCCGCGGCGTTGCGTGGATTGGCGAAGGTCTTCTCGCCCTCGGCCTCCTGGCGCTTGTTCATCTCCTGGAAGGCGTGGCGCTCCATGTAGACTTCGCCGCGCACGTCGAACGCCTTGGGAAACTTGCCCTTGAGCTTGTGCGGGATGTCCTTGACGGTTTTTAGGTTGGCGGTGACGTCCTCGCCGGTCGTGCCGTCGCCGCGCGTGGCGCCGACGGTGAACACGCCGTCCTCGTAGCGCAGGCTTATCGACAGGCCATCGATCTTGGGCTCGCAGGCCAAGGCGATCTCGTCGTCGGGCTTGAGATCGGTCTCCCGTTCCAGCGCGCGGCGCAGGCGGTCCAGAAAGCCCTGCAGCTCCTCGTCGGTGAAGGCATTGTCCAGCGACAGCATCGGCCGCGAATGGCGGACCTTGGCGAAGGCGGTGCTCGGCAGCGGCGCCACTTGCTGCGTCGGGCTCAGCAGGTCGACGAGCTGCGGGAAGCGCGCTTCGATCGCCTTCAGGCGCTGGCGCAGCTTGTCGTAGTCGGCGTCGGAGATCTCCGGCGAGTCCTGGACGTGATAGAGCTTGTCGTGGTGCGCGATCTCCTCGCTAAGCCGCTTGTGCTCGGCGCGGCCCTGGCGCTCGGTCATCTCGTCGACCGACAGCGCGGCCTTGAACTTGGCGGCACGCGACATCGTCCTCTCCTAACGCAAGCGCCTTTCCTCCCCAGCGTCGCTGGGGAGGTGGCCCGCAGGGCCGGAGGGGTCATGGGCGGCAGTACTGACGCGCCATGACCCCTCCGCCCGCTGCGCGGGCACCTCCCCAACTTCGTTGGGGAGGAAGGAAGATCCGAGCCCTCGAAACACGTCCTAACCTGCAGCCGCCAGCAGCCGATCAGCGGCCGCGCGCGCTTCGGCCGTCACCTGCGCGCCCGACAGCATGCGGGCAATCTCCTCGCGGCGGCCCTTGGCGTCCAGGGCCAACACATCGGTGCTGGCCGCACTCTTGGTCGTGGTCTTGCGGATCAGCCAGTGCCGGTCGGCAACGGCCGCGACCTGCGGCGAGTGCGTGACCACCAGCACCTGCACGTCCTTGGCCAGCCGCTTCAACCGCTCGCCGACGGCGGCCGCCGTGGCGCCGCCGATGCCCGAATCGACCTCGTCGAACACGATGGTCGCGGCATCGCCGACCTTGGCCAGGCAGACTTTCAGCGCCAGCAGGAAGCGCGACAGCTCGCCGCCCGAGGCGATGCGCGCGATCGGCGCCGGCGGCGTGCCGGGATTGGTGGCGACGGTGAACTGCACGCGGTCGGTGCCGTTCTCCGACCATTCACTCTCGGGCAGGGCCGAGAGATCGGTGACGAACTTGGCCTTCTCCAGCTTGAGCGGTCCCAGCTCGGCGGCGACGGCCTTGTCGAGCCGCGTCGCGCCTTTGCGGCGGGCGGCAGCCTGCGTCTCGGCAGCGGCGACATAGGCCGCGCGGGCGGCCTTCGCCTCGCTGGCCAGCCGCTTCAGTCCGGCTTCGCCGTCGTCCAGCGCCCCCAGTTGTGCGACGAAGCGCTCGGTCAGCGCCGCCAGCTCCGGCACCGCGACATTGTGCTTGCGCGCCGCCGCACGCAGCGCGAACAGGCGCTCCTCGACCTTCTCCAGGCGCGCGGGATCGAATTCCAACGCCGCCTGCGCCGCCTCGAGCTGGGCCTGCGCCTCGGTGGCCTCGCTCAGCGCCCGGTCGAGCGCCGCCAGCGCCGTGTCGAGACGGCCCATCGCCTTGTCGACATTGCGCTCGACGAGGCGGTGGGCATTGCGCAACGCACCGACCGCGCCGCGTCCGTGCTCCAGCTCGCTCATCGCCTGAGTCACCGCCTCGCCCAAGGCGCTACCGGCGCGCAGGAGCTGGCGTTCCTCGGCAAGCTGGGTCTCATCGTCAGGCTTGGGCGAAAGCGCCTCCAGCTCCTTCACCGAATGGCGTAAGAAATCCTCATCGCGGCGCGCCGCCGCTGCCGCCGCCTCGGCGTCGGCACGCGCCTGCTCGGCGGCCCGCCAGGCGTGCCAGGCCGAGCGCACCGCCTCGGCCTGCTTCTCCAGCCCGGCAAAGGCATCGAGCGAGGCTCGATGCGTCGCCATGTCCAAAAGGCCGTGCTGCTCCATCTGGCCCTGGATCTCGACCAGCGTGTCACCGAGCCGGCGCAGCAAAGCTACTGAGGCCGGCTGGTCGTTGACGAAGGCGCGGCCGCGGCCGTCGGCGCCGACGATGCGCCGCAGGGTCAGCGCGTCATCGTCCACAAGGCCCTGCTCCGCCAGCACCGCGTGCGCCGGATGATCCTTGGGCAGATCGAACGAGGCGGCCACCGAGGCCTGCGCAGCACCGCGCCGCACCGCGGCCGATTCGGCGCGGTTGCCCAGCGCCAGGCCGAGCGCGTCGATCAGGATGGATTTGCCGGCACCGGTCTCGCCGGTCAGGGCGCCCAGGCCGCCGGTCGCTGAGCGCACGAAGTCGAGGTCGAGCTTCTCGATCAGCACGAAATCGCGGATCGAAAGCGAGACCAGCATGCAGGGTCAGAACAGACCGAAGAACCAGCCGCGCTTTTCGTCGGATGGCGCCGGCCCGCCCTCACCGGTCATCAGGTAGTAGCTGTCCTGGTACCATTCGCTGCCCGGGAAGTTGTAGCCGAGCACCGCCGCCGCCTCCTTCGCCTCCTGCTTCACGCCGAGCGACAGGTAGCTTTCGACCAGACGATGCAGCGCCTCCGGCACGTGCGTCGTCGTCTGATAGCGCTCGATCACCACGCGGTAGCGGTTGATGGCGCCGACATATTGCTGGTTGCTCTGGTAGTAGCGGCCGACCGACATCTCCTTGCCGGCGAGATGGTCGATGGCGAGCTCGACCTTGAGGCGGGCGTCGCGGGCATAGGGCGATTCGGGGAAGCGCTTGACCACCTCGGCCAGCGCATCGAGCGCCTGCTGGGTGACGCGCTGGTCGCGGCCGACGTCGGAGATCTGCTCGTAGAAGCAGAGCGCCTTCAGGTAATAGGCATAGGGAATGTCGCGATGGCCGGGATGCAGCTGGATGAAGCGGTCCAGCGCGATGATGGCCTCGTCGTACTTGTTCGACTGATAGTAGGCGAAGGCCGCCATGATCTGCGCCTTGGTCGCCCACACCGAATAAGGATGCTGGCGGTCGACTTCCTCGAAGCCCTTGGCGGCGGCCTTGTACTCCTGCGCGCCCAGATCATCGAGGGCGCGGTTATAGAGCACCTCGACCGGCCGCTCGACGTAGTTCTTGTCGTCGTCCGACGAGCCGCAGCCGGTAAGGCCGAGCGTCGTGACAGCCAAGGCAAACCCAGTGAAGATCGCTTTCCACATACCCATTCGAGACCCGTTGCGCCGGCGCGTTTATATCACCGCCCGGGCCGAAAAAAGAGGGGCCGTTACCGGCCCCTCGAGTGATGCGTGGAGAACTTGCTCTAGGCCTGCGTCAGTTGGCTTGCCGACGCAGGAACGCGGGAATCTGCAGGTCATCGTCATCCCGTGCCGGTTTGGCCCGCTCGGTGACGTCGAGATTGATCGAGGCCTGGGCCGGGGCCGGCCGCGGCGCGGGCTTGGGGGCCACCGCCACGACATTTTCCGGCACCGTGCGCGGAGCCGCCGGCTCGGCGGCGGGAGCCGTCGGCTTGGGTGCGGCAAACGCGCCGGTGATGCGCTGGAACAGGTTGGGCGCGCGGCTCTCGCTGGCCGCCCGCGCGGCAACCGGTCGCGTGATCGGCTCGCTGGCCCGGACCGCCGGCTTGGCGGCCGGACGGCTGACGCGCCAGTCGTTCTCATCGACCAGCGGCCGCGGCGGCGCGGCGGCGGGCGGCGGGACCGGAGCGGGCGCTGCCATTGCCGCGATCGGCGGAGCGGCAGGCATGACCGGGGCGACCGGCGCCGGAGCCATGACAGGCGCCGGCTCGGCCGGCGTTGCGACGATCTGGGCCGGGATCGGCATCTCGGCCATCACCGGCATCGGCGGTGCCACCGGTGCCGGAGCGACCGGCGCGACAGCGACCGGTGCGGGGGGAGCGACGGGCGCCATCGCCTGCGGAGCGGCGGCGACCATGGGCGCGACCGGCGGTGCGGCGGGTATGGGCGCGGCGGGTGCGGCAACCGCGGCCGCCGGCATGGCGACGCGGCCGACCGGCGGCGCGACCGGACGGCTGAGCGCCGGCTGGCCGGTCTGCATCGGCCGGTTCATGTCGAGCGACAGGTAGTTCGGCGCCGGCTGCTGGGCGGCCATGGCGGCGATGCCGGTGG
>JAKFVH010000268.1 GCA_021732285.1 Reyranella sp. | reverse complement strand
CCCTGTGCGGCCGCCATGCCGCAGCGATGATTCTGGCAATCTCTGGGCATGGATATTACGCTGAGCCGCCCGGCTACAAGGCCTAGCCTCCTGCCATTGTCCGTTGAACACGCTTAGTTTTCGCCGTTCCCGCGTCCAGATCGCGGCCCCGATCGCCGCTGTCTGCGCCGTCCTGTTGCTGGGCCTGTGGATAAGGGTCGCCGACGCCCAGCAGCAGCAACTGGCGCAGCAGCAGGACGTCGTCCTGGTTCCGCATCGCGCGACCTACGACATGAAGCTCAACGTCGCCCGGCCCAACAGCGGCATCGTCGAGGTCAACGGCCGCATGGTGCTGGAGATGGTCGATTCCTGCGAGGCCTGGGAGGTCAAGCAGCGCATCAAGCTGAAATTCCTGCGCAACGACGGTGAGGAGTTCGACACCGATTCGAGCTTCACCAGCTACGAGACCAAGGACGGGTTGGGCTTGCGTTTCAGCGTGCGCAACATCCAGGACCAGGAGGTCGAGGAGGAGCTGCGCGGCCATGCCGACCTCGAAGCGACCGGCGGCAAGGGCCGGGCCTCGTTCACGCTGCCCGAGGTCAGGAGCTTCGACCTGCCGGCCGGCACGCTCTTCCCCACCACTCATCTCGCGCTGATCATCCGGCACGCCCGCAACGGCGACCAATCCGTGTCCTACAGCGTGTTCGACGGCGCCCGCCTGGATGGCGCCTTCACGGTCAATGCCGTGATCGGCAAGCCGCCGCGTGGCGCCGGTGCACCCGTCGTGCGCGGCGATGTCAGCCTGTTGCGCCAACAATCATGGGGCGTGCGGCTTGCCTTTTTTGCCGCAGGCGACCAGGGCACGGCCAATCCAGAATACGAGCTGGCGTTGGACCTGCTGGCCAACGGAGTTGCCCGGTCGATGCTGCTCGACTATGGCGACTTCGCAGTGGATGCTCGCCTGGTTCAAATCCAAGCCCTGCCGAGGCCGCGATGCTGAATGCCCGTCTTCTGATGCCGATGTCCCTGGTTGTCGTGTTTGCCGCTCTCGCGCCCGCGGCGGCCCAGGACTTCGCGCCGCATCGCGCCGTCTATGCCGTCTCCGCCCTCGATCGCGGCAAGCCCGGCACCGGCACGTCGGGCACCTACGCCTACGAGCTCAGGCTGACCTGCGACGGCTATGTCGTGAACCAGCGGCTGCGGCTGGAAATGTCCGGCGCGCGGGCGGCGGTGGCGAGCGAGCAGCAGTCGCAGATGACCGAAAGCCGCGACGGCAAGAAGCTGCGCTTCGAGCACCGCACCACCACCGGCGGCCGGCAGACCAGCCTGGTCAAGGGCGAGGCGCTGATCGGCGACGACGGCAAGGGCGAGGCGCGCTTCACCGATCCGGAGGGCCAGAGCGTGGCGCTGACCGCCACCACGCTGTTCCCGGTCGCCATCGCGCGCGAGACGATCCGCCAGGCCAAGGCCGGCGAATCCGGCTTCGACACCCAGTTCTTCTTCGGCGAGAAGGTGAAGCCGCCGCAGTCGGTCAATATACTGATCGGCAAGGTGCCCAAGCGTCTGGCCGACGTGAAGATCCCCGAGGGCGGCGAGGAGCTGGCCGACGGCCGCACCCGCATCTACTACCGCGCCGGCTTCTTCGACGCCCAGGCCGACGGCAAGGGCCAGGGCGAGCCGGCTTATGAGATGAGCAGCGTCACCCTCGACAACGGCGTCGAGCTCTACGGCACCCACGAGGAAAGCGACGGCGGGATCGAATACCGCATCACGCGCCTCGAGGCGCTGCCCAAGCCCGAGTGCAAGTGAGCGTGGGAGCGCGGGCCTCCGGCCCGCATCATGAGCGGGCCGGAGGCCCGCGCTCCCAATGAGCATGACTCCCGAACAGGCGGTAGATCGTCTGGAAGAGCTGCATGCGACGGCGAGCATTGCCCTGCGCGAGGCGCTGGCCCGCTTCACCGAATCGGGCGCCGTGCCCAGCGCCGAGGAGCGCAGCCGCTTTCGCTATCCCGAGCTCTCGGTCGACTGGCAGCCGGTCGGCGCCGTGCGCTTCACGCGCCGCGCCTGGGCGAAGTTCCAGGCGCCGGGCCGCTACACAACGACGGTCACCCAGCCGCGCTTCTTCCGCCAGTACCTGCTCGAGCAGCTGCGTCCGCTCAGCGAGGAGTTCGGCGGCGTCATAGAGGTCGGCGTGAGCGACCAGGAGATTCCCTATCCCTTCGTCACCGAGGCTGGCGACGAGTTCATCCACGGCGACCTCTCGGTGTCCGAGCTGGCGCGCCATTTCCCGACGCCGGTGCTGGCCAATGTCGGCGACGAGATCGCCGACGGCACCTGGGTGTCGCAGGACCGGGGCGCGCGGCCGCTCGCCCTGTTCGATGCGCTCCGGGTCGACTACTCGCTGCAGCGCCTGATCCACTACACGGGCACCGACTGGCGCACCATCCAGCCATGGATCCTCGCCACCAACTACCAGCGCTATGTCGATCATTTCCTGACCTGGGCGATGGAGGAGCTGGCCAAGCCTGGCGGCCCCTACACCCAGCTCGTGCTGCCAGGCGGCGCCGTCGTGCGGCGCGGCGAGGACACGTCGGTGGCCGAATCTGCCGTGCTGGCGGCCCCGTGGCACCGCTTCCAGATGCCGGCCTACAACCTCTTGCGCGGGGACGGCGGCGGCGTCACCATCATCAATATCGGCGTCGGCCCCTCGAACGCCAAGACGGCGACCGACCATCTCGCCGTGCTGCGCCCGCATTGCTGGCTGATGATCGGCCATTGTGGCGGGCTGCGGCAGTCGCAGACCATCGGCGACTACGTGCTGGCCCATGCCTACCTGCGGCGCGACCGCATTCTCGACGATCTGCTGCCGCCGGAGGTGCCGGTGCCGGCGCTGGCCGAGGTCCAGGTGGCCCTGCAGCAGGCGGCCGAGCGCGTGACCGGCGAGAAAGGCGAAGCGCTGAAGCGGCGGCTGCGCACCGGCACGGTGGTGAGCTACGACGATCGCAACTGGGAACTGCGCTGGACCCAGGAGCGCCGGCGCATCAACCATGCCCGCGCCATCGCCGTCGACATGGAGAGCGCGACGCTGGCCACGCAAGGCTACCGCCTGCGCGTGCCCTACGGCGTGCTGCTGTGCATCTCCGACAAGCCGTTGCACGGCGAGATCAAGCTGCCGGGTGCCGCCACGCGCTTCTACCAGCGCGCCGTCGGCGAGCACTTGCACATCGGTCTGGAGACCATCGACCTCCTGCGCGGCGAGCTCCATTCGCTGCACTCGCGCAAGCTTAGAAGCTTCGACGAGCCGCCGTTTCGGTGATGACCACCGTCATCCCGACCGGAGCCGCGCGCAGCGCGGCGTAGTGGAGGGACCTCGTCGTTTGTCCGACGAAGAGGAGGTCCCTCCACTCCGCTTCGCTCCGGTCGGGATGACGGTCAGGCCGGCCACAGCCACGCCGCGCCGCGCACGCCGCTCGAATCGCCGTGCAGCGGCGGCTGCAGCCTGGTCACGATGCGGTCGGGCTCGGAGAAGATGTAGTTGCGCCACAGCTCCGGCACCCGCCGGTAGAGCGCCGCCATCTTCGACAGCCCGCCGCCCAGCACGATGACGTGCGGGTCGAGCAGGTTGACGACGTTGGCGAGCGCGCGCGCCAGCCGGTCGCAGTAGAGGTCCAGGCTCTCGGCCGCCTCGCGATCGCCCGTCATGGCCGCCTCGGCGATCTCGGTGGCGCGCAGCTTGCGTCCCGTCCTGTCGAGAAACTGGCGCTGGAACGCAGGCCCGCTCAGCCAGGATTCGACGCAGCCGCAGCGGCCGCAATAGCATTGCGGGCCGGGCCGCTCGTCGTCGCGCGGCAAGGGCAGGGCGTTGTGGCCCCATTCGCCGCCGATCGCCTGGGCGCCAGCGAGCGGCTTGCCGTCGATCACGATGCCGCCGCCTACGCCGGTGCCTAAAATGACGCCGAACACGACCGGCCAGCCGCGACCTGCGCCGTCGGCCGCCTCGGAGACGGCAAAGCAGTTGGCGTCGTTCGACAGCCGTACCTCGTCGCGCTCCAGCACGCGCTTGAGGTCGCGATCGAGCGGATGGCCGTTCAGCTGCGTGGAGTTGGCGTTCTTGATCAGGCCGGTGGCGGGCGAGATTGCGCCCGGATGGCCAACGCCGACGCGGCAGCGCGCACCCGTCTTGGCTTCGAGCTCGCGCACCACGGCGGCCACGCCCTCGACGGTCGCCTGGTAGCTGCCCTGGGGTGTCGCCACGCGCACGCGAGCGCGCTCCTTGCCGCTGTCGTCGAGGACGATGCCCTCGATTTTCGTGCCCCCGAGATCGATGCCGATACGCATGTCCCCACTTCACAGAAATCGCGCGCGAATGTCGATGCTGCTCTCCCGCCGCCTTGCAGCGCGAGATTGACGCGCCTGATCTCGTTCATGCGGCTATCCTCCACTACGACGCGACGCTACCCTCTTGTCGGAGCGCGGACCTCCAGGTCCGCTCATATCTTTTCTTTCGGACCTGATGAGCGAGCCGGAGGCTCGCGGTCCAGAAGAGCATGAGCGGACCTGGAGGTCCGCGCTCCGGCAAGACAACGAGGGCGTATTATGGCCAAGAGCACGACAGGAAAGGCGTGGCGAAAGCGCCCGTCGACCATCCTGTGGATGCTCTCGCTGGGCCAGCTGATCTTCTGGGGCCTGATCTACTACACCTTCCCGCTGTTCGTCGTGCCGATGACCCAGGAGCTGGGTTGGTCGCGCAGCGGCATGTTCGGCGCGTTGTCGGCCGGCCTGACGGTGGCGGGCCTGTGCTCGATCCCGGTCGGCGCCTGGATCGATCGCGGGCACGGCCGCAAGCTGATGACCGGCGGCTCGCTGCTGGCGGCAGCCCTCATGCTGGTGTGGGCGCGCATCGATTCCCTGCCGGTGTTCTATGCCATGTGGATCGGGCTCGGCGCCTGCCAGGCCGTGCTGCTCTACGAGCCCGCTTTCGCCGTCATCACCCGCGTCTACGGACCTCGCTACAAGCAGGCGATCCTGCTGATGACCTTCCTCGGCGGCCTCGCCAGCACCTTCGGCATTCCCTTCACCCAGTTCCTGGTCGAGCGCGTCGGCTGGCGGGCGAGCCTGGAAGTGCTGGCCGTCATCAACGTCGCCGTGGCCCTCATGCATTGGCTCTTCGTCCCAGGACCGCAGGAGAAACCTATCCCGATCGGCGAGGCGAAGCCGCCGGCCGACGGCGCCGCGAAGAAGAGCCCGCTTGCGGCAGCGGTGCGCGTGCCGGCCTTCTGGGGGTTGGTGGTGGCCTTCGCGGGCTACGGGCTCGCCTTCTCGGCGATGAGCTTCCATCTCATCCCGCTGCTCGACGACCGCGGCGTGCCGATCGGCGTGGTGATGGCCATCATCGCCCTGATCGGGCCCATGCAGGTGGTCGGCCGCGTGCTGCTGATGGTCGGCCAGCGCCACATCACCACCATCCAACTCGGCGCCGGCATCTACTTCGCCTTCCCCATCGCCATGGCGATGCTGGCGATGGGCATCAGCGACGTCTACGGCCTGATCCTGTTCGCCATCATCTACGGCGTCGCCAACGGCTTGATCACCATCCTGCGCGGCATGGCAGTGCCGGAGTTCATCGGACCGGAAGGCTACGGCGTCGTCTCGGGCGCGCTCACCATGCCGACCAATCTCATGCGCGCCGCCGGCCCGGTGATCGCCTCGCTCGCCTGGGCCGCCTTCGGCGGCTACACGCCGGTGCTGTGGGGTCTCGCCGCCATCATGCTGATCGCCGCGATGGGCTTTGCCGCGGCGGCGCTTCTGTCCAAGCGACCAGCGTAGGAGTGCCGTGGCGGCCTTGCGGCTGCCCGCTCATCGAGAACACCCACGACAGATTGAGACGCCAAGCACATCGCACGGTGCGCGCTTTGTATATGTATAGTGTCGATGAGGCTCAGCCCCGTCAGCCATCGCACCGCGTCTGCAACCTTCGTCGCGCTGCCCGTTCTCGCCTTTGCCGCGCCGAGCTGGGCGCAGATCAACAACTATGGCTTGCTCACTGGCCGGAACACCATTCCGGGCGTCGCGGTGGAATTCGATACGAGGACCAACGCCGCGACTGGCTCCATCCCCGTCGGCAACACGCCGAACAATGCGGTCTTCTCGCCCGACGGGCGACTTGCCTACACCGCGAATACGAATATCAGCGCAAACTCGGTCTCGGTGATCGACGTCCTCAGCCGGAGCATCGTCGCGACGATCCCGGTCCCGGGCGGTCCATCCTCGCTCGCCCTCAGCCCGAACGGACAGTTTCTCTACACTGCCAATCAATTCAACGGCACCGTCTCGGTCATCAACACGGCGACCAACGCCGTCACGGGCCCGCCGATTACCGTTGGCACGTCCCCCATCGGCGTCGCGGCATCGCCCGACGGCAATACGCTCTACGTGACCAATTTCAACAGCGACACGGTTTCGGTCATCAACGCGACGACCAGGACCGTCACTGCGACCATCCCCCTCGGGGCGGGGCCCTACGGTGTCACCGTCTCGCCCGACGGCACGAAGCTCTATGTCGTCAGCGAGAGCGGTACGCTCTCGGTGATCCTTTCAATTACCCACATTTATTGACGACCACTGAGCAGCGCACAATCTGTTGCGCAAAAGGAATCGGTTGTGATTCCTTGTCTGGCACCGAATCGCAAAAAGGGGCGGTGCCAATGGACGGAACGA
>JAKFVH010000218.1 GCA_021732285.1 Reyranella sp. | reverse complement strand
CGGGGGGCGCGCCACTCCAGTGGCGCGTCTTCTCATATTCTTCCGGACCGCGCGCGTCTCGCGCGCTCATGATCATGAGGCGCGCGAGACGCGCGCGGTCCAGAAGACCATGACGCGCCACTGGAGTGGCGCGCCCCCAGCGTCAAAGCGCCGGCATCACTTCCTTGGCTAAAAGCTCGATCGAGCGGGCCGATTCCTCGAACGACAGGTCGCCGAAGGCCAGACGGCACAGGCAGTAGTTGATGCCGGCGATCTCGTTGTCCTTCTTCAGCCGGTCGCGCACCGTCGACGGAGATCCCGCGATGACGTAGCCGCCTTCCAGGGCCGGTTCGAACTCGGCCGGGATCATCTGGCGCGGCAGGCCGACGCCGTGGGCGCGCCAGAGGTGGATCAGCGCGTCGTACCACAAGGCGAAGGCGCGCTTGGCGGCACTCTGCGCCTCGCGGTCGGTGTCGCCGACCACGACGTGGCGGCTGAGCCCGATCAGCGGCAGGTCCTTCTCGTCGCGGCCGAGCGCCTTCCACGCCGCGCGATAGCGGGCGGAGAACTGGCCGACGCCGTCGGCCCGCATGCCGACCACGGTGTTGCAGGCCTGCTTGGCCAGCCGGTCGGCGCTCTCCAGCGAGTTGGCGCCGTACCACAAGGGCGGATGCGGCCGCTGCACCGGCTGCATCTCCATCGGCACGTCCTTGAAGGTGAAGTACTTGCCTTCATGGCTCAGCCGCTTCTCGGTGAGGCCCTTCATGATCACCTGCATCGCCTCGGCGAAGCGCTCCGGCCCGGTGGCGGGATCGACGCCGTAGTAGCCGACCTCGTAAGGCGAGATGCCACGGCCGATGCCGAGCTCCAGCCGCCCGCCGCTCATCTGGTCGAGCATGCAGATCTCGTCGATCAGCCGCAGCGGATGGTAGAGGTTGACGGTGTAGACCAGCGGCCCGAAGCGCAGCCGCTTGGTGCGCTGCGCCACGGCGGCCAGGAACACGCTGGGCGACGGCGCCATGCCGAGCGGCGTGGCATGGTGCTCGGCCAGGTGATAGCCGTGGAAGCCGGCACGCTCGTAGAGCTCGATCAGTTTCAGCCGCTCGTCGAACTGCCGGCCAAGGTTGGCGCCAGCACGGTCCATGTGGTCGAAGACGCCGAACTTCATGCGTTCTCCTTAAAGCCGGCGGATGGCGATCCGGGCGAAGAGGTGCCACTTGGAGTTTCCCACGAAGACCCGCAGGTAGATCTGCTCGGGCGTCGAGCCGGATTGATGTTCCAGCAGGAGCTGCGCCGGCTTGTCGGTTTCGTAGAAGGTTTCGAAAACGCTGGGCACGAGGTTGGCCGTGCCCGGGCTGCCAATGCAGATGACGCTGGGGTGGTTGTTGGGCAGCTCCCGCATGTTCGCCGGATCGACGACGACATCGGGATCGACGCGGCGCAGCCGGCAGTATCCCGCCGACGCCGGCGAGCGCGGAACGACCGTCTCCGGCGGGTCGTCCTTGGTGAAGTAGGCGACCGCCGAAAGACCGGAAACATGGTAGGCGCCCGGCGCCAGCGTCACGATGCCGGTCGTGAAGTCGCACTGGATGGCGCTGCCCTTGTGGACGTCGGTGTCGGTGAAGACGCGCCGGTTCCAGCCGGCCTTGGCTGGTTTGGAGTCGGGGGAGAGCTCGGTGAAGACCGCGTAGTCGGCCGGTGGGGACATCGCTAAAGCGCCCGTTTCCTGCTGGAGATGACGCCGCTTGCAATGCCGTGCCATTCGATGGTGCCGGAAAGCCGCGAATGCTCGATCTTGGGGCAGCGGTTCATGACGACCTTCAGCCCGGCCGCCTCGGCGCGCTCAGCAGCCTCGTCGTTGCGCACGCCGAGCTGCATCCAAACCACCTTGGCGCCGTGCTTGATGGCCTCGTCGGTGATCGGACCGGCCGCCTGCGAGTTGCGAAAGATGTCGACCATGTCGACCTTCACCGGCAGGTCGTCGAGCGAGCCAAAGACCTTCTGGCCCATGATCTCCTGGCCGGCGGCCGCCGGGTTGACCGGCAGGATCTTGTAGCCGCGGTCCAGCAGATACTTCATTGCAAAATAGCTCGGACGATTCCAGTTGGCCGAGGCGCCGACCATTGCGATGGTCTTGGTATCGCGCAGGATCCGGCGCAGGTAGGCGTCGTCGTAGCGGTCGTGATTCACGGCGGACATTGGGGGAGTATACATGGCGCAGCCGATGCTGTTCGAACCGATTTCCATCCGCGACGTGACCTTGAAGAACCGCGTCGTGGTGGCGCCCATGCACCAGTATTCGGCGGTCAAGGGCTTCGCCCAAGATTGGCACCTGATGAATGCCGGCCGCTATGCCGCCGGTGGCGCGGGCCTGGTGATCATGGAATCGACCAAGGTCGAGCGGCGCGGCTGCGGCACGGTGGGCGACCTCGGCATCTGGGACGATGCGTTCATTCCCGGCCTCAAGCGCTGCGTGGAGTTCATCCGCAAGCACAATTCGGTGCCGGGCATCCAGCTCGGCCATTCCGGACGCAAGGCGCGGCGCTTCCGGCCGTGGGAAGGAGGGGCGCCGCTGACACCGGACGGCATCGACGACTGGGCCGAGTGGGAGCTGGTGTCGTCGAGCGCGAAAAATTCGCCGGAGACCGATCCGACGCCGCGTGCGCTGACGCGAGACGAGATTCCACAAGTCATAGAACGCTGGGGCCAGGCGGCGCGGCGCGCGCATGAAGCGGGCTTCGACGTGCTCGATATCCACGCCGCGCACGGCTACCTGATCCACCAGTTCCTTTCGCCGTTCTCCAACCTGCGCAACGACGACTACGGCGGCAGCGAGCTCAACCGCATGCGCTTCTGCATCGAAGTCGTGGAATGCGTGCGGACCTACTGGCCGGCCAGCAAGCCGCTGTTCGTGCGCTTCTCGGTCGAGGACGATGCCGGCTGGGGCCCCGACCAGAGCGTGGCGCTTGCGAAGATCCTGAAGCCCAAGGGCGTCGATGTGATCGACTGCAGCTCGGGCGGCATGCGCGGCTCGCCGGTGGTGAGCGCCGGGCCCGTGACCTACGGCTATCAGGTGCCTTATGCCGAGCGGCTGCGGCGCGACGCCGACATCATGAGCATGGCGGTCGGCCTGATCGTGCACGCCGACCAGGCCGAGCAGATCCTGCAAGAGGGCCGGGCCGACCTGATCGCACTCGCGCGCGAGCTTTTATACAATCCCAATTGGCCGATGGATGCGGCGCAGAAGCTTGGCGTCGATCGCCAGTTCGGCTCGGTGCCGCCAGCGCAGGCCTACTGGCTCGCCAAGCGCGCGCAATCGGTGAAGAGCGTCGTGCCGTCGACTTTCATGAAGGGCATGAACGTCGACTGATTCTCATGGTCTTCCGGACCGCCGGCCTCTGGCCGGCTCATACTCTTAGGAGCGCGGACCTCCAGGTCCGCTCATGCTCATGATGTGGACCTGGAGGTCCGCGCTCCAACATGAGCCGGCTGGAAGCCGGTGGCCCGGAAGAGCATGACGTGCTGTCGGCGTCAGCCCATCTTCGTCAGCTGACGCTCAGCGTGCTTCCTGAGGAGATGGGCACCCCACATCAGCGCGGCGGTCAGCACGATGGTGAGCGTCGAGACCGCGGCGATGGTGGGATCAATCTGGAAGCGCAGGTCGTCCCACATGCGGCGTGGCAAGGTGACGGCGCCCGAGCCCGAGATGAAGAGAGCGACGATCAGCTCGTCGAAGGAGTGGATGAAGGCGAACAGCGCGCCCACGAGCACACCCGGCCGGATCAGCGGCAGCGTCACCTGGAAGAAGGTGGCGCGCGGCGTGGCGCCGAGGCTGAGGGCGGCGTGCCCTAGTCGCGGATCGATGCCGGCGAGGCTGGCGCTGACACTGGTCACGACGAACGGCACGGACAGGCACGTATGAGCCAGGATGAGGCCGATCGGCGAGCCGACCAGGCCGTAGCGCGAGAAGGCGTAGTAGATGCCGATCGCCACGACGATGCCCGGCACGATCAGCGGCGAGAGCACCAGGCCCGCCACCACGACGCGCAGCGCGTTCGGCAGGCGGCTGATGCCGAGCGCCGCCAGTGTGCCCAGCACCGTCGACAGCACGACGACGACGGCTGCGACCCAGATGCTGAGCCAGGTCGGCCGCAGCCAGTCGGCGCTGCTGAAATAGGCCTCGTACCATTTAAGGCCGAAGGCCGGCGGCGGGAAGGTGAGGTAGGTCGCCGACGAGAACGACACCACCATCACCACCACGATCGGCAGGACGAGGAACAGCAGGATCAGGCCGACGACCGTCGCCGGCAGGAGGCGTGTCGCCATCATCGCACGTTCATCCGGAAGGCATTGCCGACACCTGGCAGGCGATAGCAGATGCCGATCAGCGCCAGCGACGTCGCCAGCAGGACGGCCGATAGGGTCGCGGCATAGGCCCAGTTGAGGTGATCGACCTGCTGCGCGATCAGCATCGAGAGCGTGATCTCGCGCGGGCCGCCGACCATGGCCGGCGTGATGTAGAAGCCGAGCGCCAGCACGAAGACCAGCAATACACCTGCGGCGACACCCGGCATCGAAAGCGGAAGCGTGACCTGCATGAAAGTCCGCCATGGCGGCGCGCCCAGGCCTGACGAGGCGCGCAGCAGCGAGGGATCGATCTGGCGCAGCGCATTGGCGATCGGCAGGATCATGTAGGGCAGCAGGATGTGCGTCATCGCGATCTGCGTGGCGAGCGGCGTATTGAGGATGCGCAATGGCCGCTCGAGCAGGCCGGCCGCGGTCAGCGCTTCGTTGATCAGGCCGTGCCGGCCCATCAGCACCATCCAGGCGTAGCTGCGTACCAAGACGCTGGTCCAGAAGGGCAGCAGGATCAGGACCAGGATCAGCGGCGCCCAGCGCGGCGCACGCACCAGGGCGAGCGCCACTGGGTAGGCCATGAGCAGCGTCGCCACGGTCACGATCAGCGAGGTGTAGAAGGTGTTGGAGAACGTCTTCAGGAAGACGACGTCCTCCGGCAGCGCGGCGTAGTTCGCCACCGACCACACCGGATCGGAAACGCTGCGCATCAGCATCGCCACCACCGGCAGGGCGTAGAAGGCGAGCATGAACACGACCAATGGTGCCACGAGCAGGAGCGGCATCATGGCTGGGGGCGCGCGACTCCAGTCGCGCGTCATTGCTTGTGCCACCGATGATCGCGCCACTGGAGTGGCGCGCCCCCAGCGATCGACCGCCTCAGACAAGGATCGTATCCGCGACAGACCAGGCGATCTCGGCGCGCTCACCAACGCTGCGCCGGCGGATCGCCGCGCTCGACGGCTCCTTCAGCACCATCGCCGTGCCGTCGCCGGCCTGCAGCATGTAGCGGCAGCGTTCACCCGCGAACACCGCTTCGGTCACGGTGACGCTCAGGCGATTCTGCGCGATGTTCGGGTTCAAGGCGGTGTCGGCGAAGCGCAGCCGCTCGGGTCGTGTCGTCAGCATCACCTTCTCGCCGGGAGCCGGCTTGCCGGGCGACAGCGCGCGGATGATCGCGCCCTCGCATTCGGCCACGACCACGTCGTCCTCGAGGCCGCGCACGATGGCGGGCAGGAAGTTGGACTCACCGATGAAGCCCGCGACGAAGCGGCTGGTCGGCCGGTCGTAGAGGTCCTCGGGCCGGCCGATCTGCGCCACCTTGCCGTCATTCATGACGGCGATGCGGTCGGACATGGTGAGGGCTTCCTCCTGGTCGTGCGTGACATAGATGAAGGTGATGCCGAGGTCGGCGTGCAGCCGGCGCATTTCCAGCTGAAGGTTCTCGCGCAGCTGCTTGTCGAGCGCGCCCAGCGGCTCGTCCATCAGCAGCAGGCGCGGCTTGAAGACGACGGCGCGCGCCACCGCCACGCGCTGCTGCTGGCCGCCCGATAGCTGGCGCGGATAGCGGCTGCCGTAGCCCGGCAGATGCACCAGCTCGAGCGCCTCGGCCACCAGCTTTGCGCGCTCGGCCTTCGGCACGCCGCGCTGCTTCAGCGGGAAGCCGATGTTGTCGGCGACCGTCAGGTGCGGGAACAACGCATAGCTCTGGAACACCATGCCGATGTTGCGTCGATAGGGCGGCATGGCGACCACGGACGTGCCGTCGATCGCGATGTCGCCCGCGGTCGGCGTCTCAAAGCCCGCGATCATCATCAGGGTCGTGGTCTTGCCCGAGCCGCTGGGGCCGAGCAGGGTCAGGAACTCGCCCGAGTGGATGTCGAGGGAGACGCCATCGACCGCGTTGGTGCGGTCGAAGCGCTTCTCGAGGTCAGTCAGCAGCACCGAGGCGCCGCGGCCGGAGCCGTTCATGGCGCTCAGCTCAGCAACCATTTGTTGAAGCGGTTGATCACGGCGTCGCGGTTGTCGATCCACCAATCGTAGTTGTAGTTGACGAGCTGCTTCTTGATGTCAGGCGCGCTCGGCAGCACGGCCAGCCGCTCCGGCGGGATGTACTCGTTCGACCCGTTGTTGACCGAGCCGTAGGGGATCGCGTACGCGATGCGCGCCTGCGGGATCGCCATGGTCGAGTAGGCCACGAACTTCATCGCGTTGGCCTTGTTCTTGGCCCCCTTGGGAATGCCCCAGGCGTCGCACTTCAGCAGGCCCTGGCTCCAGCTGATCGCCGCCGGCACGCCCGCCGCCTGAAGCGCCTCCATTCGACCGTTCCATACCGTGGTCATGGCGACCTCGCGATCGGTCAGGAGCTGGATGGGGATGGCGCCGGTGTCCCACCACTTGATGACGCTCTTCTTGATCTTGTCGTAGCTCGCGAAGCCCTTGTCGATGTCGAGGGGAT
>JAKFVH010000071.1 GCA_021732285.1 Reyranella sp. | reverse complement strand
AACGTAAGGCTCGCGGCTATACACGATTCACCACCATGCGCACCGTGCTCTTCCTCATTGCCGGAAAGCTCGACTTCTCAAGACTCAACCCACAGCCGGCATAACCCACTCAAAATTCAAAAG
Source organism: Reyranella sp. (assembly GCA_021732285.1). Classification (GTDB taxonomy): domain Bacteria; phylum Pseudomonadota; class Alphaproteobacteria; order Reyranellales; family Reyranellaceae; genus Reyranella. The sequence goes on along the minus strand of JAKFVH010000071.1, from coordinate 6,701 downwards.
AGCCGCATCTATGAGCCGGACGACGACAGCTCCAGATCGGCGTCACCGGCGTACGAAGCCATGCGCCAGCAAAGGATCGCGCAGTGGGAACGCCGCATCGGCTCCAGCGGCCCCGCCCTCGATCCCCGGGAGGCCGGACCGCCGGCCATCCTGACGCCGCTCGGCCGAAGGTTGCTGGGGCTCGATGCCTGGGAATGACGGATGGCGATGGAATATCAGTTTACCGAGAACTGGTTCGTCAACCATTTGCCGATATGGCGCGACCTCTTCAGCAAGTATTCGCCCGAACGGATACTGGAGGTTGGCTCCTTCGAGGGACGGTCGGCGGCGTACATAACCGAAGAGTGTTCCAGCCTGAGACAGCTCGTCTGCATCGACATGTGGCAGGACTATCCGGGCATGCAGCGCGAGTTTGCCGGCGTGCAGATGTCCTGCGTGGAAAAGAGATTCGACGACAACATGGTCGTCGCGCGGCGACGCCGCCCGAGCCCGATCGACTTCCGCAAGATCAAGGACAAGTCGGCTCATGCCTTGGCGACGCTGTTCGCTGAGCGACAGACCTTCGACCTGATCTACATAGACGGATCGCACATGGCGTCGGACGTGCTGACGGACGCCGTGTTTGCCTTCCAGCTCCTGCGGCTGGGCGGCGTGATGATCCTCGACGACTATCTCTGGCGCGACAAGGACACCGACGGCAGGGACATCCTCTATGCTCCCAAGGCCGCGATCGATGCCTTCACCAACGTCTTCTACAAGAAGATCAGCGTGATGCCCTGTGGCACTCCCGACCAGATCTACCTGGAAAAAACCGCCGAGTGACCAGCGTCACGGCCATCATCGCCACCTACAACCGCGCTCACTATCTGGCCGAGGCGCTCGACAGCGTCCTCGGCCAGACCACGCCGCCCGCTCAGGTCATCGTCGTCAACGACGGCTCGACCGATCAGACGGCCGACGTCCTCAGGCGCTACGACGGGCGCATCGAGGTGATCGGGCAGGAGAACGGCGGCAAGTCGCGCGCCCTCAACCGGGCAATGCCGCGGGCGCGCGGCGAGTACGTGTGGATCTTCGACGACGACGACATCGCCTTGCCGCAGAACATCGAAGGCCACCTTGGCGTTCTCGATGCCCATCCCCTCGCCGGCTTCGTCTATTCCGGCTTCTCGATGATCCGCGTCCGTCGGAACGGCCGCGTCGAGGACAAGGGCCGCATCAGGATGCCGGTCGTGCATGAGGACGAGCTCTTTCCCCGCATGCTCGAGGAGAACTTCATGCAGCAGCAGGGCATGCTCGTGCGCACGCGTTGCTACCGCGAGGTCGGCCCGTTCGACGACGGTCTCGATCGCGGTCAGGACTACGAGATGAACCTGCGCCTGACACGGCGCTTCCCGGGCAAGGGCCTCGACGCGGCAAGCTTCGTCTATCGCCAGCATGAGGGACTGCGCGGCCGGCCAGGCGCCCGCTTTGCCCCCACCGAACGCGGCCGCGGCTGGATCACTAACAACCGCGAGCTTCTGCGGCGCCTGCGCGGCGAGCTCGAGCTTGCCGAGTACCTGCCGCGCAGCCTCGGCCCGGCGGCAGAGCTCGATGCGTCCCGCCGACGCCGTGCCCTGCTGCAGCGGGCCTGCGTCATGGCGCGGTGCGCCTTGTGGGAAGAGGCCCTCGCCGACCTCGTCGACGCCCTCGTGGAGACGACGCCGGGCGTGCCGCTCGACCCGGCGGAACTGGAGATGTGTCGCAGGGCCCTGGGAAAGTACATCCAGCACTACGCCGCTATCGACAGCCTCGTTGACGACCGGCTGGTCGCCAGCCGGTTCAAGGGCGTCGTCAGGCAATGCCGCAACGACGACGTGCGACGGATCTTCGCCGGCGAGCTCGCGCGCTATGCTTGGGAAGGATTACGCCGCGGCAGGCCGGTACGCGCCGCCCGCGCCTTTGCGCTCGCCAGGCAGATCTGAAACTGGCTAGGCCGGCCTGTCGCCGCGGATCTGGATGCGGCGCATGAGGCGATGAAAGGGACCGGTGTCGCCGAGCGCGATGTGCTTGGTGCTGCGGTTGTCCCAGAAGGCGATCGATCCCTTGCGCCACCGGAAGCGGAAGGTGAATTCCGGGCGGTTGCCATGCTCGAACAGGAACTTCAGCAGCGGCCTGCTCTCGGCCTCGGTCATGCCCACGAATTCCTTCGCGTGGAACTCGTTTACGAACAGCATCTTGCGGCCGGTTTCGGGATTCGTCCGCACCACCGGGTGGATGCTACGCGTCTCGCCGTGGCTGTGCACGGCGCCGAGGCCGGACAGCATCTTCTTCATGCCGTCGGACAGGGTCTCGTAGGCCAGGTACTGATTGGCGAATAGCGTGTCGCCACCGTAGGGCGGCACCTCGATGCCGTAGAGGATGGTGCCCAACGGCGGCTCGTCGCACATCGTGGTGTCGGCGTGCCAGGCCTCGCCGAAATACGAGACGTCGCCCGGCTCGCGTCGCACCATGACGACCTCGGGGTCGGCATTCGCCTCCCGCAGCAAAGGATGGACGAAGATCTCGCCGAAACACCGCGCAAAGGCCTTGTGCCTCTCGACGTCGAGGTCCTGGTCGCGAAAGAAGACCACGCAATGCTCGTTCAGCGCGGCTCGGATCACCGAGACCGTGGCAGCGTCGAGGGTCCGTGCCACATCGACACCGGAAATTTCCGCACCGCCCGCGCCAGATAGGGGGCGAACCGCGATGCGCGCGCTCAGCATGACCCTTGCTCCAGAAGGTGCTGGCGAGGCTACACCAGCGGCACGGCGGGAGCCATCGGTGCCGCCGCCGCGCCCCCGCCCCCAGGGGGCCGCGGGAGGCCGACCTCCAGCCCCTGCCCCCTTGCGCCCCCGGGGACCGGAGGCCACATTGCGGGGCAACGCAAATTCCCCCCGTTCGAGGATCCATGGAACCGATGCTGAAGGGCGCCGCGCCGCAGGCTGCCCCCGCCGATCTCATCAAGGACAGCGACCAGACCAAGTTCGCCAAGGACGTGCTCGAAGCCTCGCGCACCGTGCCGGTGATCGTCGACTTCTGGGCGCCGTGGTGCGGGCCGTGCAAGCAGTTGCAGCCGGCGATCGAAAAGGTCGTCAAGGCGGCCAACGGCGCGGTCAAGCTGGTCAAGATCAACATCGACCAGAACCAGATGCTGGCCCAGCAGCTGCGCATCCAGTCGATCCCGGCGGTCTACGCCTTCTTCGGCGGCCGCCCCGTCGACGGCTTCATGGGCGCGGTGCCCGAGAGCCAGGTCAAGCAGTTCGTCGACCGCCTGGTGCAGGCGAGCGGCGGCGCGGCGGGCGACGGCGGCGATGAGCTGGCCGAGTTGCTGGAACACGCCAAGGCCGCCGTGGCGCAGAACGACCATGACCTCGCCGCACGCATCTACAGCGAGATCCTGGGCGCCGACCCCAAGAACGTCACCGCGCTGGCCGGCCTCGCGCGCTACAACCTGCAGACCGGCGACGCCGAGCAGGCCAAGGAGCTGCTCGCCCAGGTCGATCCCAAGGACAAGACCAACGCCGAGGTCGTGGCCGTGCAGGCCTCGCTCGACCTTGCCGAGAAGGCCAAGGAGGCGGGCCCGGTCGACGACCTCAAGGCCAAGGCCGCCGCCGACCCCAAGGACATGCAGTCACGGCTCGACCTCGCCATGGCCTACTGGGCCGGCAACCAGCGCCAGGAAGCGATCGACGAGCTGCTCGCCATGATCAAGGCCGACCGCAAGTGGAACGAGGACGCCGCGCGCCAGCAGCTCCTGAAGTTCTTCGAGGCGCTGGGCTTCACCGATCCGCTCGCCGTCGACGGCCGCAAGCGGCTGTCGACCATCCTGTTCTCCTGATCGACGTGCGGGCATGACCGAGCGGGTGCCCGGCCGCAACCCCTTCGAGCCGAGCCTCGAGCAGCTCCCCGAGACGCTGCCGATTTTTCCGCTGTCGGGCGTGCTGCTGCTGCCCGGCGGCAAGCTGCCGCTCAACATCTTCGAGCCGCGCTATCTCGCGATGATCTTCGACGCGCTGGCCGGCCATCGCATGATCGGCATGGTGCAGCCGGTGCAGCCCGGCGGCTATGCCGGCGACGGCCTGCCGACCGAGGACGGCCGGCCCAAGGTGCACAAGGTGGGCTGCGCCGGCCGCATCGTCAGCTTCAACGAGACCGAGGACGGACGGCTCCTGCTGGCGCTCTCCGGCGTCTGCCGCTTCGATATCGTGCGCGAGCTCGACCTCGCTCACGGCGGATACCGCCGCGTCTCCTCGCTGTTCTCGCCCTATCGGGCCGACCTCGACCATGCCGACGAGCAGGTCGAGCTCGACCGAGACCGGCTGATGGCGGCGCTCAGCGCCTTCTTCCGCGGCCGCAATCTGTCGACCGACTGGGACGCGGTGAAGCAGGCGGCCGACGCCAACCTGGTGACCTCGCTGTCCATGGTCCTGCCCTTCGGCCCGGCCGAGAAGCAGGCCTTGCTGGAGGCGGCCGACTCGACGGCCCGCGCCAAGCTTCTGGTCGCCTTCCTCGAAATGAACGCCTTCGGCCAGGCAGGCGAGACGCCGCCAAAACGGGCGAATTGATTCTTCTGGACCGCGCGCTTCCAGCGCGCTCATGAGGCGCGCTGGAAGCGCGCGGTCCGGAAGACCATGATATAAGGGCCTCACCATGACCCCTCCATCGGACGAACCCGCACCGCGCCGCGCCGGCGTCGATCCCAAGCTGCTGGAAATCCTGGTCTGCCCGGCCTCGCACGGGCCGCTCGAGTACGACGCGGCGGCCGGCGAGCTGATCAGCCGCAAGGCCGGGCTCGCCTATCCGATCCGCGACGGCATCCCCATCATGCTGGTGAGCGAGGCCCGCCAGATCAGGGACGTGCCGTGAGCGCCGCCGAGCAGTTCCCCAAGGCGGCGCCCGACGAGGGCAGCTACGAGACGACAGCGCCGTGGCCGACCGAGTTGCGCGTCTTCAAGGAAGAAGGCCGCATGGAGATCGAATTCTCCGACGGCGTCACCCATTCGCTGCCGGCCGAATACCTGCGCGTCGAAAGCCCATCGGCCGAGGTGCAAGGCCACGGGCCCAGCCAGAAGAAGATCGTGTCGGGCCGCCGTCATGTGAAGATCGCCGCCGTCGAGCCGGTCGGCCACTACGCCATCCGCATCGTGTTCGACGACAAGCACGACAGCGGTATCTACAGCTGGTCCTATCTGCGCGAGCTTGGCGACAGCTACGCCGAAAAATGGGCCGCCTACCAGGCCGCCCTGCTCTATCGCGGGCTGAGCCGAGACTCATAAGACCATCATGAAGATCGCCATCGCCGGCGCCGGCATCGGCGGCTTGACCGCCGCGATGTGCCTCCATCGTGCCGGCTTCGACGTCGAGGTGTTCGAGGCCGTGAGCGAGCTAAAACCGCTCGGCGTCGGCATCAACATCCAGGCCGGTGCCGTGCGCATCCTGTCGGGTCTCAGCCTGCAGCCGGCACTGGCCGCCACCGCCATCGAGACGCGCGAGCTGCGCTATGCCAACCGACACGGCCAGACGATCTGGGCCGATCCGCGCGGCCGCCATGCCGGCCTGCCGTGGCCGCAATTCTCCATCCATCGCGGCGAGCTGCAGATGATCCTCTACCGCGCCGCCGAGCGGATGCTGGGCGCGGGACGGATCAAGTTCGGCCGGCGCATCGCGGGCTTCGAGCAGAAGGGCAAGACGGTCACGGCGCGCTTCGCCGACCGCGACGGCGCCATCGTCGAGACGACTGAAGCCGACATCCTGATCGGCGCCGACGGCATCCACTCCGCGGTGCGCGCGCATTACCATCCCAACGAGGGCCCGCCCAAGTGGCAGGGCATCCTGATGTGGCGCGGCGTCACCGTGGGCAAGCCCTATCTCGGCGGCAACACCATGGTGCAGGCGGGCCATCACAATCAGAAATTCGTCTGCTATCCCATCAGCCGCGCCCACGCCGAAAAGGGCGAGGCGCTGATCAACTGGATCTGCGACCTGCACATGGGCAACGCCATGCTGCCGCGCGAGGACTGGAACCGGCCGGGCAAGCTCACCGACTTCCTGCCGCGCTTCGAGGATTGGGATTTCGGCTGGCTCGACGTGCCGGGCGTCATCCGCGCGGCGCACGCCATCTTCGAGTTTCCCATGGTCGATCGCGATCCGCTGCCGGGCTGGAGCCACGGCCGCATCACCCTGCTGGGCGACGCCGCGCATCCCATGTATCCCATCGGTTCCAACGGCGCCTCGCAGGCGATCCTCGACGGCGAGGCGATCACCCAGGAGCTTCTGGCCGGCGGCGATCCCGAAGCGGCCCTGAAGCGCTACGAGCGCCGGCGCCTGCCGCCGACCGCGGCCATCGTCGAAAGCAATCGCCGCAAGGGCATCGACGTCATGCTCGACCTCGTCGAGCAGCGCGCGCCGCAAGGCTTTTCCGATCTCGAGAGTGTGCTGCCGAGCGATGAGCTGGAACGCATCGTCGGCGACTACAAGAAGCTTGCGGCCCAGGACCGCGAGACGCTGTTGAAGCTGGCGTCCGCCCAATAAAAAACCGGCCCTGTTAGGGACCGGCCGTGGTAGCGGTTTATACCGGTCATCACATCACCGGCCGCCACCGAGAGAGACTATGGCAGAGGACGATGACAGGATTATGGCGATCTCTTCCTTCTCCTCCCCCGTCATACGGGGGAGGATACAGG
>JAKFVH010000096.1 GCA_021732285.1 Reyranella sp. | reverse complement strand
GAGTCGATCTGCAAGAAGCTGTCGCGATGCAGGCAAACCCTCGAGCGCATACAACCCGGATGCACGCTTCCCCGCATCTCAAAGCGCAAGAAAACACTGTCCAGTTAATTCTCGGACACTACACTAGGGGGAGAGGCTAGGTGAGGGGGCGACGACGTGCCTGACCCCCTCACCCAGCCTCTCCCCCTAGCGGGGGAGAGGTGCATGACTTATGTGAGGGCCCATCATGGCGCCTCAGGCCCTGCCCACCGAGCCCCTGCAGATCACCGAGCCGTTCCGCGGCCGCAACGACACGCGCCGTAACCTGGTCGGCCTGTCGCGCGAGGAGCTGAAGGCGTCGCTGACCGAGGCCGGGCTGGAACCGTTCCGCGCCCGCCAGGTCTGGCAATGGATCTACTGGCACGGCGTGCGCGACTTCGGGCTGATGACCAACATCGCCAAGAAGACGCGCGACCGTCTGGCCGAGCTGTTCGTCGTCGAGCGGCCCGAGATCGTGACCGAGCAGCGTTCGGTCGACGGCACGCGCAAGTGGCTGCTGCGCTTCCCTGACGGCAACGAGGCCGAGACCGTCAACATCCCCGAGGAGGATCGCGGCTCGGTCTGCGTGTCGAGCCAGGTCGGCTGCACGCTGACCTGCAGCTTCTGCCACACCGGCACCCAGCCGCTGGTGCGCAACCTCAGCCCCGCCGAGATCGTCGGCCAGTTCATGGTGGCGCGCGACAGCTATGGCGAATGGCCGACGCCCACCGAGACCACGCGCATGCTTTCAAACATCGTCATGATGGGCATGGGCGAGCCGCTCTACAATTTCGACAACGTGGCGACCGCGCTCAAGATCGTCATGGACGAGCAGGGCATCGCCCTCTCGCGCCGCCGCATCACGCTTTCTACCTCGGGCGTCGTGCCCATGATCGCCAAGGTCGGCGACGTCTTGGACGTCAACCTCGCGGTCTCCCTGCATGCGGTGAGCGACGCGGTGCGCGACACGCTGGTGCCGATCAACCGCAAATGGCCGATCGCCGAGCTCCTGAAAGCGTGCGCCGCCTATCCTGGCGCCAGGAACAGCCGGCGCATCACCTTCGAGTACGCCATGCTGAAGGGCGTCAACGACAGCGACGCCGACGCCCGCGAGCTGGTGCGTTTGTTGAAGCCCATCCACGCCAAGGTGAACCTGATCCCGTTCAACCCCTGGCCGGGCGCGCCCTACGAGTGCAGCTCCAACAACCGCATGCACCGCTTCGCCGAGATCGTGAACGACGGCGGCTTGAGCGCGCCCATCCGCACGCCGCGCGGCCGCGACATCTTTGCCGCCTGCGGCCAGCTCAAGAGCGCCAGCGCGCGCAAGCGCGGCGAGCGCGTGAGGGACATCGAGGCCAAGGCTGGCGTTTGACGCCCTGTCGTCTTACCGGTAAGATTGAAACATGACACAGACCGTCGTCTCTTCCAGAGGTCAGGTTGTCCTGCCCAAGGAGCTTCGCGACAAGCTCCATTGGAAGCCTGGCACAAAGCTCACGATCGAGGATCGTCCAGACGGAGTCTTGCTCAAGCGCGTCGAAGAGAAGAAGAAGCTCTCGATCAGCGATCTCCGCGGCATACTGAAATACAAAGGGCCACGGCGATCGATCGAGGAAATGAACGCCGCGATTGAAAAGGAAGTCCGGCGTCGGCATGCGCGCGGTCGATACTAACGTCCTTGTTCGCCTGCTGGTGAATGACGATCAGGCGCAAGCTGAGGCTGCTCAGCGCGCAATGGCCGCTGAGCCTGCTTTCATTCTGAAGACCGTGATGATCGAGCTCGAATGGGTGTTGCGCAGTGCCTATGAGCGATCACGTGCGGAAATTGCGACGTCTATCGAAAGCTTGCTTGCGGCGGCGGGCGTCATTGTTGAAGATTCGGCAGCGGTCGAGCAGGCAGTTGTTTGGTTCGGGCAAGGAATGGACTTCGCCGACGCGCTTCATCTTGCCTCCAGTGGTCATGTCGATGCCTTTGTCACATTCGATGTCGACTTGCGCCGCCAGGCTGCGCGCCTGAACGTCAAGCCGCCGGTTGTTTCTCCGTAGCTGCCGGCTGAGTCGGCTCACAACCGCTTCATGAACCAGTGATGCGTGTGGCCCGGCGGAAAGTCGTCGATGTGGCCGAATTCGGTATAGCCGTGGCGGCTGTAGAAGCTGGGCGCCTGAAAGCTCGTCGTGTCGAGACGAATGCCGACGCAGCCGCGTTCGCGTGCGATCTCTTCGGCCTTTGCCAGCAGGCGTGAACCGATGCCCTGGCGGCGATAGGGCTCGGCGACGGCCAGCACATCGACCGAGCACCAGGACCAGTAGGTCTGTCCTAAAAGGCCGCCCTGCACCTTGCCGTCGGCGTCGCGCGCCAGCAGCCACAAGGGCACGTGCTTGGTCGGCCCGACATGCCCGGTATTGAAGTCGCCGAGCAGCGTGTTGACCGCCGTGAACGGGTTCTCGGCCGCTCGACTGACTTCGTCGAGCGAGAGCGGAGGCAGGACGGTGGGCATAGCTGAGCCTAGCGGGTGAATGCCGAGACTTTCGACAGGAAGGCGCGTTCGCTGGCGATGGGTTTTAGTCCGGCCGCTTCGGCCCACGCTGCGACGCTGCCGTTGGCGTACTCGGCGTAATACGGCTCGTGGAAATAGTGCGGGAAGAGGTCGAGCAGCCCGTCCCAGGACGGCTGGTCGCCTCTCTGGATCGAATCGACGATGACGACGAGTCCGTCCGGCTTCAGCACGCGCGCCGTCTCGGCCAGCGCCTGCTGGCGGATCGTCTCGGGCAGCTCGTGCAGCAGGAACGACGACACCACGAGGTCGAGGCTCGCATCGTCGAACGGCAGCTTCTCGGCCGCGCCCTCGATCAGTTTTACGCGCGCGGTCTTGCCGATGAGCCGGCGCGCCTCGGCGAGATAGGGCGGGCTGAGGTCGAGGCCGGTGAACTTCATGCCGGGCCAGGCGTCGTGCAGGAAAACGAGCAGGCGGCCGGTGCCGCAGCCGACATCGAGGCCCGCCAGATGGCGCTGGTTGCGACCGGCCATCCAGTCGGCGATCGGTTTCAGCGCACGGCGGCGCATGACGTCGGCGGCGCCGGTGAACAGCACTTCTACTTGGGTGTCGTAGATCGCGGCCGAGTGGTCTGAAAGCCAGCCGTCGCTCTGGAAGTGGAAGTTCTGGCGGTAGTACTCCGGCAGCCCATCGCCCTGCTCGCCGGGCGGAAGCTTGTCGCTGTGGCCGTGGCGGCGCGCGTCGACCTGCGGCAGGTCGCGGAAGTAGAGGACGCTGCGGCGCAAAAGCTCGCCGGGATCGAAAGACAGAGGGCGCGGCGTCGGGAAGAGCCCGGCCTTGATGTCCTGCCATTCGCGCTCGAAGACGGCGCGCATGTCCTTGGTCAACTCGTCGCGCGAGGGCGTCGGCCCGACCGGGAAGTCGGGCTTGGGCATCGGCTTCAGCAGCCGCCGGCCCGCGGCATAGTGGCCGGCATACCAGGCGACACGCGCGGTCTGTCGCGCCGCATAGGTGAGACGATCTAGGGCAGAAGCCATGGCTTAGCTTACCTCGGGATCGATTATAGCGGCTTTGCAGCCGGCTTGCCCGGCTGCGTTCGATGGCTATATTCGCGCGCCTTCCGATCCGAACCGAAAGCCGGCCGCCATGAGCGTTACTTATACCGGGCCCTACAAGAAGGGCGACATCAAGAAAGTCGTGCTGGCCTATTCCGGCGGCCTCGACACCTCCGTCATCCTGAAGTGGCTGCAGACGACCTACGGCTGCGAGGTCGTGACCTTCACCGCCGATCTCGGCCAGGGCGAGGAGCTGGGACCGGCACGCAAGAAGGCCGAGATGGCGGGCGTCAAGCCCAAGAACATCTACATCGACGACGTGCGCGAAGAGTTCGTGAAGGACTTCGTCTTCCCGATGTTCCGCGCCAACGCCCTCTACGAGGGCCAGTACCTGCTCGGCACCTCGATCGCCCGGCCGCTGATCGCCAAGCGCCAGATCGAGATCGCCCGCGACGTCGGCGCCGACGCCGTCTGTCACGGCGCCACCGGCAAGGGCAACGACCAGGTGCGCTTCGAGCTCACCTATTATGCGCTCAAGCCCGACATCAAGGTGATCGCGCCGTGGCGCGAGTGGGAACTGACGTCGCGCACCAAGCTCTTGGAATTCGCCGAGCAGCACCAGATCCCGATCGCCAAGGACAAGCGCGGCGAGGCGCCGTTCTCGGTCGACGCCAACCTCTTGCACTCCTCGAGCGAGGGCAAGATCCTGGAGGATCCCTGGGAGGAGGCCGATGAGATGGTCTATCAGCGCACCATCTCGCCCGAGGATGCGCCCGACAAGGCGACCTACATCACGGTCGATTTCGAGAAGGGCGATGCCGTCGCCGTCAACGGCAAGGCGATGTCGCCTGCGACCTTGCTCACGAAGCTGAACGAGCTCGGCAAGGAGAACGGTATCGGCCGGCTCGACCTGGTCGAGAACCGCTTCGTCGGCATGAAGAGCCGCGGCATCTACGAGACGCCGGGCGGCACGATCCTCTACGCCGCCCATCGCGGCATCGAATCGATCACGCTCGATCGCGGGGCAGGGCATCTCAAGGACGAGCTGATGCCCAAGTATGCCGAGCTGATCTACTTCGGCTTCTGGTATTCGCCCGAGCGCGAGATGCTGCAGGCGCTGATCGACAAGAGCCAGGAGAACGTCACCGGCACGGTGCGGCTGAAACTCTACAAGGGCAACACCACGGTGGTCGGCCGCAAGTCGCCGAAGTCGCTCTACTCGATGAAGACCGTCACTTTCGAGGACGACGCCGGTGCCTACGACCAGCGCGACGCCGAGGGCTTCATCAAGCTGAACGCTCTCAGGCTCCGTTTGAGAGCAACGGGCCAAGGTGGACCGAAGAAGTAGTCTTCGCTGGGGGCGCGCCACTCCAGTGGCGCGTTCATGGTCTTCCGGACCGCGAGCCTCCGGCTCGCTCATGAGCGCGCTGGAAGCGCGCGGTCCTGAAGAGCATGAGAAGACGCGCCACTGGAGTGGCGCGCCCCCAGCATGAGCTACTTCGGGCTGCCGTACATCCACGCCGTGTTCGACGTCGCGGCGTGGCTTGCCTCGATGACGGTGTTCTGGTGGACCACGCGTCATCTCATCCCAGCCGAGGCGCTGCCCGCCAACCGTGTGCAGCATCCTGGTCTTTACGCCGTGGCCGCCGGCGCGGGCGCGCTGTGCGGCGCGATGTTCTTCGGCACGGCAAACGCGCTGCTCTCCGGCATGCATGCGCTGGGCTTCTCCATGGTGGGCGGCATCGCCGGCGCCATCGCCGCCGTCGAAGCTTATAAGCGCTTCACCGGCGTCCAGGGCTCGACCGGCATCGTCTTTGCCGCTCCCTTCGCCGCTACCGTCGCCGTCGGCCGTTGGGGCTGCTTCTTCTCCGGCCTTGCCGATTTCACCTACGGCACACCGACTGCGGTTCCCTGGGCCGTCGATTTCGGCGACGGCATCAGCCGCCATCCCGTGCAGCTCTATGAATCGCTCGCGATGGCCGCAATGTTCGTCGTGCTGATCCAGCGCTTTAGGGCGGGCGACCCCTTCTGGCTCAAGAACGGCTTCTACCTCACGGTCGGCTGGTACGGCCTGCAGCGCTTCGTCTGGGAGTTCTTCAAACCCTATGCAACGCTGCTCGGGCCTTTCAACCTCTTCCATTTTGTCTGTCTGGGTCTGGTCCTGTACGCTGCGGCGATGATCCGCAGCGGGGGCCGAGCATGTACGACGGCGTAGTACGCAAGTCTGCACCGTATCTCTTCCTCGGCCAGACCACGTCTCTCTGCGAGACTTGCCTTGGCCTGGTGCCGGCCAAGATCGTCGAGGAAGACGGCGGCATCTACTATTCCAAGCGCTGCCCCGAGCACGGCGTGATGAAGACCCTGGTGTCCGATGACCCGGTCTACTGGCGCCGCACCCTGGAATACCTCAAGCCCGGCGATCGGCCCCTGGCGCCGTTCACCCGCACCGAGCGCGGCTGCCCATGGGATTGCGGCCTCTGCCCCGACCACGAGCAGCATTCGTGCCTCGCCATCGTCGAGATCAACGAGGCCTGCAATCTCGCCTGTCCGGTGTGCTTCGCCGATTCCTCGCCCAAGCGAAACAGCCATCGCAGCGTGGCCGAGGTCGAGTTCATGCTCGACGCCCTGGTGCGAAGCGAAGGCGAGCCCGACCTGGTGCAGATCTCGGGGGGCGAGCCCACCATCCATCCGCAGATCCTGGAGATCCTGGCCGCCGCCCGCCGCCGTCCCATCAAGCACGTGATGCTGAACACCAACGGCATCCGCATTGCCGAGGACCCGGCCTTCTGCGACGCACTGGCCGAACTCAGGCCCGGTTTCGAGGTCTACCTGCAGTTCGATTCGCTGAACGACGACGCGCTCAAGAACATCCGCGGTGCCGCGCTGACGCGCATCCGTCGCCAGGCGCTGGCCAATCTCGAGGCGCGCAATATCTCGACCACGCTGGTCTGCACGGTGAAGCGCGGCGTCAACGACACGGAGATCGGCGAGATCGTGCGCCATGCGCTGAAGTACAAGTGCGTGCGCGGCATCAACTTCCAGCCCGTGCAGGACGCCGGCCGCAACGAAGGCTTCGATCCCAAGACCAACCGCATCGTGCTGTCGGAGATCCGCCGCCGCATCGTCGAGGACTCAGGCGTATTCGCCGACGGCGACATGATCCCGCTGCCCTGCAATCCCGCCTCGATCTCGATCGGCTACGGCGTGCGCGACGGCGAGAAGGTGATCCCGCTCACCTCGCTGGTGCCGCGCGAGGCGCTGCTGCCCGCGGTGCCCAACGCCATCTCCTTCGA
>JAKFVH010000048.1 GCA_021732285.1 Reyranella sp. | reverse complement strand
AGGCGGCAGTGCAGGCCGATCGACATCATCTTCGGGCTTTTGGCGCCCTCGGCGTAGAGCACGTCGAAGCTGTCCTTCATCGCCTGCAGCCAGCCGTCGCCCGCGGTGTAGCCCGGCGCCACGCCGAACTTCATGTCGTTCACTTCGAGCGTGTAGGGAATGATCAGGTGAGGCGTGCCGTCGACCTTGACCCAGTACGGCAGGTCGTCATTGTAGGAATCGCTCGAGTAGAGGAAGCCGCCGTGCTTGATGACGGCCGCCAGCGTGTGCATGCCGAAGCGGCCGGTGTACCAGCCGACCGGCGGCTTGCCCGCGGTATCGGCGATGGCCTTCACCGCCTTCTTCATGTGGTCGAGCTCCTGCTCGAGCGTGAAGTCCTTGTAGTTGATCCATCGGTAGCCGTGGCTCGCCACCTCGTGGCCGCCCTCGGCCATCGCCTTGCCGGCGGCGGGGTTCAGCTCCAGCGCTTTGCCGACCGCCCACGAGGTGAAGCGCATGTTGCGCTCGGAGAACAGCCGCAGGATGCGCCAGAAGCCGGCGCGGCTGCCGTACTCGTACATCGATTCGGTCGAGAGGTCGCGGCCGCCCACGATCGGCGTGCCGCCCGGCGTCTCGGTCAAAAACACTTCCGAGGCGGCGTCGCCGTTCAAGATGGTATTCTCGCCACCCTCCTCGTAGTTCAGCACGAAACTCACGGCCACGCGGGCCTCGTTGGGCCACTGCGGGTCGGGCGGATTGGGGCCGTAACCGACGAGATTGCGGTCGAGGTGATTGTGCAAGGGGACCTCCCGATTGATGCGCGACTATGGGGCCGCTATAGACCGCCCAACAACTGGAGAGAATGCATGAGCGGTGCCAATGCCGTTCGCGAGGATCGCCTGTGGCAGCGCCACGCCGACATGGCCCGGCTGGGCGGCACGCCCAAGGGCGGGGTCAACCGCCAGGCGCTGTCGGCCGAGGATGCGGCCGCGCGCAACCTGCTTGCCTCGTGGGCCAAGGCTCGCGGCTTTTCGATCTTCACCGACGCCATCGGCAATCTGTTCGTGCGCCGCGAGGGCAGCGACGCTACCGCGTTGCCGGTGATGAGCGGCTCGCACATGGACAGCCAGCCGACCGGCGGCCGCTTCGACGGCATGTACGGCGTGCTGGCCGCCTTCGAGGCGCTGGAAGCGCTCGAGGACGCTGGCGTGAAGACCAAGCGACCGGTCGTGGCCGTGGCCTGGACCAACGAGGAGGGCTCGCGCTTCCAGCCCGGCGCCATGGGCTCGGCGGTGTTCGCGGGCCAGTACAAGCTCGACGACATGCTTTTAGCCAAGGACTGGGACGGCGTGGTCCTCAAGGATGCATTGGCGAGCACGCTGAAAGCCGCGCCGGCGCCGCTCAGCGACGGCAAGCCCGGCTTCGCGCTCGACGGCTATGTCGAGGCGCATATCGAGCAGGGCCCGCGGCTGGAGAACGAGCGCAAGACCATCGGCGTGGTCACCGGCATCCAGGGCAGCCGGCGCTACACCGTCGAGACCACGGGCGAGGAAGCGCATGCCGGCACGACGCCGCGTGCCGCCCGCAAGGACGCCTTCGCGGCCGCGACGCGCATCGCCGCCGCCATGTACGAGGCGACCACCGACGCCGATGATACGCTGCGCTTCACCATCGGCCGCGTCGACGTGCAGCCCGGCTCGCCCAACACCGTGCCGGGCAAGGCAAGCTTCACCATCGACATGCGCCATCCGTCGAACGACGTGCTGGAAGCGCACGAGAAAAAACTCAAGGAGATCGTGGCCAGCCGCGCCGCGCCGTGCACCGCGAAGATCGAGCGCGTGACCAACGTGGCACCGACCGACTTCGACCCCAAGGTGATCGACCTGGTGCGTGCCAAGGCCCAGGCGCTGAAACTTTCAAACATGGACATGCCGTCGGGCGCGGGGCACGACGCCATGCACATCGCGAGACTCTGTCCGGCCGGCATGATCTTCGTGCCCTGCGAGCGCGGCATCAGCCACAACGAGGCCGAGAACGCCACGCCCGCCGACCTCGCCGCCGGCACGCGCGTGCTGGTCGAGGTGCTGGAAGAATTGGCCAATCGCTAGACTGAAGGAAAAGTTTGTGTCGAAGAAAATCGAATCCGACCTCGTCGCCATCCTGTCCGACCTGATTGCGCTGCCGAGCCCCTACCCGCCCGGCACCTCGGTCGAGATCTGCGCCTATGCGGCGAAGCGCCTGAAGAAGGCAGGCTACAAGGTCGAGGTCGCGACCAAGACCAAGGCCGTCGACAACGTCGTCGCGCGGATGAAGGGCAAGGGCAAAGGCCCGGTGATCGCCTTCAACGCCCACGTCGACACGGTAGGCGTGGGCGAACGTGCCAACTGGAAGAGCGATCCCTACAAGGCGCTGGTGAAGGGCGGGCTGGTCTACGGATTGGGCGCCGGCAACTGCAAGGGCAGCATGGCCGTCCAGATCTGGCTCGCCGAGGAGATCGCCCGTCGCGGTGGCCCGCAGAAGGGCGAGCTTTTATTCACCTTCGTGGCCGACGAGGAGAACCTCGGCGCCGACGGCATGGAATTTTTGCGCAAGAGCGGCCGCGTGCGGCCGGATGCGCTGATCCTGGGGGCGCAGACCGAGAACAACCTGATCGTGGCCGAGCGCGGCGTTATGTGGGCCAAGCTCACGACCAAAGGCAAGGCCGCACACGCCGGCAATCCGGCGGGCGGCGACAACGCCATCCTGCGCATGATGCGCCTCGTGGGCGCGCTGCAAACGCACTACGACAAGGTCCTGCCCAAGCGCGTGAAGGGCGCGATGAAGTCGACGGTCAATGTCGGCATGTTCCATGGCGGCCACAACACCAACGTCGTGCCGTCGGCCTGCACCGTCGAGATCGACCGCCGCCTGCTGCCCAACGAGAAGGTCAAGGACGCCTTCAAGGAGCTGAAGGCCGTTTTAGACAAGGTCCGCGAGCCGAAGACCATGTACTCGGTCGAGTTCCTGACCGGCACCAACGGCTTCTTCGCGCCCGAGAACGGCCAGGCGGTCGCCGCGTTCGAAGCCGTCGTGAAGCGGCAGACCGGTCGCAAGGTGAAATTCCTCAACGCCACCGGCGTCAGCGACGGCCGCTACTACGCCGACGATGGCATAGAGATCATCAACTTCGGGCCGGGCTCGGGCGCGCAGGGCCATGCCGCCAACGAATCGGTGCCGATCGCCGAGATGGTCGAGGCGGCCGACATCCAGCTCGAAGTCGTGCAGCGGCTGATGGGCGTGCAGTCGCTGTGAATCGGCACTGAGAATCCGGGTGGAGCCTGCTTCGGCCAGGCGCTACGTTCCATGGTCGCGAGTGCGCAAGGGGGAGAATCAGGTCCATGACGACGGTTGCGCGTCTCGCCTTCGCCGCCCTTTGCCTTGTCAGTCCTCCGGCCATGGACGCCATGGCGCATGTTCGGACTCCGGACTTCAGCCGCCTCGATCGCAATCTCGGCAGCGTCCTGCCGGACCACGACAGCCGCGGCCGCTTGGAACACCGAGGCGAGTCGAAGGACGTTCCTGTCCCGGCCCGCCAGGTCTGCGGCTTCTCACGCGATACAAGCCGATCGCCGATCTCCGAGGTGAGCTTGCACAGCATGCGCCCGGCAGGTGCGGCCAGCGAGGAGGTACTCTCCCTGCTCGACCCAACAGCTTCGGACACCGTTCGCGTCGCCCAAGGTGCGACGCCTGACGGCGCTCCCTGTCCAATCTACGTTTCCATCGTCGCAGAGGGCGTTGCCCGCCAGACATTCTGGCGATTTGCACCGGATGACGAGCCCGAAGGCTGGTTCGACGAGGACGGCAGGCGACTGGGCGTCGCCGCCCTGGCCCCGCCAAGGCCGGGCTCGCGCATGTCATCGCCGTTCGGACCTCGCCGATACTACGGGCGCCCGTCGGGCGGCGGCTTCCATAATGGCATCGATTACGAGGCGCGCGTGGGACAGCCGATCCTCGCGGCCGCGGACGGCATCGTCGAGCTTCAGGGCAATCACTTCGAATACGGCCTCACCGTAAAGATCCGCCACGCCCCGCAATTCACGACGCTCTACGCCCACCTGTCGCACTTTGCCGCCGGCATGGCCGTGGGCGGCACCGTGCGTAAGGGCGAGGTCATCGGCTATGTCGGCATGACCGGACGATCGACCGGCGCCCATCTGCATTTCTCGACGATCATCAACGGAAAGTTCTCCGATCCGGCGCCGTACCTGTCCAACGACGGCGAGCGCGCCCTGAAGCCTCGGGCGCTCGTGGGCTTTCGCCAGTGGCAGGACGATGTGCGGGGCGCCCTGAAGCAGGTGCTGGACCGCCAGCGGCGCACTCCCGTCCAGGATGACGACTGGACGAGCAGGATGTGAGGCTCATACTGGCCTGAAACGGCTCCTGAGGAGGAAGCGCCATGCCGACCTACGAACGCGGCAAAGTCCGCATCCACTACGAAGAGATGGGCTCAGGCTATCCGCTGCTGGTGATCCCGGGCGGCGGGCTCAACTCGACGATCGCCGGGCTCGACACCAGCCACCCCTTCAACGCCATGAAGGAGTTCGCCAAGGACGGCTTCCGCTGCGTCGGCGCCGACCTGCGCAACGCCAATGCCGGCCAGTCGTCGGGGCCGCTCGAGATCGACCGGCCGTGGGATTCCCATACCGACGACCATATCGGCCTGATGGATCACCTCGGCATCGATAAATTCATGGTGCTGGGCTACTGCATCGGCCAGCCGTTCATCTGGAACCTGATCAAGCGCGCGCCCAACCGCGTGGTCGCCGCCGTCCTGACGCAGCCCAGCGGCCATCGACCGGAGCTGCCCGATCAGTTTTATCAGAACAACATGAACAACTGGGGCCCGGCCCTGGTCGCGCGCCGGCCCGACATCACCATCGAGCAGGTGAGCCAGTTCCTCGCCAAGATGTACCGCGCCAACCCCGACTTCGTGTTCACCGTGAGCCGCGATTTCGTGCGCAACTGCCAGATCCCGATCCTTGTGCTGCCCGACGACGTCCCGCCGCATCCCTACGCGGTGGCGATGGAGGTGGCGATGCTGGCGCCCAACTCGCAGGTCAGCATGTATCCCTGGAAGGACACGCCGGAGAAGATCCCGCTGGCGGTACGGCACATCAGGACGTTCCTGAAGGCCAACCGACCGACAACGGCGGCGATGGAACAGCGGGCGGCAGCTGACTGACCGAGGATTGATCTAGTGATAAGAATACAAGCGAGGGTTGCTTACGACGTATCCTGACTCGTGCTACAAGGATTGTATGGTCGACAGTCCTGAAAATCTGGTGTTGACGCAGCTGCGCGCCATTCGTGCCGATATCTCGGACGTCCAGGGGTCGCTTGGAGAGGTCAAGCGGCGCTTGGCGAATCTCGAGAGCGGTCAGGCGTCGATCATCCAGCATCTCGGCAACTTGGCGTCGGCCGATGCCCAGCAGCAGCTCGCCACCGATGGTCTGACCGAGCGACTGGTCCGCATAGAGCGTCGGCTGGAACTGCGCGACGCGTGACGCGCTGTCGTCGCTAGGCCGTTTTTCATCCTTCGGCCCTAGCTTCTTGATCGTCTGCTCGCGTATGACGAACTTCTGGATCTTGCTGGTGCTGGTCATCGGGAATTCGGGCACGAAGACGAGCAAATAGTGGCTGCACTGGGTGGGCAAGCCTAGTTTGCGTGATGCAGTATTTTCTCCAGAAAGGCATCGGGAGACTGCATCTTGCCGGTCCCGCCACGGCCAAGGCCCCCACCAATCTGCGTCAAATATGGTTGCAGCATCGATCGAAGCTCGCTGTTTGTCACCCCCAGCCGTCGCCCCAAGTAGACGACCTTCGCGGCGCGAAGTGGGCCGCCAACCGTGACCCAGCTGCAAGGCTCGACGTTCTTGATCAGTACGGAGAAAAGGTCAGCAGAAGACAGGATAGAGCGGACGGCCGGAAGCAAAAGGTGCTCAATGTCGCCTTTGACTTTGTCTGCAAAGGCGGCTTCAGAGAACGCTGATATCGTTAGAGACCACCCAATAGACCATGCAGCCAACTTTCCCAGAGGAAATCGATTGGAACAGTCGTAGCGAGGGTCAAAGCGGACATCACGGAAGAGTGGTCCGCCAAACAATTTCAAGCATTCGAGTGCGAACTGCTCAGCTCCCGGGTTTCTGATCCCAAAATCACAGAGGAAACGATTGCCGCCGGCGAACAAAGACGCGAATAGAAAGTGTTCGACATCGGTCGAACTCCACGAAGCCTTGTAGGTCAGCCTCTTGAGGCGGACGTAGCCAAGTTCCGACAAGCCTGGAGTTATCGACTTCTCGTCAAACATGGCCACCCTTGTCTAAGGTCTAATGTCTCCCGGCAGAATGCCCGGTACCACTGGCACACCAGCATTCTGCAATATGCTTAGAAGGCGTGCAGACCGGACATCAAGTGCCTCACATCCAAAGCAGTAGACCGAATAGCTCACGCCATACAGGTCGATACCCAGGACACGAACCTTAGCGCCTTGAGCGACCACAGCCGCATCTTTCAACACTTGCTCGCGATCAACCCTAATAGTGCTCATGATTGTCGTCTTTACTTCTACTCCATAGTATAGCCCCGTGACAGGATCCTGAATGATGTAATCATAAAGCCTGGGCGACGAAAATCCGGGCACATCGACCGCCCGTGGGCCACGAGCCACTAGTTTAAATCCCTTCGCAACGTGATCGGCAATTGAGGCCTCAACACCGCGCAGATGCCGCTGGTGGTCGTGTCCCCTGTGGTGGTGTAGCTGGGGCGGGAGCAAGGCCGCGAGCGAGCGCGCCCCTCGGGTGCGCTGTAGCGAGGGAGCGGCCTTGCGGCGGTCACCGGCGATATCCGGGTTAGGGTCGGG
>JAKFVH010000015.1 GCA_021732285.1 Reyranella sp. | reverse complement strand
TGGCGCCCGAGCCGACGCTGAGATTGTCGGTGCCCTTGCTCTGCGCCTCGAGATTGAGGCCGGCGCAGAAGGCGCGGCCGGTGCCGGTCAGGATGACGACCCGCACCTCGCGATCCTCGTTGGCCCGCACCAGCGCGTCGGTCAGCTGCCTGAGCATCGGTCCGGAGATCGTGTTCATGCGCTGCGGCGCATTCAGCGTGATGCTGGCGATGGCGCCGTCGACGCCATAGAGCAGCTCCTCCGGTATTACCGAAGCTGCGGGCTGGGCCGCAAACTGGCTCATGTTTCCTCCATCCGCCGTTGCCGTTATGGTGGCGCAGGAGCACCCGACACGCCATGCAAAACCGTTTCATCGATCTCTACAGCGACACCAAGACCAAGCCCTCGCCCGGCATGCGGAAGGCCATGGCCGACGCCGAAGTCGGCGACGAGCAGAAGATGGAAGACCCCACGGTCAACCGGTTGCGCGAACGCGTCTGCGAGCTTTTGGGCAAGGAAGATTCGCTCTTCCTGCCGAGCGGCACCATGGCCAACCAGATCGCCATCCGCGTCCATTGCCGCCTGGGCGACGAGGTGATCGCCGACCGCACCGCCCACATCATCAACGCCGAGACCGGCGGCCCGGCCGCCAATTCCGGCGTCATGATCCGGGCGATCGAAGGCCCCAACGGCGTGTTCACCGGCGAGCAGGTCAAGGCCGCCCTGCGCGATCCCAACAGCCGCAACGCGCCGCGCTCGCGCCTGGTGTCGATTGAGAACACTTCCAATGGCGGCTTCGGCACGGTGTGGCCGCTCGCCACCATGCAGGGCGTGGCCAAGGTGGCGCGCGACGCGGGCGTCGCCCTGCACATGGACGGCGCTCGGCTCTGCAACGCCTCGGTGAAGTCGGGCATCAAGGCCAGCGACTACGCGGCCTGCGTCGATTCATTGTGGCTCGACTACACCAAGGGCCTGGGCGCGCCGGTCGGCGCCAGCATCGCGGGCTCCAAGGAGTTCATCAAGGAGGCGTGGCGCCAGAAGCAGATGCTGGGCGGCTCGATGCGCCAGTCCGGCGTCATCGCCGCGGCCGCGCTCTATGCGCTGGACCACAACTGGGATCGCCTGGCCGAGGACCACGACAACGCGCGCCATTTCTCCGAAGGACTGGCCAACATCAAGGGCATCCAGATCGACGTGCCGCGCATGGAGACCAACCTGGTGTTCTTCGAGATCACCAAGCCCGGCTGGACCTCGGCCAAGCTGGTCGATGCCTGCCGCGAGCGCGGCGTCGGCATCGGCGCCAACACGGCGACGCGCATCCGCGCCGTGACGCATCTCGACGTCAACCGTCAGGACATAGACAGCGCGTTGAAGGTGATCAGCGACGCGCTGGCCGCGTAAGGCTCAGGCCGCCCGGGGTTTCTTCTTCGGCGAGGGTTTCGCCTGGCTCTTGCGGGGCGCGCTGCTGGGCTGCGGCCGTCTGGCAAGCAACCGTCTGAGGACGGCTTGGAAGGCAGGATTGCGGTTCGGCGGCGGCTCGGACATGGCGGATGACCCCTCGTCCAGGTGAAAGCCCAGCACTCTGGCGGCGCAATACTACGATATCGGTCTCCCAGCGTCGGCCAAAACCTTGCCGCCGAGGCCGATGAAGCAGACGCCCGCTGCCCGCTCGATCCAGTGCCGCGCTCGCTGGAAGCGGCGCATCACCGGGCCGGAGGACATGAACAGGCTGACGCAGGAATACCAGACCAGGGACGACGTCGTCACGAGGCCGATCATCAGGATCATCAGCCAGGTCGGCGTCGAGGCGGTGACGGCCGTGGCGAAGACGCTGGCGAACAGCACAATCGCCTTGGGATTGGTCAGCGTCACCAGGAAGCCGAACAGGATCGCGCGCTGTCCGGCCGGGCGCTGCGACTGCTGGTCGAGGTCGATCGTCTGAGGCTTGGCCCGCAAAAGCTTGATGCCCAGGTAGGCGAGATAGCATCCGCCAAGCACCCGTACCGTCCAGGTGAGCCACTGGTACTCGGCCAGGATCGCCGACAGGCCGAGCAGGCTCAGTGTCGCGTACATGCAGAGGCCGGTCGACACGCCGAGCGTCGTCAGCAGGCCGGCGCGCGTGCCGTGAGTCATGGACGAGCGCACGACGGCGACGAAATCCGGCCCCGGCAGGATGAGAGCCGGGATGAACACGGCGAAGACGCTGATCAGGATCAGGAGGCTATCCATGGAGTCCGAGTTGCCATGCCCTCGCGCCGGCTGCAAGGCCCCCCAACGCCAAGAGGCCGACGCCAAGAACAGGAGTAATCCGAGCCCCAGATTTTCATCGTCACGGACCGACACGAAAAGCCGGTATACCCGACGCCATGAATGCTCCAGTGAAACTCGGCCAGCCGCTGACACGGCGCGAAGACCAGCGGCTGCTGACCGGCCGCGGCCGCTATGCCGACAACACCGCACCGGCCGGTGCGCTGGCTGTGCTGTTCGTGCGCTCACCGCACGCCCACGCACGGCTCGCCGGCATCGACCAGGCGGCGGCTCTCGCCTCGCCCGGCGTCGCGGCGGTCTACACCGCCCAAGACCTTTTAGCCGACAAGGTCGGCCATCTGCCGGCGATCAGCGAGATCAAGGACGCGGCCGGCAACCGCCATCGCGAGCCCGACCATCTGCCGATGCCGCCGGGCAAGGTGCGCCATGTCGGCGACATCGTCGCCATGATCGTGGCCGACACGCTCGACCAGGCGCGCGACGCGGCGGAAATGTTGGAGATCGACTACGAGGCGCTGCCGGCCGTCGTGACCGCCGAGCAGGCCCTCGCCGTGGATGCGCCGCTGGTCCACGACGATGTGCCCGGCAACCTGATGTGCCGCTGGGGCAAGGGCGATGCGGCGGCGACCGATGCCGCCTTCGCGCGCGCGGCGCACGTCACGACGCTCAGCATCCGCTCGCCGCGCCAGATCGTGCACTACATGGAGACGCGCGCGGCGTGGTCGGCCTATGACGCGGCGGACGACCTCGTGACCGTCACCTTCTCGTCGCAGGGCGTGCAGGTCCCGCATCGACTGATGTGCGAGCGCGTGCTGAATGTGGCCAAGGACAAGCTCCGGCTGGTGACCGAGGATGTCGGCGGCGGCTTCGGGCCGAAATATCCGATCTACGCCGAATCGACCCTGATCGCCTGGGCGACCCGCAAGCTTAAGCGCGGCCTGCGCTGGACCTGCGAGCGCGCCGAGCTGGCGCAGAGCGACAGCCACGCGCGAGACCTTTTGGCGAGCGCTGAGCTTGCCCTGGATGCGCAGGGGAAGTTCCTGGCATTGCGCGTAAAGGCGCAGGCGAACTACGGCGCCTATGTCTCGATGTTCGCGCCGACCATCCCGACCACGGGCCTCGCCAAAGTAATCTCGGGCCTCTACCGCATCCCGGCGATCCGCATCGACTTCGACTGCGCCTTCACCAACACGGTGCCGGTCGACGCCATCCGCGGCGCCGGCAAGCCCGAGGCGTTGTTCCTGCTCGAGCGGCTGGTCGACCTCGCCGCCCATGAGACCGGCCGCACGCCGGCCGAGTTGCGGCGGCTCAACCTGCTCAAGGCCGACGAGATGCCGTACGCGGCGGCGAGCGGCTACACCTACGACGCCGCCGATTGCGTGCGGCTGTTCGAGGCCGCATTGAAAGCCGCCGACGAACCGGGCTTCGCCGCGCGTCGTGCGGTGAGCGAAGCCGCAGGCAAGCGGCGCGGGCTCGGGCTCGCCTGCCATCTGCACGGCACCGGCGGCATCGCCGACGAACATGCCGTGGTGCAGGTCGAGCCCGACCGGCTGGTGGCGAGCGTGGGCACGCAAAGCCAGGGCCAGGGCCACGAGACGGTGTTCGCCCAGATCCTGGCGGCCTCGCTCGTCGTGGCGATGGACCGTATCGAAGTCCGCCAAGGCGACACGCTCAGCATCCCGCATGGCGGCGGCACCGGCGGCTCGTCATCGACCATCATCAGCGGCACGACGCTGAAGCGCGCCGCCGACGTCGTGATCCAGCGCGGCCGCGACCTCGCCGCCGAGCGGCTGGAGACCGCGCCGGCGGACATCGCCTATCGCGACGGCAGCTTCGAGGTGGTCGGCACCGACCGGCGCATCGGCCTGTTCGAACTGGCGGCTAAAAAGCCGTTCGCAGGCGACGCGCTGTTCGGCGACAAGATCGAATCCTTCCCCACCGGCGTCATGGTCTGCGAGGTCGAGGTCGATCCCGACACCGGCGAGGTGCGCGTCGACCGCCTGACCGAGGTCGCCGACTGCGGCACCGTGGTCAATCCGCGGCTGCTGGCAGGCCAGGTCCATGGCGGCATCGTCCATGGGCTCGGCAATGCCCTGATGGAGGAGGCGATCTACGACGAGGAGAGCGGCCAGCTGCTGAGCGGAACGCTGATGGACTATGCCCTGCCGCGCGCCGACGACGCCCCTTTCCTGCAGGTCGAGACCATCGCCACGGCCTCACCCAACAACTTCATGGGCCTCAAGGGCGTCGGCGAGCTGCCGACCAACGGCGCACCCGCGGCGATCGCCAACGCCGTCCTCGATGCCCTGCGGCCGCTCGGCGTGCGCCATCTCGACATGCCGATCACCTCGCACAAGGTGTGGCGGGCGCTTCACCAGCGGTAACTCTCGCCGGACCGCGGGCCTCCAGGCCCGCTCATGATTCATTCTCTTCCGGACCGCGAGCCTCTGGCTCGCTCATGATTCATGAGCGCGCAGGATGCGCGCGGTCCGGCAAGACTCGTCAATCCACGCTTCGTGAAATGGTCGGGCGATTCGCGAAAGGACAATGGATCGCGAACACACCCAGCCGGATAGTCGCCTCATGTTTCGTCGCATCCTCATCGTCGCCGGCGTCCTCCTGCTGGTCGTCGTCGGCGCCTTCGCCGCCGTCATCGCCTTCAACGCGCCCACCGCGCCGCCGACGCTGGCCGCCGGCAATTCGATCCCCGGTATCGCGCAATGGAACTTCGCGGAGCTGCCCCGGCCGCAGACCCTCAAGGCGCGTGACGGGGCACCCATCAACTATCGTCTCTACCCCGGCCGGCCGGAGCGTGCTGTCGTCCTGGTGCACGGCTCGTCGGGCACCGACGTCTCGATGCTCAAGCTCGCCCAGGCGCTGCAGGCGGCGGGCGCCAGCGTCTACGCGATCAGCCTGCGCGGCCACGGCGGCAGCGGCACCACCAACGGCGACGTCTCCCATCTCGGACAGCTCGACGACGACCTCGCCGACCTCGTCAGAGGCCTTGGTCTCGACAAGCCCGGCGTGCATCGCACGCTCATCGGCTTTTCCTCCGGCGGCGGCTTCGTATTGCGCATCGCCGGCGGCAGGCAGGCCGGCCTGTTCAACGACTATCTCGCGATCTCGCCCTATATCGGCCAGGACGCGCCGACCAACAAGCCGAACTCCGGCGGCTGGGCCGGCGTGGCGGTGCCGCGCATCATCGTGCTGTCGCTGCTCGACGGCATCGGCCTGCCATGGTTCCAGGGCGTGCCCGCCGTCCACTTCGCGACCGACGCCAAGGCGAGCAACAGCCGCACGCCGGTCTACTCCTTCCGCTTGGCTGCGAGCCTGCAGCTCGGCCGTGACTGGCGCAGCGTGCTTGCCCGCATATCGTCGCCCACCGAGATCGTGATTGGCGCCAACGACGAGCTGTTCAACGCCGATCAGTTCAAGCCGATGCTGCAGCCCCTCAATCCGCGCATCGGCGTGACGATCGTGCCGAACGAGACTCATCTCGGCATGATCGCCGATCCTCCGGCCACAGCGGCCATCGCCGCCGCCTGGCGAAAGTTGGCAGGCGACTGAGCGGCCTCATGAGGCATGAGCGCCTGGAAGCCGGCGGTCCGGAGACTACCGGTCGCGCAGGTCCTTCAACGCGACAGCGATCGATTCGCGCGTTTCGTTCGGCTGGCTGCCGATCGCGAGCCCAAGCTGATGGAGCTGGCGGCGCAGCGTGTGCACCTGGTCCAAGAGATCGACCACGGTCTCGACTGCCTCTTCGTCGAAGCCCATCTGGTCCGTCAGGTCGGCGAGCAGCCGGGCGCGCGCCACGTCGACCGGCTCGAAGATCCAGTTCTCGCCGTCGGCCGAAGGGCGCAGCAGGCCGCGCGCGACCCAGCGCTCGACATGGACGGCGGTGAGACGGTGGTGCGCGCGCAGCAGTTCCTCGAGCGTGGTCATGTGAACTGCTCCATCGACTGGCGCGGATCATAGGCACCGCCCGCCTCCCACTTCTCCAGGAACTCCTTCAACGCGGGGTCCGGCTTGTCGGGCATCACGACCTTGAGCTTGACGTACTGGTCGCCGCGCTGGCCCGACTTGCGGTCGAGCAGGCCGCGGCCCTTGAGGCGCAGCGACGTGCCGGTGTTGGAGCCGGCCGGCACGTTCAGCATGACCGGCCCGCCCACCGTCGGCACGCGGATGCGGCCGCCCAGCACCGCCTCGGTCGGCGTCACCGGCAACTCGACATGGATGTCGTTGTCGCGCGGTTCGAAGAAGGCGTGCGGATCGACATGGATCTCGACATAGGCATCGCCTGCCGGACCACCCTTGGTGCCGGGCATGCCCTGCCCTTTCAGGCGCAGCGTCTGGCCGTCGCTCGTGCCCTCGGGGATGTCGATGTCGAGCGTCTTGCCGTCCGGCAGGTTGACCCGCTGCTTGCCGCCGCGGGCGGCCACCAGGAAGGGCACGCGCAGGCTGTAGGTCACGGGCATGCCGCCCATGTCGAACCCGTCGCCGCCCGGGCGGAACGAGAAGCCGCCCGCGCCGGCCCGACCGCCTCGCGCGCGGCCGAACATGTCGGAGAAGATGTCGCCCATGTCGACAAAGGCCTCCTCGCCGCCCGACCGTTCGTACTTGGCGCCGCCGAAGCCGCCGGC
>JAKFVH010000269.1 GCA_021732285.1 Reyranella sp. | reverse complement strand
G
Source organism: Reyranella sp. (assembly GCA_021732285.1). Taxonomy (GTDB): domain Bacteria; phylum Pseudomonadota; class Alphaproteobacteria; order Reyranellales; family Reyranellaceae; genus Reyranella. The sequence goes on along the minus strand of JAKFVH010000269.1, from coordinate 6,922 downwards.
TTCATGGTGTTCTTCGACTGGGACCGCTCGAACCTCTCCCAGCAGGCGCTGAACACGATCAAGCAGGCCTCGGACGCCTTCAAGGCCAAGGGCAACGCCCGCATCACGGCGACCGGCCACACCGATACGTCGGGCCCGGAGGCCTACAACATGGCGCTGTCGCTGCGTCGTGCCAACGCCGTGAAGGACGCCTTGGTGCGTAACGGCGTGCCGGCGCAGGCGATCACGGTCATCGGCATGGGCGAGAAGGGCCTGCTGGTCCAGACCGGCGACGGCGTGCGCGAGCCGCAGAACCGCCGCGTCGAGATCGTCATCCAGTAAGCGATCCGAAGCCTAAGTCTTCAGGAACGGCCGGGGTAACTCCCGGCCGTTTCTTTTTGCGAGCGCGGGCCTCCGGCCCGCTCATGAATGCGGGCCGGAGGCCCGCGCTCCCATGACATGCTAGCCTCCCGGGCAAGACAACACCGGGAGGAACAATGAAGGTGATCACGCGTCGCCACGCTGTCGCGCTAGCGCTTGCCTCACCCGTCATCGCAACGCGCGCGCGCGCGCAGGCGCCGTGGCCGTCGAAGCCTGTGCGCTTCATCGTTCCGTTCCCGCCCGGCCAGGCGGCGGACATCTTCGCGCGGCTGATGGCCGAGAAGCTGACCGACGTCTGGAAGCAGCAGGTCTTGGTCGACAACAAGGGCGGCGGTGGCGGCATCCCGGGCGTCGAAGCCGGCAAGCTGGCGGCGCCCGACGGCTACACGTTCCTGATCGCCACCTCGGGCACGTTCGGCGTCAATCCCAGCCTCTATCCCGACCTGCCCTACAAGCCGCTGACCGACTTCAAGCCGGTCACCAACATCATCCGCGGGCCGCTGGTGATCGTGGCTCATCCCAGCTTCCCCGCCAGTACGATCGCCGAGCTGATCGAGCTCGCCCGCAAGGAGCCCGGCATGCACTCCTACGCCTCGGCCGGCCCCGGCACGGCGCAGCATCTCAGCATGGAGCTGTTCAAGCTGCAGGCGAAGCTCGACATCGTGCACATCCCCTACAAGGGCTCGGGTCCGGCGATGGCCGACCTGCTGGGCGGCCACGTCAAGCTGATGATGGACAGCACGGCCTCGTCGCTCAGCGCGATCCGCGATGGCCGCATCAAGGCGCTGGGCGTGACGACGGCGCGCCGCGCGCCGTTGCTCGACCGCGTCCCGCCGATCGGCGAGACCGTGCCGGGCTACGATTCGGCCGGCTGGTCCGGCCTGGTGGCGCCCGCGAAGACGCCGGACGAGATCGTCAACAAGGTGAATGCCGATCTTGTGGCCCTGATGCGCGATCCCGCGGTGCTGCGCCAGTTCGAGGAGCGCGCGACCTTGGCGGCGCCGACGACGCCGGCAGAATTCGCGGCCTTCATCGAGAAGGACATGAAGACGTGGGCCGAGGTGGTGAAAGCCACGGGGACGAAGCCGGGGACTTAGAGCACACGGTCGTCCCGACCGGAGCGCGCCCGCCGCCCGAGGCGCGCGGCGTCGAGGCGAGTGTCCAGGCGAAATCGCGTTCGACAACGGCCACGCGACAGGCCACAGCCCCACCATGCCGCCGCCGATAATGACGACGTCATGCTGCACTGACACGTTGGCCCTTCCTCTTGAGGTACGCGTGCACCTCCGGCGAAACGTCGATGCCATCGCGCTCGGCGATGCGGCGGCGCTCGTAACGCAGGTCGCCGGGCAGCCGTCCGGTGCCGGCATCGCGCAGCTGCTCGATCAGCGCCTCGATGCGATCCAAGAAGCCGTCGCCGAAGCGCCGGGGATCGATCAGCAGCAGGAACTGTCCGGCGTTCGACGTGACGGCGCCCGGGATCTTCCCTGACTCGTCCTCGAAGCCGAATCGCGCGCCGCCCAGGGTCGCCAAAACCTCGATCATGAAGGCGAGCGATCCGCCCTTGATGCCGCCGTAGGGCAACAGGGCGCCGTCCTTCAGCACGGTGTCGGGATCGGTGGTCGCCGTTCCGGCCGCATCGACGCCGACGCCTTCCGGTAGCGGGCGCCTGGCTGCCGAGGCCAAAAGCACGTCGCCTTGCGACATCACGCTCGATGCCTGGTCCCAGACGACCGGCGGCGCCGACTTGCGCGGGCAGGCGAAGGCCATCGGATTGGTGCCCAGCACCTTGCGCGTGCCCTGCCACACGACCATGCGCGCGCGGGTGTTGACCATGGTGAGGGCGATATAGCCCTCGGCCGCCAGCGGCTCGATGTCGGGCCAGAGGGCGGCGAAGTGATGCCCGTTGGCCGTCGTCAGGGTCGCCGAGCCGTGCCGCGCCGCCATGGCGCAGAGCCGTGGTGCCGCCTCCGCCAGCGCCACCTGGGCGAAGCCATTGCGCGCATCGACCTTCAAGAGGCCGGGCCCCGGCTCGTGCACGACCGGCTCGGCCGCGCCATTGACCCAGCCGCAGAGAAGGCTGCTGACGTAACCGGCCAGCCGCTGCAGCCCGTGGCTCCGGCTGCCGTCCCGCTCCGCCGCAACGATGGTGGCGGCCAGCAGCGGCGCCCGTGCGGGCGCGACGCCATGATGCGCCAGCACCTGCTCGACCAACGACTGCAGCTCTGCGATGGGAACCTTCATGGCGCGCAGTGTATCCCGCGCCGCCGCTATGCCTATATCTCCCCAATCACCCGGATCCGCCCTTGTCTTCGACGGTGCGGCTTTGCGCTGATCTTGATATCGACGTCCTGTCCAAGCCTGGTCAGCAGTTTCATCAGCCGCTCGCTGGAGAAGTTTGCCAATCGACCATTGGTGAGTGCGGAGACCTTCGGTTGATCGATGCCCATGACGATCGCCGCTTTCGCTTGTGTCAATCGTCGGTGCGCGATCGCTCGGTCGATGTAGATCGCAAGTTGGGCCTTGGCGAGTTCTTCCTCCGGCTCGGGGAAGCCCAGATCGGCGAACACGTTGCCGCTGCTCGCCGTCACTTTCACTTTGCTTGTGCGCCTTCCGACCATTCCTCCTAGTCCTCGCTTGCTTAGCAAAGTTGCTGCCATACACTGTGCATATGCCTGAACAGGCATATTCGCAACGCGTCCTACAATTCCTTTTCGGCGAGTTCGCGGAATTCATCGGGCACCGACCGGTATGGCCCGAACGCCACCGAGCCGTAGCCGATCGCCTCCCAACCGAAGCGGTCGCGGATGCGGTCGACGGCGCGATCGGCGGCATGGCGCGCCAGGCCGCGCCGCGTGCCGGCGCGGCGCTCCTCGTGGCGAGCGCCGAGGGAGAATTCCAGCTGCAGCCTGGGATGCTTCTCGAGATGCGATACCGAGATCGCCACCAGGGAGATGTGCCTCTCCTGCGGATGATCGGCCAACGCCGTACGCACCAGTTCCTCGGCGATCTCGGCCAGGCTCGCGGTCGCCGCGATCGGCGCGTCGAGGGTCAGCGAGCGCGTGACGGCGCGCAGGTCGGCGAAGCGCACGCGCACCGTCACGGTGCGGCCGGCCAACGACTTGGCGCGCAGCCGCGTGCCGATGCGGTCGGCGAGATGGGCCAGTGCGGGACGGTAGACGCTCTCGACGGCGGGCTTGCGGCCGAGCGCCGACTGCGCACCGGCCGACCGAGCGCGGTGATGCGTGCGGATCTCGCGCGGATCGCGGTTCCACGCCAGCGCCAAAAGCTTCTCGCCTGCCGCGGGACCCAGCAGGCGATCGAGCGCGTGCGGCGAGGTATTGGCGAGTTCGCCAATGGTCGTCACGCCGCGTTCGGCCAGGCGCGCGCGCGTGACCGGTCCCACGCCCCACATCAGCTCGACCGGCAGGCCGTGCAGGAACGCCAGTTCCTTCTCAGGCTCGACCACGACCAGCCCGTCGGGCTTGGCGACCTGCGAGGCGATCTTGGCCAGGTGCTTGGTGCGCGCCACGCCGACCGAGATCGGCAGCCCAAGCTCGCTCTTCACGCGCTGGCGGATCTTCTGGGCGATCTCGGCCGGCGAGCCGAAGAGGTGCGTGCAGCCCACGACGTCGGCAAAGGCCTCGTCGATCGAGATGCGCTCGACCAGGGGTGTGAAGTCGTCCAGTACCTTCATCGCCGCATCGCCCAGCCGCGCGTACTCCTTGAAGTGGCCGCCGACGAAGATGAGTTTTGGGCAGAGTTCGCGCGCCCGCCGCCCCGGCATGCCGCCCTTCACGCCGAACGCCTTGGCCTCGTAGGACGCCGCCAGCACCACACCGCCGCCGACCGCGATCGGCTTGCCGCGCAACGACGGATCGAGGAGCTGCTCGACCGAGGCGTAGAAGGCGTCCAGATCGGCATGAAGGATGGTGGCCGTCACGGTCTGACTCTCCTCCCGGCCCACAGAACACAAAGAGAACACATTGGCTGGATCGTCAAGCCGCCAGGGCTGGGGCAGCGGGAGGTCGCCGACCCACGAGGTCTTGCGGCTTGCGTTCGCGGTCCGTTCTATAGTACTGTAGTTATTCAAAAAGTCACTCCAGTCATTCAGGACCCGCCATGCCGCCACGCCCCAATGCCCGCCACGATCCGCTGGTCGCCCTGACGCGGGCCGATCCGCTGTCGCCCTTCTACGATCCGCAGTACGCCCAGCCGCTGTCGTCGATGCCGGCGGCCGGCTGGGGCGAGATCGACCAGGCGCTGCTGGAAGAAGCGCGTGCGGCCGTTCCGGCCTTCCCCCTGAATCTCCTGCCGACCTTCTGGCGCGACTGGGTCTGCGACACCGCCAACGCCACCGGCGCGCCCGCCGACTACGTCGCGCAGTCGCTGTTCGCGGCGGTCGCCGGGCTTTGCGGCGCGGGCGTTGTCGTGCGGCTGGCCGCGCGCTGGGACGAGCCGCTGGTGCTGTGGCAGGCGCTGGTCGGCCCACCCTCCAGCGGCAAGTCGCCGGCGATGGCGCCGATGCGCGGGCTTTTGGCCACGCTCGATGCCGAACGCGACGACGAGGCGAAAGGCGTTGTCAGCGAGGCGTCGCTCAGCGCCGTCGCCGACGCCGTCACGGCCAATCCGCGCGGCGTCGTGCTGTGGCGCGACGATCCGCCGACGTGGCTGCACGGCGACGCCGTGCGCGCGCCATGGCTGCCGGCCTGGTCGGCGCAGCCGGTGTCGTTCGGCCAAGGCAAGGGCCAGCGCCGCATCGACCGCTTTGCTATAAGCCTGCTGCTCGCCTGCCAGCCGCGCCATCTCGCTGACCTTCTGGCGGAGGACCAGGAGTTCGCCTCGCGCTTCCTGTTCGCCTGGCCCGATCCGCCGCCGCACTGCGCGCTCGCCGACTGCAGGCCTGCGCGCGACGACGAGGCGCTGGCCGCGCTGCGGCGGATCGCGACCGTGACGCGCACGCCCGACGATCCACTGGTCCTTGGCGTCGACGAGCGCGCTCTGCGCACCTTTGACGAATTCCTGTCGGCCCTGCGGGCCGAGATTGCACAAGCCGAGGACCTCGAGATGGCCTGGCTGGGCAAGGGACGCGGCATCGTGGCCCGGCTGGCAGGCGTCCTGGAACTGCTGGCGTGGTCGACGCTGGGTTCGTCCGTCCCGCCGGGGCCGCTCGGCCGTGCGCCGGCGGCGCACGCGGTGCGGCTGTGGTCGGACTACTTCCGTCCCCAGGCCCGCGCGCTGTTCGATCACAGCGTGCCCGGCGAGCGCGAGCGGCTGGCCCGTCGTGTCGCCCGCTGGCTGCGCAGCCGAGGGCTCGCCGAGGTGTCGCGCGAGCAGGTGCGCACCGAGGCGCTCAGCCGCCGCGTCGATGCCGCCGAGGCCGACCAGGTGCTGTATCGCCTGCAGGACGCCGGCGTGGTGCAGCAGGTCCTCTACACCGCGCCGCTGCGCGGCCGGCCCCCCAATCGCTGGTGGGTCAATCCACGGCTCCACACCACGCTCTCTGCCGGAAATACCGGGAATGCCGGAAAGTCGCGAAAGTGACAGCGCTGCTGTCAGCCCTCGACGCGCCGTTTGAGGGCGGCGTTGACCTCGGCAAACGAGCGCGCGGTGTCGTCGAGCATGGCGCCGAAGGCCGGCACCAGCAGCCCGCCGAACGTCTCCTCGTGGCGCAGCCGGCAACCCTTCGCCTGCGTCTCGATGATGAAGGCATGCTCGCCGTCGAAGATGCCGGGCAGCAGCACGCGGCCCAGCCAGCGCAACTCGCGATCGATGTCGGCGACGCGCACCGTCGGCCGGAAGGTCATCGGCTTGCGATTGGCCGGTTGGGCCGTGACTTCGAGCCGTGCTCCGACCTTCGCCTCGCCGGTGATGCGGCGGATGAAGGGGTTCCACTCGGGATAGGCCGGAAAATCGACCAGCACGCGCCAGATCGCGGCAGCCGGCGCGTCGATGTCGATCGCAGTGGCGATCCGCCTCATATGCCTCCCCAGCGAAGCTGGGGAGGTGTCGGCGTCATACGGCGACGGAGGGGTCGGAAGATCGAAGTCATGACTCTTGACCCCTCCGTCGGCGTAAGACGCCGACACCTCCCCACGCGGAGCGTGGGGAGGGAAGATATGTCAGGCGACCTTTTCCTTCACGCCCGGTCCGACGGTGAGCTTGGCCTTGGTCTTGGCCTTGACCTCGTCGACCGTGACGCCGTCGGCGAGCTCGATCAGCGTCACGCCGCCGTCGCCGGTCTTGTCGATGGTGAAGACACCCAGCTCGGAGATCACCATGTCGACGACGCGCTTGCCGGTGAGCGGCAGGGAGCATTCCTTGAGGAGCTTCGAAGCGCCGTCCTTGGAGACGTGCTCCATGGTGACGATCACCTTGCGCACGCCGGCCACGAGATCCATGGCGCCGCCCATGCCCTTCACCATCTTGCCTGGAATCATCCAGTTGGCGAGGTCGCCGTTCTCGGCCACTTCCATGGCGCCCAGGATCGAGAGATCGATGTGGCCGCCGCGGATCATGCCGAAGCTGTCGGCCGAGGAGAAATACGACGTGCCCTTGAGCT
>JAKFVH010000228.1 GCA_021732285.1 Reyranella sp. | reverse complement strand
CATCGACGCCGCATGCTACCCAAAAGGCAGCAAGGTCTCCGACGCCCAGCTCGAGGCCCTCGACATCCGATACGACGCGTTCCATCCAGACTGGAACTACTCCATGCTCCCCCGACTGATCCGCTCCGCGCCAAAGTGAAGCGTTTGTTTCGTCACAGACCCTTATGCACCGACTTGAGGCAATGGAATCTGCCGGACCGCATGGGCGAGTCGTGTTAGCGTCATAATCAGAGAGCAGCGGACGGCCGAACCCCGGTCCTCTCTTAAATAAAAGATCAAACTCGGCGACCGGCTTTAGGCGCGGTGACGACCCGAAAGGGCCCGCCGCACCGGGATCAGAGGAGACGCGCAAGCGCCAACGATGATCTTCGAGGTCGGTAGACCGAGCGGTTCGTATGACCGCCCGGAGATTGCCTGGAGCGGCAACGCGACGGGCGGATTTCCGAGGTCGTTCGGGTCGCGAAGGTCCGGAAAGGGGTCGTTCTTCGGAACGGCCCCTTTTTCTGTTGAGCCGGACGACGGCCTGGGTTCACGCATCGCCTCCTGCCTGGCCACGCGCGCAAGCTCGCGATCGAGGCTGGCGCGGTCGGGCAGGTCGACGAGCCCGTAGGCCAGTATCTCGGCGGGGTCGTCGACATTGCGGGCAAGGAACGGACCCTGCCCTGGAAATCCGAAGCCCTTGTCCGGGTACCACGCGCGCAGGAAGTCTTCATACGTCTTGCCCGGCTTCAGGCGACGCACGAGTACAGTCACGAACATGGCCGCGGCTCAGCGCGAGCGGCCGCGGGCAGTCACCGGCCAGATCTCGACCAGCGTGTCGCCCTTCACCACGTGATAGCTCTCGTAGAGATTGACCGTGGGATCGCAATGCGGCGGCGTCAGGATCACCTGCTCGGCCAACCCGGGGGCTGCCTTGCCCTCGGGCGCGATCACCGCCAGGTGCTCGTCGCCCATGAAGCGCGTGGTCGAGCCTTCGACCGCGCCCTTCAGGATCATCGGCGGTCCCTTTTCCGTGGCCATCGCCTTCAAGCCGGCATCGACGGTGACCATGCCGGCCGTGTTGGCGCTGACGACGCGGGCGTCGATCTGCAGGGCCTGCTCGAAGGTCGGCCTGTCGAGGCCGCGCAGGTCGCAGACGTTGTAGTCGTGGTCCATGAAGACGTAGGAGCCGACCTGCAGCTCGGTGAAGACGCCGAGCTTGGCGTCGATGTAGTGCGTGCCGGTGCCTGAGCCGGTGATGATGCCGGGCTTCAGGCCGGCGGCCTCGAGCTTGGCCAGAATGCCCTTGAGATACTCGGTGCGCTCCTCGATCTCAGCCTGGCGCTGCTTGAAATCGACGATGTGCTGATGACGGCCGCAATAAAACTGCACACCGGCGTACTTCAGCGACTTCAAGCCCGTGACCTTCTTCACCAGCTCGACCACGGCGTCAGGGCTGGCGACGCCCGTGCGATGCATGCCGGGGTCGATGTCGACGACCACGGTCAGCGGCTTGCCGGCCTTGGCGGCGGCCGCGGCCAATGCGTCGACGTTGGCGGGATGGTCGACCACCACCATCAGGTCCCTGACCTTGGCGTTGAGCGCAATCAGGCGGTCGATCGCCTGCGGCGTCACCACCGGCGAGGTGATGTGCAGGCTCTCGATGCCCGCCTCGCCCAGCGCCTCGGCCTCGCCCAGCTTGGCGCAGCACACGCCGAGTGCGCCGGCGGCGATCTGGCGGCGGGCGATGTCGGCCGACTTGTGGGTCTTGGAATGCGGCCGCAGGTTCACCTTGTGCGCTTTGGCGAACGACGCCATCTCCGCAATGTTGCGGTCGAGCATTTCCAGGTCGAGCACCAGCGCGGGCGTGTTCAGCGAGCGCCGCGACCCCTGCTGGCCGATGAGATGGCGGTGGAGTTTCTCGGCTTCACTCATGACTTGTCCCTCAGGTTGCGCACGACCATGGCCTCGCCGGTCGTGCCGCGGTTCACGCCCGCGCTTTTCATGAAAGTGTTGTCCCTGCCCGTGCCCCACAGCGCAATGCCCTGCGCCAGCAGGCCGCCGTCGACCTTGATGGTCTCGCCGGTGATGAAGCGCGCCTCGTCGGAGACCAGGAACGACGCCACATCGGCGATGACCTCGGGCTCGCCGCGGTCGGGCCAGGGCTGGCGGCTGAACTGCTTCTCGTACTTCTCCGGCCGGCCGCGATGGACCAGCGGCGTCGAGATGACGCCGGGCGCAATGCCGACGACGCGGATGCGGTCCCCGCCAAGTTCGGCCGCGACATTCTCGATCAGGCTGATGACGGCGGCCTTGGCCGCCGAATAGGCATGGCTGCCGCCGCCGCCCACCATGCCGGCGATCGAGGCGGTGACCAGGATGACGCCGCCACCATGCTTCTTCATCGCCTGCGAGGCGTGCTTCATGCCGAGGAAAACCGAGCGGGTCAGGACGGCGAAGGTGTAGTCCCAGTCCTCGACGCTGGTCTCGGCGATCGGCCCGAAGGCGCCGCCGACACCGGCGTTGAGATAGGCGATGTCGAGACGGCTAAAACGCTTCTCGGCTTCGGCGATGAGAGCCGCCACGTCCGATTCCTTGGCGACATCACAGCGCACGAAGGCAATCGACTCACCGTGGCCGTTCGCTTTGGCAACCGACACCGTTTCCGCGCCGTTGGCTTCGTTGAGGTCGGCCACGACAACCTTGGCGCCGTCGGCCAGGAAGCGCATGACCGTGGCACGGCCCATGCCGCTCGCTCCGCCGGTGACGATCGCGACCTTGCCTAAGAGTCTTGTCATTCTCGATTTCGCCCTCCGATGCCATGGTGCTGTTGCGCCGGCCCGCCGGCAAGCTTAGCGTTTGACGGAAGGCGTATCACGCCTTCCGTCATCCCGAGCGAAGCCGAGGGATCCTGTCTTCGGCGACAGAAGACAGGTCCCTCCACGCGGCCCTGCGGGCCTTGGTCGGGATGACGGCTCAAAAAGGGAGCCGTCAATGAAGTTCGGCCTGTTCTACGAGATCTCCATTCCGCGTCCGTGGACGCCGGAAAAGGAACGGACCGTCTACAACAACTGCCTCGAACAGGTGAAGCTGGCCGACGAGCTGGGGTTCGATCACGTGTGGGCCGTCGAACACCACTTCCTCGAGGAATACTCGCACTGCTCGGCACCCGAGCTGTTCCTCACCGCCTGCGCCGTGCTGACCAAGAACATCCAGGTCGGGCACGGCATCGTGGTCTGCGTCCCCGAGTTCAACCACCCCATCAAGATCGCCGAGAGGACGGCCACCCTCGACATCCTGTCGGGCGGCCGCCTGCATGTCGGCACCGGCCGCTCGGCGACCTGGACCGAGCTCGGCGGCTTTCGCGCCAACCCCGACACCACCAAGAAGAGCTGGGACGAGTTCGTGCGCTGCCTGCCCAAGATGTGGATGCAGGAGACCTTCTCCTACCAGGGCGAATTCTGGTCGATGCCCGAGCGCACGATCCTGCCAAAACCCTACCAAAAGCCGCATCCGCCGATGTGGGTCGCCGTCACCAGCCCCGGCACCGAGATCGACGCGGCCGACCGCGGGCTCGGCAGCCTCGGCCTGTCGTTCGCGGGCTTCGACGAGCAGGAGAAGAAGATCAAGGAGTACCGCCGCCGCATCAAGTCGTGCGAGCCGGTCGGCGCGTTCGTCAACGAACAGGTGGCGACCACCAACTTCCTGTTCTGCCACGAGGACGAGAAGACCGGCGTCGAGATGGGCAAGCGGCTGGGCAACACCTTCAACTATCTCGCCACGCAGCTCATCTCCACCCGCGAGGTCTTCTCCTCGCCGTCCTACCAGTCGCTGGGCCTTTTGCCGGCGCTGCGTCGCGCCGCCACCGGCCCTGACGCCAACGAGCAGCAGACCGAGGGCATGGCCTATGGCGATCCGGCGCGCATCATCCGCGCCGTCAAGAAGTGGGAATCGCTCGGCGTCGACTGCATCAACTTCATCCTGAACGCCAACGAAGTGGTGCCGCAGGACCAGGTGATGGCGAGCCTGAGACTCTTCGCCAAGGAAGTGATGCCGGTGTTCGCCAAGGGATCGGCAGCCAAGGTCGCGGCGGAGTAAGCGATGCCTCTCTACGGAACCCTCGACATCACCCAGAACGCCAAGGCGCTGCCGACGCTGGCCAACCTCGACACCGAGGCCTGGACCTTGCCCAAGGCCGAGATGCTGCAGCTCCTGATCGAGGTGCCGCGCAGCACCACCGACGGGCTGCTGCCCAAGGCGATGCACCCGGCGCTTCCTTCCTACGTGATCCTGGCGGTCACGAAGTACTCGGAGAGCCCGGTCGGGCCGTTCAATCTCGCGGTTCTGCGCCTGGGCAGCCGGGCCGGCGCGCATCCGCGCGGCTTCCTGCTGGGCGCGATCGCCAGCACCGAGGCCGCGGCCAAGGAGCTGCGCGGCCGCTGGGGCATCCCGGTCGAGGCCGGCGAGGTGAAGTTCCTGTGCCGCCATGACCGCGTCATGGGCACGGTGAGCCGGGGCGGCAAGACCATCCTCGACTGCGCGCTGATCGATCCGCAGCCGGTCGCCGGCACGGACGTGCAGTACATCAACTGGGTGACGGCGGCCAACGCGCCGCTCGACGGCCAGACCCAGCCGATGCTGATCCAGGTCGATCCCAAGTACACCTTCTACAAGGCCGAGCGTGGCAAGCCGCAGGTCAACGCCTTCGACGCGGCGGCATGGAACGCCGGCGCGATCACCCTCGCCGATCCCATCGTCGGCACCTGCTGCACGGTCGACACCGACCTGCCGCGCATCCGCTTCGTGATGGATCCATTGAAGCCCGTGTTCCAGGGCACTCGTAGAATCAGGGAGTCGCGCGCTGACGAATGAAGCTAGGAGTCGGACGTTCCTTAACTATCCGTCCCTGCGAGTAACAACGCTATCCATTCGTTCCATGCGGAATCACTTTCGATAACTGCAAGCTGTCCATTCTGATTAACACCCGTACGCCTTCGCTCACGAAGGAACATCGCGTCTTCAAGCCAAGGACCTTTCCAAAACGCAGCGCCCAGAATGACAAGTGCCGCCAGATTATGAAAAGTCAGAATGGGAACATTCAATCCGAAGAAAGACGTGTCCTTGCCCAAGAGTGAAACAAAAGCGGCGATTGATCCGAACGCGCTAAGGACCGCGAGATTAAACCAGTACATCGCATTGATGTACGTACCCGACTTTCCTTCATCCAAGGCATCGGTCAGCATCTCTGCGATGCGAACGAACCAATAGAGCGAGAATAGAATTGCGCTTGCTCCTACATAGAAGCGCCAGTCGTCGTTGGCAGGCCTAGCCAATGTGGCCGCCAGTAGAACGCCCGAAAGACCAGCAAAAATGCTGGTGAGGGTGAGCATGGCTTTGCAGCCATCTCTCCAACGCCGATCAGCCACGAGCCCTCACGCGGATTCGAGTGAGATCAAGGACGACGTAGTCGAAGGGAACGCCTGTTTCATACCAATTTGGAAATGTGCCCAGCGTCTTGTGCTCCAACTGGCCGGCCAAGTGCGCAGAACTTCGGATGTGTGCTGTGACCCGCGAATACCCTGCGCGATACGCAAGATTGACAATCTCGCGTTCGAACGCGATGCCGATGCCACGCCCTCTCCAGCCGGCATCGACCGCCACTGACGAGATATAGATCGTGTCCCGACGACCGTAATGCGGGTCGCTCTTCGTACCAGGGACGTCGCCGAAACACTCCAGCTCATCTCCCATTGCATAGCCGACCAGAGCTACTTCAGCCACAAAAGCCACAAGAGATATCGATGATGGAGACGAGGCTACCTCCGTCAGGCTATCTTCGCTTTCTTGAATTGACGGGACAAAACTCTCTTGTTCTATTTCAAGGACACGCCTTTTCACCGCGTGCCAGTTTTGAGCTGTCACCCGCATGAACATGCCGTGTTGGCCTCGGAATGTCTGGAATGGCCAGCGATCCAATAATGCCTCACGTTCCGCACGACGGTTGACGCACTTTAACTCATTCCAGTACGGCTAACCAATGGGTGTGATTTACTGGTAACCTCCGGCTGTTGTTGGGAAATAACCCTGTGGCGATCGCCACCAATACATATGCCCGCGGTCAAATGCGCATAAACTACGACGCCATCATCATCGGGGCCGGCATCTCCGGCCTCTACCAGCTTCATCTCCTGCGCAAGCTCGGCATGAAGGTGCGCGTGTTCGAGACAGGCACCGGCGTGGGCGGCACCTGGTACTGGAACCGCTATCCCGGGGCGCGCTTCGATTCGGAGAGCTATTCCTACGGCTACTCCTTCTCCCAGGAGCTTTTGGACGAGTGGCACTGGACGGAGCATTTCTCGCCGCAGCCGCAGACACTGAAGTACCTCAACCATGTCGCCGACAAGTTCGACCTGCGCCGCGACATCCAGTTCAGGAGCCGCGTCGCTGCCGCCCACTGGCGCGAGGAGACGCGGAGCTGGGACGTCACCTTGGAGGACGGCAGCAAGCATACCTGTCGCTTCCTGGTCACCGCCATCGGGCCCCTGTCGGCGCCGACCATGCCCAAGATCGACGGCATCGAGAGCTTCAAGGGCCAGTCCTGCCACACGGCGCGCTGGCCGCACGAGCCGGTGAGCTTCGAGGGCAAGCGCGTGGCCGTGATCGGTACCGGCGCCACGGGCGTGCAGACCATCCAGGAGGTCGCCAAGACGGCGGGCCATCTCACGGTGTTCCAGCGCACGCCGAACTGGTGCGCGCCGCTGCACAACGCCCAGATCTCCAAGGAGGAGATGGCCGAGATCCGCCCGCGCTATCCGGAGATTTTCCAGCGCTGCCGCGAGACCTTCGCCTGCTTCCTGCATACGCCCGATTCCCGCAAAGCCCTCGAGGTCACGCCCGAGGAGCGCGAGACGCTGTGGGAGAAGCTCTACGGCAATCGCGGCTTCGGCATGTGGCAGGGCAATTTCCGCGACATACTCGTCGACCGCACGGCAAACGCGATGGTGAGCGACTTCGTCGCCCGCAAGATCCGCCAGCGCGTAAAAGACCAGGCGGT
>JAKFVH010000178.1 GCA_021732285.1 Reyranella sp. | reverse complement strand
CGGCCGGCAGGACCAGGCGATGATCGAGTGCATGGGCGAGGTCGTCGATCGCTCGCTCGAGCATCTGGCGCCGTCGGACCGCATGATCGCCATCACCCGCAAGCGCTGCATACAGGCCGCGCAGGAGCTGATGAACGAGAAGAAGGTGCCGGCGACGGTCGACAATCCCGACATCTACCTTGGCGCGCGCGGTGGCGCCTTCGTGGCGCCGGTCGAGCAGGACTGGCTCGACGCTTATGCCGAGAAGCTGCAGACGGCTAAAAGCCCGCTGGGCTTGCTGAACAGGAACCGGCTGCCGCTGGCGGCCGAGTAGCGCGACAAAGGCTGCACCAGACAGCCATCGCATGGCCTGAAGCGTTCGTGTTCCTCTCCCCCGCTAGGGGGAGAGGTTAGGTGAGGGGGCTGCACGAGCTGTCGATGCCCCCTCACCCAGCCTCTCCCCCTAGCGGGGGAGAGGAGCAAGAACCTTAAGGCGGGAGGAGGCGCGAGGATGGTGACCGTTGCCGCCCCCTTGGGCGAGCGCAGTGCGTCGTTCGGCGGCCTGTGGCGCTGGGGCCGCCCGGCCGGCATCGCCGCGCTGATCCTGATCCTCTGCTTCCTGTCGCTCTATCCCATGGTGATGCTGCTCTACGGCAGCCTGCACTCGACGCCACCGGGCATCGCCGGCGAATTCAACCTCAACGGCTACATCAGCATCGCCACGACCGAGAACCTGGTGGTGCTCGCCAACACCGTCGGCATCTCCCTGGTCAAGACCGTGCTCGCCCTGGCGCTGGCCGTGCTGCTGGCCTGGATCGTGGCGCGCACCGACACGCCGGGCCGCGGCGTACTGGAAGTGCTGATAACGCTGCCCTTCTTCATTCCGCCGATCCTGACGGCGACGGCCTGGGCGATGCTGGGCAACGCCCAGGTCGGCACCATCAACCTCGCCTGGCGCTGGCTCTCGGACAGCGACACCACGCTGGTCGACGTCTATTCCTACGGCGGCGTCATCTGGCACATGATGCAGTATTCGACGCCGTTCATCTTCCTGTTCGTCGTCGACGCCTTCCGCGCCATGGATCCCGCGCTCGAGGAATCGAGCCGCATGTCGGGCGCCACGCGTTGGCAGACTTTCTGGCGCGTCACCCTGGCGCTGATGCTGCCGGTCACCACCAGCGCCTTCATCCTGAGCTTCATCCGCGGCATCGAATCCTTCGAATCGGCAGTGTTCTTCGGCGTGCCCGTCGGCATCGAGGTGATCACCACCACGATCTACAATTCGATCACCCAACGGGCCCAGCCCGACTACCAGTCGGCGACGGCGCTCTCCTTCGCAGCCCTGGCGCTGATGTTCCTGCTGCTGGTGCTGCAAAGCCGCCTGCTGCGCGGCCGGACCTTCACCACGGTGACCGGCAAGGGCTACTCGCCCAACATCATGCGGCTCGGCCGCCTGCGCTGGGTGACATTCGGCATCTGCATCCTGTTCTTCGCGCTCACCGTGGCGCTGCCGATCGGCCAGCTCCTGCTCAGCTCGTTCTTCAAGTTCTTCGGCTTCTACCAGGCCGACATGCTGACGCTCGACCACTATCGCAGCGTCTGGGAGAACTCGAGCTTCTGGCGCGCCTTCGGCAACACCATGCTGCTGGGCGTGGCCGGCGCCACCGCGACCATGACGCTGGGCGGCATCGTGGCCTACGTCACCACCCGCACGCGCTGGCGCGGCCGCCGCCTGATCGACCTTTTAGCCTGGCTGCCCTGGATGATGCCGGGCATGGTTTTAGGCATCGGCTTCCTGTGGGGCTTCGCCATCCTGCCGCACGGCATCCCGATCTATGGCACGCTGTGGGCGCTGTTGCTGGCCTACATCGCCCTCGGCACGCCGGTTGCGGTGCGCGTGACCTCGGCCGCCTACCAGCAGATCGCCAATGACATCGAGGAATGCAGCCGCGTGCACGGCGCCGGCTGGTGGCAGACCCTGGGCCGCATCCTGATCGCGCTGGCCTGGCCCGCCTTCGCCGTCGGCTGGGTGCTGATCTTCTTCGGCATCATGCGCGAGCTCTCGGCCTCGATCCTGCTCTACGCGCCCGGCACCGAGGTGCTGTCGGTGGTCATGTTGAAGATGTGGGTGAGCGGCAAGCCCGAGGAAGTGAGCGTCATCGGGCTGGTCATGCTGGTGCTGGTCCTGCTGTTCCGTTGGGTACAGCTGAAATTCATCAAGAAGCGCATCAGCACGCTGTGAGAATGGGAAGGGATTTAACCATGTTGAGGAGAAGCGTTCTCGGGCTGCTGGCAAGCACCCCTCTCGCCGACGTCGCATGGGCACAGGACGACTGGGCCAAGACCGTCGAGGCCGCCAAGAAGGAGGGCAAGCTCGTCATCTACACCGCTTCGATCGGCTCGGTGTTCCACAAGGCCGTCATCAAGTCGTTCGAGCAGAAGTACGGCATCGGCGTCGAAATGCTGGAAGCGCGGGCCAGCGAAGTACGGGAGCGGGTGCGCGTCGAGCAGTCGGCCGGCCGCTTCCTGGGGGACATCCATCACAACGGCAGCACCACGACCTGGCTGATGAACCGCGACGGCAACTTCCAGCCGCACGGGCCCGTGCCCAACATCAAGAACATCGTGCCGCCCTACGAGGCCGACGACATCCGCATCCCCTGCGAGGTCATCAGCTACTCCCTGATGGTCAACCGCAACCTGGTGAAGCCGGGCGACGAGCCCAAGAGCTGGAAGGACATCCTCGATCCCAAATGGTCGGGCAAGATCCTGTCCGACGACTACCGCGCGCTGGGCGGCGGCGCGGTGTTCTTCGTCGTCATGTACGACACCTTCGGCAAGGAGTTCCACGAGAAGCTCGCGGCACAGAAGCCGATATTCTCGCGCGACCTCGCCAACAGCGAGCGTCGCGTGGCGCGCGGAGAGTATCCGCTGTACCTGCCCTTCTCGCTGCAGAACTTCAACAACCTGAAGGGCCTGCCGATCAAGCCCATCGTGCCGGCCGAGGGGCGCCCCTATGTGCGCTTCGACCTTACGATGCTGAAGAACGCGCCGCATCCCAACGCGGCGCGCGTGTTCATGAACCACTACCTCGAGCCCGAGTCCCAGCTCGTCTTCGCCAATGCGGGCTATGCGCCCGTGGTCAAGGGCGTGGTCGAGAAGACGCTGGAGGAAATCCGCGTGCTGCTGGCGACCAAGGCGATGGGCACCACGACGCCCGAGAAGCAGGACGCCATGCTCGAGCTCGCCAAGCAGATCTACAAGTAACCCGGATGCCCAGCGTCTCCCTGCACGAGGTCGGCCGGCACTTCGCCGAGGTGAAGGCGGTCGACGGCATCGACCTCGCGATCGAGCACGGCGAGTTCGTCACCCTGCTGGGCCCGTCGGGCTGCGGCAAGACCACGACCTTGCGCATGGTGGCGGGGCTGGAGCGCAACGATACCGGCTCGATCGTGATCGGCGGCCGCGTGGTGAGCGATGCGCCGGCCGGCCTGTTCGTGCCGCCCGACCTGCGCAAGCTCGGCATGGTGTTCCAGTCCTATGCGATCTGGCCGCACATGACGGTGTTCGACAACGTCGCCTATCCCTTGAGCGTGCGCCACGTCGCCAAGCCCGAGATCAAGGAGCGGGTCACCGCGGCACTGCGGCTGGTCGAGATGGAGCGTTATGCCGACCGGCCAGCGCCGGCGCTGTCGGGCGGCCAGCAGCAGCGCGTGGCGATCGCCCGTGCTTTGGTGTTCGAGCCCGAGGTGCTGCTGCTCGACGAGCCGCTCAGCAACCTCGATGCCCGCCTGCGCGCCCAGATGGGCGACGAGTTCCGTGCCCTGCAACGGCGGCTGAAGATCACCACGCTCTACGTCACCCACGACCAGGAAGAGGCGATGGCGCTGTCGGACCGCGTCGTGGTCATGCAGCGCGGCCGCATCCTGCAGGTCGGCGCGCCCGAAACGGTCTATCGCCGGCCGGCCAGCCGCGAGGTCGCGGCCTTCTTCGGCACGCCGAACTTCATCGAGACCACTGTCGCTGCCTGCCGTCGAGAAGACGACGATTGGCTGGTCACCATCGGTGGTGGCCATTGCCGCGCCGGCCAGGCTTTCCAGCCGGGCGAGACCGTGTCGGTGATGGTGCGGCCCGAGGACGTCACGCTCGCTGCGGCCAACGCGCCGGCAACCAATGGCCACCTCACCTGGCCGGGCAAGGTTGTCGACGGCGTGTTCCGCGGCCCGCGCCGCTCCCTCACGGTCGAGACGGCGGGCCTCAGATTCAATGTAGAATGCGCGTCGACGCGCGCCGCTGCGGTTGGCGATACCGTGACGCTGCTGGTCGACGCCAACAATGCCTGGGCGCTAAAAGCCTGACGGCCAAGTCAGGAGGAGATGAATGGCGCGATTGCGGGCAGAGGATGCGGAGAAGCGGGCGGCGAGCGGCTACGGCCCCGACTTCCTGGAAGCCTTCGCGCGCGGGCTCCGGGTCATCGGCGCTTTCGGGCGCGAGAAGAAGCACATGACCTTGAGCGACATGGCGCGCGCCACCGACCTGCCCAAGCCCAGCGTACGCCGCGCCCTCTACACGCTCACCTGCCTTGGCCTGGCGGAAAACGACGGTCGCACCTTCCGCCTGACCCCGCGGATCATGGAGCTGGCCTCGGCCTATCTCGGCTCGAACATGGTCTCGACCGTCGTCCAGCCGGCCTGCGAGCGCATCGGCGATCGCACCGAGCAGTCGTGCTTTGCCGCCGTCCTCGACGGCTACGACATCGTCATGATCGCCCATTCCCTGCACGGCCGGCCCGACGTGCTGGCGCCGACCATCGGCCTGCGTCGGCCTGCCTTCAATACCGCGGCCGGCCGCGCCATCCTGAGCCAGCTTCCCGACAAGGTGCTCGATGGCTGGCTGGAAAAGCTCGAGCCCAAGGTGATGACCGACTTCACTGTGACCGACAAGAAAGCACTGCGCGCCGAGATCCTGCACGTGCGCAAGCAGGGCTACGCCATCACCGCCCAGGAAATGCGCCGCGGCTACCACGCCGTCGCCGTGCCGCTCCGCCGCTATGACGGCGCCACCATTGCGGCGGTGTGCGTGGCGGCCTGGGTCGAGGATTCGGCGGTGGGATCGTTCGCCGAGAAGTATCTGGCCGCGCTGAAGGAAGAGACCGAGGCGCTGCAGCCGCAGCTTCTCTAAACCTGAGAGCCCATCTTGAATAAACGTTGGTGAAGTATTACTCTTACCGGTAAGAGTAGGAGACAGCCATGCGTATCACGTCCAAAGGGCAGGTCACCATCCCGCAGGAGATTCGCGAGCGAGCTGGCCTGCTGCCCAACACAGAAGTCGAGTTCATCTACGACGGCAAGACAGTTCGCCTCGTGAAGGCCGACCACGGAAAGGCCAGTCGGGGAGCCCGGCTGGTCGCCCATATGCGCGGCCGTGGTAGCGGTAGCCTGACGACCGATCAGATCATGGCATTGACGCGACGCTGATGAGCGCCGTCATCGTCGATAGCAACGTCCTTCTCGACATCTTTACCGAGGATAGTCGCTGGCTGTCCTGGTCGAGCAACGCTCTCGAACGGATCGCAAACGAATCCCGGATTGTCATCAATCCCGTTATCTACGGCGAGGCATCGATCCGCTTCGAAAGGATCGAAGAACTGGATGAAGCCCTGCCTCCGGCGATCTTCGAACGCGAGGACATTCCATACGAAGCCGCTTTTCTCGCCGGCAAAGCCTATCTCGCCTATCGGCGACAGGCCGGCACCAAGTCATCGCTGTTGCCGGACTTCTATGTCGGCGCTCACGCCGCCATCCGCGGCTACCGTGTTCTGACTCGCGATATCGCGCGTTATCGCACTTACTTCCCGAAGCTGGTGCTGATCACGCCTTAGTCGCCCCGCGCAAACGGATTGTCGTCGCCGTCCCAATAGCGCCGCAGCAGCGGTATCTGCAGGAAGGCGAAGACCAGGGTCAGCGGGAAGCTCAGAAACATCTTGCTGGCGATCCAGGTGTCGGTCGGGAAGCTTCGCCACATCACTTCGTTGATGGCGGCCAGCACGAAGAAGAACAGCGTCCAGCGCACGGTGAGCTTGCGCCAGCCCTCGTCGGTCAGCCGGAAGGCGGCGCCGAAGATCGGCTTCAGCAATGGCCGGTTCAGCAGCAGCAGCCCGCCGCCCAGGATCACGCCGAACAGGCAGTTCACGATGGTGGGCTTGAGCTTGATGAAGGTGTCGTCCTGCAGCCAGATCGTGAGCCCGCCGAACACCAGCACGAAGAAGCCGCCGACCAGCGGCATCACCGGCCAGCGCTTCTCCAGCCAGCGATAGCAGGGCAGCGCCACGGCCGTCGCGGCAATGAACACGCCGGTGCCGACGAAGATGCCCCACCGGCCATTCGCCAAAAAGAACAGCAGCAATGGCCCCAGCTCCAGCGCCGTGGCATAGAGCCGGCGGGCCGGGCTTTCCTGTTGTGCGCCTTCGCTCATGCGAGCCCCATCAATCCGCGCGCAAAGGCCCGCGCTTCGAATGGCCTGAGATCGTCGATGCCTTCGCCGACGCCGATCGCCACCACCGGCAGCTTGAACTTCTCGGCCAGCGCCACCAGCACGCCGCCCTTGGCGCTGCCGTCGAGCTTGGTCAGCACCAGCGCGTCGACCGGCGACATGGTCTTGAAGGTCTCGACCTGGGCATGGGCGTTCTGGCCGGTCGTGGCGTCGAGCACCAGCAGGCAGGAATGCGGCGCCAACGGATCGAGCTTGCGGATCACGCGCACGATCTTGGCGAGCTCGTCCATCAGGTTGGCCTTGTTGTGCAGGCGGCCCGCCGTGTCGATCAGCAGCACGTCGCAGCTTTCGGCCTTGGCGCGCTCCAGCGCCTCGTAGGCGAGGCCCGCCGCATCGGCGCCGGTGTCCTTGGCGACCACCGGCACGCCGGCACGATCGCCCCACACTTTCAGCTGCTCGACCGCGGCGGCGCGGAAGGTGTCGCCCGCCGCCAGCATGACCTTGCGGCCCTCGCCCTTGTAGAGATTGGCAAGCTTGGCGATGGTCGTGGTCTTGCCGCTGCCGTTGACGCCGATCACCAGCACGACGTGCGGCTTCTTCGCCGGATCGATGACAAGCGAAGTCGCCACCGGCTGCAGGATC
>JAKFVH010000219.1 GCA_021732285.1 Reyranella sp. | reverse complement strand
GGGTCTATGTCGCCGACCGCGAGAACCATCGCGTGCAGGTGTTCGACGGCAACGGCAAGTACGAGATGCAGTGGAACAACATGCACCGGCCTTGCGCGCTCTACTGCTGCGCCGGCGGCGGCAAGAACCCGCAATTCATCATCGGCGAGCTGGGACCGGGCATGCCGGTCAACAGCAAGCACACCAACATCGGGCCCAGGCTCGCCATCGTCGACAAGAAGGGCGGTTTGATCGCCCGCCTGGGCGGCGAGCATGGGCCGGGCCAGGAGACCGGCAAGTTCCTGTCGCCGCACGGGCTCGCGGTCGACAGCAAGGGCGCCATCTATGTCGGCGAGGTGAGCTACACCAACTGGTCCGGCACCCATCCCGGCACACCGGTTCCGAAATACCTGCGCTCGCTGCAGAAGCTCGAGAAGGTCAACTAGTGGAGAAGCAGGATCGTCTGCACCTGATCGGCAGCATCCCGCTCGACTCGAGCGAGCAGGTGTTCCGCCGCCTCGCCGACGAGCTCGGGCCGTTCCTGCGCTGCATGCCCGACGGCGAGACCGGCGAGCGCTCGCGCTGGGTCTATTTCCAGCGCCAGATGCTGCTCGACCATCCGGCGATGGAGATCGACCCCACCGTGCCGCCCTACAAGTTCGTCCAATGGGACGGCAAGGTCGTGCGCGAGATCGAGCAGGTGCGCTTCAAGCCCGGCGTCGATCCCGCGACCGTCACTTTCGAGACCGGTTACGACAGGGCCGCCATTGCCTCCTGGGAGGTATTCAAGAAACTTCGTGCCGCCGGCGCGATCCCCAAGGACATGCGCTTCCAGGTCTCCCTGCCGACACCGCAGGCCAGCGGCTACCTCTATGTCAGCGGGCCGGCGCGCGAGACCTACTTCGGCGTCTACGAGCGGGCGCTGAAATCGGCGCTGGCCAACATCGTGAAGACGATCCCGGCGGCCGATCTCTCGATCCAGTGGGACGTCTGCCAGGAGGTTTTGGCCTTCGAGAACTACTTCAAGGACCGGCCGGCGCACTACAAGAAGCAGATCTTCGACATGCTGGGCCGGCTGGGCGATGCGGTGCCGGCCGGCGTCGAGATGGGCTACCACCTCTGCTATGGCTCGCCGCGCGACGAGCACCTGGTGCAGCCCAAGGACGCCGCCATCCTGGTCGAGATGATGAACGGCATCGTGGCTTCCACCAAACGGCCCATCGATTTCATCCATATTCCCGTGCCGAAGGGCCGCACCGACGATGCCTACTACGCGCCGTTGAAGGACTTCAAGCGGCCCAAGGGCACCAGGCTCTATCTCGGGCTGCTGCACCACGACGACGACGCGGGCGACAAGAAGCGCGTCGCGGTCGCGAGGCGGCACGTTGCGGAATTCGGCCTGTCGGCCGAGTGCGGCTGGGGCCGCACCGAGCCCGGGCGGCTGCCCGGACTCCTGAAAGGTCATCGTATCGCTGCGGAGGCACTCTGATGGTTGAACGCGTACTCGTGGTCGGTCCCAAGGATACGATCTCCATGGTCGACGACCTCGCGCCGAAAGGCTTCGAGATCGTCAAGGCGCTGCACAATTCGCCCGAGATGAAGGCGGCGTTGCCGGGCACCACCTATTTCGTGGGCTTCGTGCAGCAGTACGTCACGCCGCAGCTCTTCAAGGACGCCCCCAAGCTAAAACTGATCCAGATGCTGAGCGCGGGCTACGACCGTGCCGACCTGGCCGCGGCGCGCAAGAGCGGCATTCCCCTGTGCAACAACGGCGGCGCCAACTCCGTCGCCGTCTCCGAGCACGCCGTGCTGCTGATGCTGGCGGTGTCGCGCCGCTTGATCACCCAGCATAGCAACGTCACGGCTGGCCGTTGGCACGGCAACCAGCCGCCCACCGTCCATCAGGTGCGCGAAAAGGTTTTAGGCATCATCGGGCTCGGCACGATCGGCAAGAAGGTGGCGCGGCTCGCCCAGGCTTTCGGCATGGTCGTGCACTACTACGACATCAAGCGGCTGAAGGAGGAGGAAGAGGATGCACTCCATGTGCGCTTCCGCCTGCTGCCCGAGATCCTGCGGCACTCCGACATCATTTCCCTGCACGTCCCGCTCAACGCCTCGACCCAGGGCATGATCGGCGCCCAGGAACTCGCCGTGATGAAGCCGTCGGCCATCATCGTGAACACCTCGCGCGGGCCGGTGATCGACGAGAAGGCGATGACCGCGGCGCTGTCGGCCAACAAGCTGTTCGGCGCGGGCCTCGACGTGTTCGACGAGGAGCCGACGCCGCCCGACAATCCGCTGCTCAAGCTCGACAATGTCGTGCTGACGGCCCATCTCGCCGGCCCGACCTACGAAAGCAACATCACACGCCTGCGCAACGGCTTCGACAACGTCCAGAGGGTTGCGCGCGGCGAACCGGCGCTCTGGGTGGTCCCCGAGCTGCTGGAGTAGTTTTACATGACCAAGTTGTTGCGCCGCGGCGTTCTCGCGGCAGGCCTTGCTGCGCCCTTTCTCGCGCGTCATGGCTTCGCGCAATCCGACTGGCCCAAGGGGCCGGTGCGCTGGATCGTGGCGTTTGCCGCGGGAGGTGCCGCCGACACGGTGGCGCGCAATGTCGGCGCCCGCGTCTCGGAGATCATCGGCCAGCAGGTCATCATCGACAACCGCACCGGCGGCAACGCCGTGGTGGCCGCCAATGCCGTGCTGCAAGCACCGCGCGACGGCCAGACCTTCCTGATCGACGCCGCCAACCAGCTCACCAATCCGTTGCTGATCAAGGATCTGCCGTTCGACTACGAGAAGACCTGGTTGCCGGTGACCAAGCTGTCGGACTTCCCGCAGGTCCTGGCGGTGAAGCAGGAGTTTCCCGCCAAGACGCTCCAGGAATACGTGGCGGCCGCCAAGGAGAAGCCCGGCACGATCAGCTACGGCACGCCGCCAGCGGCCGGCATGGGCCAGATGGCGGGCGAGGAGTTGCAGCGCCGGGCGGCTATCAAGCTGATCCACGCCCCCTATCGCGGCGGCGCCGACGCCGCGCGCGACATCGGCGCGTGGGCGATCGATTCCGTGATCATCACGACCAACTCGATCCGCCCGCCACTGGCCGCCGGCCGCGTGCGCATCCTGGCCGTCACCAGCCTCAAGCGCGTCGCCATCTTCCCCGACGTGCCGACCGTCGCCGAATCGGGCTATCCGGGCTACGACATGATCGACTGGAACGGCCTGTTTGCGGCGACGGGCACGCCGCTCGAGTTGATCGCCCGCATGCAGGCGGTCTGCGCCGAGGCGATCAAGGACGCCAAGGTCAAGGAACGGCTGGATGCGGCAGGCGCGGTCCTGACCCCCAATACGCCCGCCGAGTTCAAGGCCTGGCTGGAAGGCCAGCGCACCCTGCTCGCCAAGCTGATCACCGAGGGCAACATCAAGCTGGGTTAGCCGCGGCCGCAGCGTCGAGCGGTGCGCGGAAAGTCTCCCTGAAGGAGAGCAGCGCCAGCAACGAGACGGCCGCGGCCGCCATGATCATGAAGGCCGGGCTGTAGTCGTTGGCCGTGCGCTCGACCAGCCAGGTCGCGACCAGCGGCGTCAATCCGCCGGCGATGCCCGTGGTGACGTTGAAGCCGAGCGCGATCGCCGTGCAGCGCACACCGGCCGGCGCCGCCTCGGCCATCAGCGCCGGTTGGCAGCCGATGAAGGCGCCGACGGCGAGCACGAAGCCCAGCTGGCCAAGAAGTTCCATCGCCGGGTCGGAGCTGTGCATCAGCCAGAACAATGGCCAGGCCGCGACGATGGCAAAAGCCGCGGCGGCCATCATCACCGGCCTGCGCCCGATGCGGTCGGAGAGCCATCCCATCGCGACCATCAGCGGCAGCAGCAGGGTCATGCTGATGGTGTTGATGCCGAGCGCCCTGGCTGGCGCTACGCCGTCGACGAGCTGCAGCCAGCTCACCAGGTAGACGAACATCACGTAGAAGCCGACCGCGTTGAAGACAGACAGCGCAGCCAGCCGCAGCAGCAGGGCACGATGATTGCGTAAAACCTCGACCAGCGGCGAGCGCGTCGCTTTGGCGGCTCGCGGCGGCTCCTGCAGGCCGTGGCGCAGGAACACGCCCGCCAGGCCGACCACGAGGCCGAACAGGAAGGGTATGCGCCAGCCCCAGCTCTCGAGGGCCTGCTGCGACATCACCGAGGCGAGCGCGGTGCCGGTGGCCGAGCCCGCCAGGATGCCGCCGACGGCGCCGCAACAGGTCACCGCGCCGATCAGGCCACGGCTGCCGGGCTTGGCCTGCTCGACCATGAAGACGACCGAGGTGGTGTATTCGCCGCCGACCGACAGGCCCTGGATCATGCGCAGCAGCGTCAGCAGGAACGGTGCCGCGACGCCCAGCGTCTCGTAGCCCGGCAGCACGCCGACCAGGAAGGTCGGGATGGCCATCGCCGCCACCGAGAAGGTGAGCGCCGCGCGGCGCCCCAGGCGGTCGCCGATATGGCCGATCAGCGCCCCGCCGACCGGCCGCATGAGGAAGCCCACGGCGAAAATGCCGAAAGCCGCCAGCACCTGCGCCACCGGATCCTCGCTGGGAAAGAAGGTGCGGCCGATGGCGGCGGCGAAGTAGCCGTAGACCGCGAAGTCGTACCATTCGAGCACGTTGCCGATGGCGCCGGCGGCGATGATACGCGACGCGCTGGGAGTGGCCATCGATCCAGCTCAGTGCGTCTTGAGGACGTAGTGAACGCCGAGATGGATGACCTCGGCGAAGATGGTGCCGGCCAGCAGCCAGAAGATGTACTTCTTGGCGTTGGGCGACATGGTGAAGTTGGCGCCGAGCACGCCGCCGAAAATGCTGCCGGCGCCGGTCAGCGCCGCCATCGTCCAGTTGATCTCGGCGTGATAGATGAAGAGCCCCATCGACACCAGGGTCGAGGCCACCAGCACCGCACTCTTCACCGCGGTGGCCGGCACCAGCGACAGGCCGACGCCCAGCGTCAGCACCAGCAGGAGGTAGGTGGCGCCGTCGAGCACGATGAAGCCCAGCCACACGCCGATGCCGAAGAACATCGCGATCTGCAGGGGGCCGAAGCGCAGCGGCCGCTCGTCGGCGTGCTGGATCGCTTCCTTGACCTTGGTGAACAGCAGCACCAGCGCCAGCAGGATGGCGCCGGTGATGATGAGGGCGACATCGCGCTTGGGGACCATCTCGATCAGCCGGGCGCCGACGATGGCGCCGATCGATGTCGGGATGCTGACCTTGATGGCGAGCCCCCAGGGCACCGCCTTCCTGGTGTGGAACTTCCAGGTTGCCGAGATCGAGCCCAGCAGCAGGGGCACGCGATTGGTGGCGTTGGCGGTGATGGGATCGAGCCCGATCGCCATCAGCGCCGGCAGCGACACCGCCGAGCCCGACGACGCCACCGTGTTGAGGAAGCCGCAGGCCACCCCCGCGACGACGGCGAGCGCGAGGCTCCATAACTCGTAGCCGAACATTTGAGCACCCCCCGCCGCCGACGCTAGACCGTCTTGAAGACATAGTGCCAGATGAGCTGCACCAGCTCGGCCGAGATGGCGAGCACCAGCAGCACGAAGACATAGCGCTTGGCATTGGCCGACAGCGACAGCCGCGCGCCCAGCACACCGCCGCCGATGCTGCCCACGCTCAAGACGCCGCCCAGCATCCAGTCGATGTCGCCGTGCGCTGCGAAGACCAGCATGGAGACCAGCGTGACCGGCACCAGCGCCGCCGCGCGCACCGCGTTGGCGCGCGGCAGGTCGAAGCCCACCATCAGGGTGAGGATCAGGAGCATGCAGGTGGCGCCGCCCAGCACGATGAAGCCGAGCCACACGCCGGCGCCGAAGAACAGCGCGAGTTCGCGCAGTCCCAGGTGAACATCCTGATGCTGGGCCTGCTCGATCGCCTTCTTGATGTTCTTGAACAGCAGCAGCATGGCGATCAGCACCGCCGCCGTCACCACCATGCCCATGTCGCGGCGCGGCACTATTTCGGCGATGAACGCACCGATCAGGCTGCCGATCGTGGTCGGCAAGGCGATCTTGTAGGCAAGCCGCCACGGCAGCGCCTTGCGCCGGGCGAAGTCCAAGGCGCCCGAGAGCGCGCCGACCAGCACCGGCAGGCGGTTGGTGGCGTTGGCCGTCGCGGCATCGAGGCCGAGGAAGATCATGATCGGCAAGGTCACCACCGAGCCGGACGACGCCGCCGTATTGAGGAAGCCGCAGGCGAAGCCCGCGCCGAGCGCGAGCAGCAGGTCGACGGGATCATAGCCCAGCAGCATCGTCCTGCCCTTTTCAGTTCTTGTCGGCGCGTGGCGGCTCGTCGAGCCCGACCGGTGAGGATGTGGCCGCCGACGCGGCATGCGGCGCATGGCCGGCCAGCCGCTCCGAGCGCTCGAGCAGCACCTCGTAAATCGGCCGGCCGCCCAACGCCTGGGCGACGACATGGGCCGTCACGCACGTCACCATAAGCGGCAGGATCAGCTCGAAGGCGCCGGTCAGCTCGACCACCAGCACGACGCCGACCAGCGGCGCGCGGACGGTCGAGGAGAACAGCCCGCCCATCGCCGCCACGGCGAAGGCCGCCCCGGTGAGCGGGGGCACGGCGAGCGGCGAATGGACCAGCGCCGACTCGATCAGCAGGCCGAAGGCCAGGCCGACGGTGGTGGCGAGCGCCAGCAGGGGCGCGAAGATGCCGGCGGGCGCGCCGACCGGATAGCTCGCCATGGTGCCGACGAAGCGCACGACGGCGATCAACAGCAATGTCTGCAGCGACAGGTCGGCCAACGGCAGGCTGGAGATCAGGGCCTCGCCGCCGCTTACCGCCATCGGCAGCACGAACGCCAGCACGCCTACGCCGGCGCCGACGATGACGGCATAGAGGAACGGCACGCGCGCGAACGCCTTGGCGCGCCAGTCGAGCGCCATGATCAGGGTCTTGTTGAAGAGCACGCCGAGCGCGCCGAGCATGGTCCCCAGCAGCATGAAGGTCGGCAGCATCACCAGCGGCAGGGCGTCGGTGTCGATGCGCAGCTGCGGTGCCGCGCCGCCGACCAGCTCCATGCCGAAGGCGCTGCCGGCCGAGGCCACGATCACGCCGACATAGGAGCGGAAGGTGTAGCGGAACTGCTTGCGCGTCT
>JAKFVH010000217.1 GCA_021732285.1 Reyranella sp. | reverse complement strand
CTGGCCCGCATGGCGACCGAGATCGAGGCGGCGCGCCAGCTCATGTATTTCGTATGCGACGAGATCGACCAGAAGCGCCGCTGCGACAAGGAGGCGGCCATGGTGAAGCTCTTCGCCTCCGAGATGGCCGAGCGCGTCACTTCCGAGGCGCTACAAGTGTTCGGCGGGGCGGGCTACACCACCCTGCACGCCGTCGAGCGCTACTGGCGCGATGCCCGGCTCACCAAGATCTTCGAGGGCACCTCGGAGATCCAGCAGCGCATCATCTCCGACCACCTTTTAGGCAAGTCCCGCGCCTGAACCCGTCCTTTTGGGACAACCAGTCAACGGTCTGTGGACAGCCAGTCAAGCGGTCGCTTCGGCTTTGCCGTATTGTGCCTGGATGCTCCTGCGCTTGATCTCTATCGCCGCCTGTCTTGTGGTCTGTGGCTGTGCCAGCACCCAGCTGAATTACAACACCGCCGACCTTGCCTCTTCGCTCAATTCGCTGACCAAGCGGCAGATCTTCTTCAACCTGGCCCAGGCGCTGACGGACCCGGAGTTCGTGCCCTCGCAGGCAACGATCTCAATCGGCACGGCAAACACTCTCAACGCCGTCACCCCCTCGGTCAGCATCCCGATCGGCCTGCCGACCATGACGATAGCGCGCGACGGAACGGGACGGTTCGCGGGCTCGCAGTTCTCCACCCAGGTCACCTCGCCCACGCCCACCCTGGGTGTCCAGATGACGGACAGCTGGAGCCAGAGCTGGACGATGGTGCCGCTCAACTCGGCGCCGCAACTCCGTCGCCTGCGGGCGCTCTACCAGTACGTGACGGGGACAATACCGCACCACGGAGCCCGCATCCTCAGCCTGGAAGAGGCCGAGAAGCTGTTCCTGTGCGAGTACCCCTTGCAGGCGTTCAACGTCGCGCCGAACAGCGGCAACGTCGCCTTCAGGGTCGACGGCTGTCCGAACAACAACACGCGGGAATCGCAGTCGCGCGTCGTTCACGTCGACCCGACCTTCACCCAGGGACCGAGCTGCATCATCTGCATCGACGATCTCAACGCCAAGCAGCTGCGGCCGCACATCAATCCGAACCTGAAGTACCATTTCATCCGGACGCAGAAGACAGGCGACATGGTGAGCATCGGCTCGCATGGATCGACGTCGTTCTATGTCTGCGGCAACGCCGAGGGCGACTGCCCGCGCGCCGAGCGGCAGGAAGCGTTCGACGGCCGCAAGGCTTTCAGCGATTTCATCCTGTTCGTGTACGAGGCGGCAACGGTGCCCTCGTCGACCGGCGGCGGACGCCAGACCGGCGGCTCCTTCACCTACGCGATACGATGACGCCTCTGGAACTCGACGCGCCGATGGCCCACGTCATCCGGGGCATCCTGATGGTCGGCGCCACCGGCGTCGTGCAGGTCGTGGCGCAGCTGGCGCTTAGCCACATGATGGATGTCCTGCCGTCGCCGCCGGAATCGCGCTATCCGACGTTCTACATGCTGACCCACAGCGTCAGCGCCGTCATGATCCTGCTGTTGGGCCATGTGCTGCAGGTGACGCTGTGGGCGGCGCTCTATTTCTACGATTGGGCCGCGTTCAAGAGCTTCGGCACCGCGATGTACTTCTCGCTGGCGAGCTTCACCACCCTGGGCGCTGCCGAGCTCTCCCTGCCGCCGCAGCACCGCATGATCGGCGCCTTCGAATCGGCCGCCGGCATGATGATGTTCGGCTGGTCGACCGCCCTGCTGGTCGCCGTCGTCGTCCGCACCGATCGCCGCGCCCGGCCCTAAATCTTCTTGCTCATGTGGGTCACGACGCCGACCGGGACCACTTCCTCGCGGTCGACCTGGTAGCCGAGCCGACGGTAGAGCGCGATGTTCTCGACGAAACGCTGGTTGGTGTAGAGCCGGATCGTGCCAAAACCCTGCTCGCGCGCCAGCACCTCGGCGTGCGCCATCAGCTTGCGCCCAAGCCCGCGGCCCTGGAAGTCCGGCGACACCGCGACGTTCTCGACCAGCAGATGATCGGCCTCGCGGATCGTCTCGATCAGGGCGGCGAGCGTGGCGTCGATGTACAGAAGATCGAAGCGATGCCTGGCGACGGCCTCGTCGTAGTTCGCCGTCATCGGCTTTGGCTCGCGGCCGATCAGCGGCACCCACTTGGCATAGGCCGAGCGCGTCAGTTCGCGGATCGCGGCGGCGTCCGCCGCCGTTGCCTGTCGCAGCTCCATGTCAGGTGTCCCGTTCGGCGATGCGCGCCAGCCAGTCGTCGATCAGGGCGGCGAGCAGATCGGGCTTCTCGACCGGCCAGCCGTGATCGGCACGATCAACCACGGCAAAGGTGGCGCGCGGATAGCTGTCCAGGATGGTCCAGGCGTCGCGATAGCCGACGGTGATGTCCTGCCGTGCGGCGACGATCAGCGTCGGCTCCTCGAAGGCCTTCTCCGCTTCGAGGAGATCGAAGGAGAAGGCGTAACGCTCCGGATCGCCGCGGATCTCCATGGCGATCGGCCGGGTAGCCTGGATGGCCGGCTGGATCAGCGCCTGCCATCTCTGCCGCGCCGTTTCGAGATAGGCCGGGGTCTGGACCAGGACGTTGGTGAATGTCGCGCGCGCCTCGGCGTCGAGCGTGGCCATCAGCGCGTCGTCCTGCACGAGCGGCTGGAACGGCGGCAGGGTCCGGCGTGCGTCCTCGGCGAAGATGGCGGGCACGCGCAGCAGCAGCCCCGCGATCCGCGACCGGCGGCGCGCGGCGATGGCGCGCGCCAGATAGGCGCCGAGCGAGGTGCCGGCGAGCACGAACCGGCCCGCGGGCAGCACGCGATCGATGAAGGTCAGCAGGGTCTCCAGCACGTCGTCCTGGCTCGCCAGCCCAGGCTTCGCCACCGACCGGCCCATGCCCGGCAAATCGGGATAGATCCGCCGCCAGCCGGGGCGCGTCGCAAAAATCTTCTCGTAGACCGAGGCTTCGACCTCGCGCGCCATGGTCCAGCCATGGAGGAAGAGGATCGGCCGGCCCTCGCCGTGCTCCTCATAGTCGATCGTCGCCTTGTCGGTCTCGCACTGCATGACCCTTCTTAGCGTCCGGCGAGGGTCCGGCGGAAGTACGACCAGAAGCCCGGTCCGGCGGGCTCGGCGCGGCTGGCGGCCGACATGCGGCGGTAGATGTCGCGCAGGCCACGCGGGCCGGCGCGGGCGCGCAGGTTCGCGCCGTCTTCGCCCGGCTCCAGCACCAGCTCGCGGGTGTGGAAGGCCTCTAGACCCGGGCGATGGCCGATGCTGACCACCGCCGTCTCGGGCAGGTCCTCGGCCAGAAGCCTCATGACGTTGGCCTGGCCCGCCTCGTCGAGCGCCGACGTCGCCTCGTCCATGAACACCCACTCCGGCCGCTGGAGCAGCACGCGCGCGAAGGCCACGCGCTGCTGCTCGCCGCCCGACAGGATCTGGTCCCAACGCTCCTCGTCGTCGAGGCGGCCGCGCAGATGATCGAGCCCGACCTTGTGCAGGGCTTCGCGCAGCTCATCGTCGTCGGCGTCGTCGGGCTTTTGCGGATAGAGCATCGCCTGGCGCAAGGTGCCGAGCGGGAAATAGGGCTTCTGCGGCATGAAGGCGATGCGGCCCTTGGGCAGCTCGACCGAGCCCCTGCCCCACGGCCAGACGCCGGCGATGGCGCGCATGATGGTGCTCTTGCCGCTGCCTGACTGGCCGCGGATCAGCACGCGCTCGCCGGGCTGGATCTCGACCTCGGCCTCGGCCACCAGCTGCTCGCCGTCGGGCCGCGACAGGCCGACCTCGCGCAGCACCAGGCGGTCGGCATTGCCCGGCATCACCTCGATATGCTGGCCTTCAGGCGTCTCGATCGTGTCCTCGAGATCGTGCAGCGCCACATGGAGCTGCACGACGCGATCGACCGAGGCGCGCCAGTCGGCAAAGCGCGGGAAGTTGTCGATCAGCCACGACAGTGCCCACTGCACGTTGGAGAAGGCCTGGGCGGTCTGCATCAGCCCGCCGAGCTGCAACTCGCCGCCGAGATAGCGCGGCAGTGCCACGACCAGCGGCACCACGGGCGCGAGATAGGCGAGCGAGCTGGTCAGCAGGGAAAGGCTGCCCTGTCCGCGCGTCTGGGCGTGCCAGGCCTTGCGCAGGTCGCCCATGGCGCCCTGCAGGCGCACCCGCTCGTCGGCCTCGCCGCGCATCAGGGCGATGCCCTCGGCGTTCTCGCGGGCGCGAATCAGCACCGAGCGGACATCGGCTTCGCGGCCCTGGCGCACGTTGCCGGCCTCGATCAGGCCGCTGCCCAGCGCATAGGTGAGGATCGAGCCGAACAGGGCGTAGAGCACGGCCGCCCACACCATGTAGCCCGGCAGCGAGAATTCGAACGTGCCGATCCTGATCGGCAGCTCACCCGACAGGACCCACAGCACGCTGAGGAAGGTGATGAGCTGCAGGATGCACTGCAGGATCGTCTGGGCGAATTCGACGGCAAGCTCGGTCGAGACACGGATGTCCTCGGCGATGCGGCCGTCGGGATTGTCCAATTCGTCGGCCAGCAGGCCGAGCTGGTACTGCCGGCCGGCATGCAGCCAGCGCCGCGTCGTGACCTGGGTCAGCCAGGTGCGCCAGTTGATCTGCAGACGGCGGCGGATGTGCAGATGGATGGCGACGGCCACGCCCGCCGACACCACGATCGCCGCCAGGATGTAGAGCTGCTCGGCCAGCATCGAGGTGTCGCGCTTCTCCAGGGCATTGAAGAAGTCGCGATTCCAGATGTTGAGCCACAGCGCGATGCCGACATTGATGGTGCCGAACAGCACCATGCCCGCGGTCAGCGTCCAGGCGATCGACCTGTAGCCGGGCGCCGTCCAGTAGCCCGCGGCGAGGGCGGCGAAGGCGCGCAGCGAGCTCGGCGTCTTTTCCAATCAGTCGCGGAAGCCCGGATCGATCCGGTCGAGCTTCCGCAGCAGCGCCGGCCAGTCCATCACGCCGAACGGGCGGCGGACATGCGGCTGGAAATTCATGTAGGTCTCGTGGACGACGTCGTCCGGCACCTTGATGAGCGGGGTGTTGCACGACATGGCCGCGATCTGCGTCTTGCAGCTGAGCTCCAGCCGATGCATGGCGTTGAACGCCTCGGGGATGGTGGCGCCCGTCGTCAGCAGGCCGTGATTGCGCAGGATCAGGGCGTTGTTGTCGCCGAGATCCTTGGCCAGCGCCGCGCGCGCGGCCGTATCGATCACCACGCCGTCGAAGTCGTGATAGCTGATCTTGGCGAAGCGCATCGAGGTCTGGGTGTTGGGCAGCAGGCCGCATTCCATGGTCGAGACCGCCATGCCCGCCCAGGTGTGGGTATGGATGATGCAGTTCACCTCGGGCTTGGCCATGTGGATGGCGCTATGGATCACGAAGCCGGCGCGGTTGACGCCATACTTGAGCTCGCCGAAGTCGGGCTGGGCGAGAACGTTGCCCTCGTGGTCGATCTTGATCAGGCTCGAGGCGGTGATCTCTTCGTAGAGCAGGCCGTAGGCGTTGATCAGGAAGGCGTCGGGCTCGCCCGGGACGCGCATCGAGATGTGGTTGGCGATCAGGTCCGACATCCCATAGAGGTCGATCAGCCGGTAGGCCGCGGCGAGGTCGACACGTGCCTGCCACTCCTCGGGGGAGACATTCGCGCGAAGGTTGGCGACAGTCGACTTCTTGAGGGCGTGCACGGTCATTGAAACGCTCCGGATGGAAAGGCGGTTCCGCGACCGTACCGCCGGACCCGCCGACCGTCCATCGACCGCTCAGCCGAGACCACGCAGTGCGAGATAGGCGCCGAGCGCCAGAAGCCCAAGGAAGAAGCACAACCGGAAGGCCTGCGGGCGCAACTTGGCGCGCACCACCTGGCCGAGTCATCCCGAGCGTAGCCGCCCGAAGGGCGGCGTAGTCGAGGGACCTCGTCTTGTCGACGCGACGACAGAACAGGTCCCTCCGCTACGCCTCGCTGCGCTCGTCTCCGGTCGGGATGACGGTGTTAGCGCTTCTTCACCGCTTTCACGTCGGCGGCGATGGGATAGGCCGTCGTCGACTTGATGCGCTCCATCGAGAAGCGCGAGGTCACGTTCTTGAGCGGCATGGTGTCTATCAGCTTCTTGTAGAAGGCGTCGTAGGCCTGCATGTCGGGCACGGCCACGCGCAGCATGTAGTCGATGTCGCCGGCCATGCGGTGGAATTCCATGACTTCGGGCATGGCCGTCACGAGCTGGGCGAACTTGGCGATCCAGGCCGAGGAATGATCGCCGGTTTCGATCGAGACGAACACCGTCAGCCCCATGCCGATCGATTCCGGCGAGATCAGCGCCACCCGGCGCAGGATGATGCCGGCCTTCTCCAGGCGCTGGATGCGCTTCCAGCATGGGCTTTGCGACAGGCCGACGCGATGCGCGATCTGCGCCAATGAGAGGCTGGCATCCTCCTGCAGGAGGGCCACGATCTTGCGGTCGATCGCATCCATGGATCAGTCACCCGTGAGGACAGCCGCGACGCCACAACGGCGCCAACGGCACTGTCGGTCCTTGTTTGGGAAATCTCAACTGTGGGGTTTTAGACCGGCTGCGATTCCAGGCGCACCGGGGCGCCCAGCCGCGCGCTCAGGCTCTCCGCCAGGCCCTCGACGTCGCCGCCGACCGGCCCGGCATAGCTGGTAAGCCGGCGATCGGCCCCGTTGAACCAGGAGAGCCGCCAGGCGCCGTTTTGACAGACCAGCGAGCCCACGACGCGTCCATGAGCGGAAACGGTCCACAGCGCAGGCTCGCCGGCAGCGGCGAGGAACAGGCGCGTGGCGCGGACAACGAACTGGTTGGCAAGGCTCAACATGCATTGACTGTAGGTGCAGGCCGATCACGCGGGCAATGAAACGGGCGGTCGAATAGCGGCCGTGGCGCAGCAGTTCTGTCTCCGCCGGCCGCGACGGGGAGAAAATTCTTCCGGACCGCGCGCGTCCCGCGCGCTCATGCTCATGAGGCGCGGTAGAGTCGAGGACGGGCGCGGTGTCGACGCTGAAGTCGCTCCGTCTCCCGTCCCCGCTCATCAAACCGGACGTGCGGATCTCCCGCATCCGGCTTACCGACAGGCTTCATTGCCAAGCTCACGGC
>JAKFVH010000172.1 GCA_021732285.1 Reyranella sp. | reverse complement strand
CTCCCAGGGACAGGGACAAAGCCGGCAGGATCAGCGCATGCACCGATTTCAGGGGTTCCTGCCAGCCCGGGAAGCCGCCGGCGGGGAACCATTGCCAGGTCACGGCGAAGGCCAGCACCAGCACGATGCCGAACCAGAAATTCGGCACCGAGATACCGATCTGGGTGAAACCCATGACGCCCCAGTCGCCCGGCCGGCGGTGCTTCCAGGCGGCGAACACGCCGAGCGGAATGGCGACCAGCGTCGCCCACGAGAGCGCCATGGCGCCGAGCGGCAGGGTGACGACCAGCCGGTCGCCGATGAGCTTTGAAACAGAGGTGCCGTAGGCGTGGCTGTTACCGAGGTTGAGGGTCAGCAACCCGCCGATCCATTGCAGGTAGCGCGTGGTCAGTGGCTGGTCGAAGCCGTACTTGGCGCGGATCGCGGCCAGCGTGTCGGGCCGCGCGTCGGTGCCCAGCATGACCAACGCCGGATCGCCGGGCAGGACTTCGACCACGGCGAAGACGACGATCGTGGCGAGGACCAGGGTCACCAGCGCAGCGGCGAGGCGGCGGGAGAGGAATTCAAGCATGTCCGTCGTCTCGACCGGAGCCTCGCGCAGCGAGGCGAAGCGGAGAGACCTTGTCTGACACCGGCAAGACCCCTCGACTACGCTGCGCTTCGCTCGGGGTGACGGGCTTCGCCCGTCACTTCCAGTACACGCCCGTCAGATCGAGCTGCGGCGTCGGCGCGTTCTCCCACAGGCCGACCAGGTCCTTCTTCCACACGCCGATCTTGGCGAGCTGGAACAGGTACCCGTTCACCGCATCGCGGGCGATGATCTGCTGCGCTTCCTTCAGCAGCTGGTCGCGCTTGGCGAAGTCGGTGGCGGCCACGACCTCGCGCCACTTGGCCTTGAACTCGGGCGAGTTGTAGCCCCAGTAGTAGCCGTCGCGCGCATAGCGATCGAGGTCGTTGGCCTCGGTGTGGGCGACGATGGTGAGGTCGTAGTTGCGCTCCTTGAACGCCTCGGAGAGCCACTGCGGCCATTGCAGCTGGGTGATCGTGAGCTTGATGCCGATCTTGCCGAGCTGGTTGGCTAAAACCTCGCCGGCGCGCTGGGCGTAGCCGACCGGCGGCAGCTTCAGGCTGGCCTCGAAGCCGTTGGGATAGCCCGCCTCGGCGAGCAATGCCTTGGCCTTGGCGAGGTCGAAGGGATAGGTCTTGGTGAGATCGACATAGGCCTTGTTGTGCGGCGCGAAGTGGCTGCCGATCGGCACGCCGAAGCCCGATTCGGCCGAGATCAGCTCCTCGCGGTTGATGGCATGGGCCATCGCCTGGCGCACCTTGGGATTGTCGAACGGCTTCTTGCCGTTGTTGGTCGCCAGGATCACCTCGCCCTCGGTCGTGCCGACGATGACGACGAAGCGCGGATCCTTCTTCAGGCGCTCGACCAGCTCGGGCGCCTGGAAGCCCGGGAAGGCGTCGACGTCGCCGGCGAGCAGCGCGCTCACCTGCGCCGACGGATCCTTCACGATCTTGAAGATCACCGTGTTGAGCTTGATCGCACCCGGGTCGCGATAGGTCGGCGACTTCACCAGGGTGATCGAATCGCCTTCCTTGCGCTCCTTGAACATGAACGGCCCGGTGCCGATCGGGTTCTTGTCGTTGGTCGGCGCCGACTTGGGATGCATGATGCCCGCGTCGCCCAGCGACAGGCTGTAGAGCAGGAAGGAGTTGGGCGACTTCAACGTCACCTTCACCGTCGACGGATCGACCACCTCGACCTTCTCGATGTCGGTATAGAGCGACTTGGCCGGGTTGGTGGAATCGGGCGCGAACAGCCGGTCGAGCGTGAACTTCACCACCGAGGCGTCGAGCGCCTCGCCGTCATGGAACTTCACGCCCTTGCGGATCTTGAAGACGTATTCCTTGCCGTCCTCGGAGATGCTCCAGCTCTCGGCCAGGCCGGGGTTGATCGCGCCAGTGCGGTCGATGCGGCCCAGCGCCTCGAAGATGCTGGGCGTCGTCACCTCGCGGATGGCGGCGGCGGCGTTCTTGGTCGGATCGAGCACCGGTGGCTCGAGCGACATGCCGATCACCAGCCGGTCCTTGGCCGGCCCCTGCGCCAAGGCGTCGGGCCCAAGCACCGACAAGGTCGCCAGCGCGCCCATCAGCGTACCAGTGGCGCCGAACAGATGACGGCGGGAAAGTGAATCCACGGAAAGTCCCTCCTCTGAAGCAACCAAGTCTATCAGTGGCCGAACACGTCCCGCCAGCCGCGTGCAGCGCCCAGCGTGGCGGCGTGGTAGACGCCGCGCGCCACGGCGCGGGCCAGGCAATCCGCAGCCAGCGTGCCGAGTTCGGCCAAGGTCAGATGATCGACAAACAGGTCGTGACTGCCGGTCGCCACGACGAAGACCGTGTCGCCGTCCTGCGGCGTGTGCACCGGTCGGATCGAGCGCGCGAGCCCGTCCTGCGCCATCACCGCCAGGCGATTGGCCGAGGCCTTGTCGAGGCGGGCGTTGGTGGCGACGACGGCGATGGTGGTGTTGGCGCGCGGGTCGCTGCGCGCGGCGTCGGCCGGATCGTGGCTGAGGCCGGCGCGGTCGTGGCTCACGGCCAGCGACAGCCCATGCGGTGGCGGCGGCAGGCCGCCGAACTCCTTGTTCTGCTCCAGCGCCCAGGCCCAGAACTGGGGCATGTCGCCCATCGTCGTGTAGCCGCGCGCGTTCACGGCCACCAGCGCGCCGACCTGAAGCCCCGTCGTCGGATCGACCGCCGAAGCGCTGCCCAGCCCGCCCTTGAGGTTGCCGGCCTTGGCGCCGAGACCCGCGCCGATATTGCCCAACGCAAAATCGCGGTTGGCCTTGCCCGTCGCGGCATAGGCCATCTCGCGATAGGGCGGCCAATCCCACTGCTTGTCGCCGCCGTTCAGCAGGTCGAACAGGATGGCGGTGGGCACGATGGGGACGACGACGTCGGCGATGGCGATGCCGCGGCCGTGCTCGCGCAGCCAGCGCATGACGCCGTCGGCCGACGACAGGCCGAAGGCCGAACCGCCCGACAGACAGATCGCGTCGATCGCATCGACGCGGCAGCTGGGATCGAGCAGGTCGGTATCGCGCGTGCCGGGCGCGCCGCCGCGAACGTCGACCGAGGCCACCGACGGCCGCTCGCACAGCACGACACTGACGCCCGAGCGCAGGCGCTGATCCTCCTCGTTGCCGACCAGGATGCCGTCGACGTCGGTGATGAGGTTTCGGGAACCGGGGCGGAGCATTACGCCTCGCTGTCATCCCGAGCGAAGCGAAGGACCTTTGAGGCAACCGGAAAGGTCCCTCGCTGCGCTCGGGATGACAGGGGTCGCGTGTCAGACATCAGCGACATGTTAATCGAGCTGCAGGGTCATCGCCTTGAGATACGCCGTCTCGGGCAGGCCGGGATGCACCGGATGATCGAGCGCCGCGCCAGAGCTGCGCAGGATGCGGCCGGTGCGACCGGCGTCGCGCAGGCCGCGGCGGACCTGCTCGGCGAACAACGGCGGATCGACCAGGTGCGAGCAGGAGGCGACGAAGAAGAAGCCGCCCTTGGTCACCAGAGGTGCCGCGAGCCGCACCAGCTTGCGATAGCCCTGCGTGCCGGTCTTGAGGTCCTTGCGGCTTTTCACGAAGGCCGGCGGATCGCAGATCACCACGTCGAAGCTCTTGCCGCTCTTCTTCTCCAGCGCATCGAAAACTTCGCTCTTCTCGAACGATACGACCTTGTCGACGCCGTTGAGAGCTGCTGCCGCCTTGGCTGCATCGAGCGCGGGCTGCGAGCGGTCGATGCAGACGACCGACTTCGCGCCGCGCGTCGCCGCCAGCACGCCGAAGCCGCCCGAGTAGCTGTAGACGTCGAGCACGTTGGCGTCTTTCGCGAACCCCGCCATGAAGCGGCGATTGTCGCGCTGGTCATAGAACCAGCCGGTCTTCTGGCCGCCCGACAGGTCGGCCACGAACTTCGAATCGTTCTCGACCAGCTCGATCGGCTGCTCGGCATCGCCCTTGACCACCGTCGTGCCGCGCTCCAGCCCTTCGAGCTCGCGCACCGGCGAATCGTTTTTCAGCACGATCGTCCTGGGCAACAGCTCGGCCTCCAGCGCCTCGAGCAGCACCGGGGTCAGCAGTTCCATGCCGGCGGTGTTCACCTGCACGACCAGCGCATCGCCGAACCGGTCGATGATCACGCCGGGCAGGCCGTCGGCCTCGGCATGGATCAGCCGGTAGTAGGGAACGCCGACCAGCCGGTCGCGCAAGGCCGTCGCCTGGGCAAGCCGCCGTCCCAGGAACAGCGGATCGACCACGGCCTCGGGGTTGGTCGACAGCACGCGGGCCGCGATCAGCGAATGCGGGTTGAAGGTCACCAGCCCCAGCGCCTCGCCGCCCGGCGCGCGCAGGGTGGCGAGCGAACCCGGCGGAATCGCCTTGGCGTCGGCGTCCATCAGGATCTCGTTGGAGAATACCCATGGGTGTCCTGAACGCACGCGGCGGTCCTCCCCGGACCGCAGGATCACGCTGGGCAATTTCTTCTGAGCCAAAGACCTATTCTCCGTTCTACTCTCCGGCGGCGACGCCATCGCGCCGCGGATCGGCGCCTCCTTGCCAGCCGTTGCCAGCCCGGCGCACGCCGGACAAGCCGCCGTCATGCCGGCGGACTTGTACTTCATCGCCCAGCGCGCGCAAGGCGTCGGCCTGGGCCGCAATCGGCGTCCCGGCCTCGAGCTCGGTGGGCCCGTTCATATTGATGATGCGGGGCTGGGCGATGGCCTCCTGCATGGACATGTTCCAGTCTAAAAGCCCGATCACGGTCTGCAGGGTATCGCCGATGATGCGCGCCCCTCCCGCCGAGCCCAGGGCGGCAAAAAGCTTGCGGTCGCGGTCGAGGATGAAGGTGGGCGACATCGACGAGCGCGGCCGCTTGCCCGGCTCGACCCGGTTGGCGACCGGCTTGCCGTCGATCTCCGGCACGGCCGAGAAATCGGTGAGCTCGTTGTTCAGCAAGAAGCCCCGCACCATGATGTGCGCGCCGAACGGCGCCTCGATGGTGGTGGTGAAGGCGACCGCATTGCCCCAGCGATCGACGATGGTGATGTGGCTGGTGCCGCGCTCGACGTAGCCCGGCGGCACGCCGGGACCGATGACGCCCATGCTGCGGTCGGGCGAGATGAGCTTGCGGCGCTCGGCGAGGTAGGCGGGCGACAGCAGCCCAGCCACGGGCACAGCCACGAACGCCGGATCGCCGACATAGCGATTGCGGTCGGCAAAGGCGAGCCGGCTCGCTTCGGCGATGAGATGGAGCGAGCGCAGGTCGTCGGGCTTGTCGCGCCACAGCTCGAACGGTTCGAGCAGGCCCAGCACCTGCAGGATGGCGATACCGCCGGACGATGGCGGCGGCATGCCGCAGACGATCCACACGCGATAGGGACCGCATACCGGCTCGCGCTTGATGGGCTTGTAGTTGGCGAGATCGGCCAGCGACAGCGTGCCCGGCCGCACGTGCTTGTGCACCCGCTCGACCATCTCGCGGGCGATGTCGCCTTCGTAGAGCGCGCGCGAGCCCTGCTCGGCGATCAGGCGCATGGTCTCGGCCAAGGCGGCATTCACGATCCGCTCGCCCTGCTTCTTGGACGCGCCATCGGCATTGAAATAGACCGCGCGGATGTCGGGATCGTTGGTCGGCATGCGCTGCAGCCAGCTGGCAAGTCGCGGCGGCGTGGCGAAACCCTCGCGTGCCTTGTCGATCGCCGGCTGGAACAGCATGGCCCACTGAAGCTTGCCGTGCTCCTTGTGCACCAGCTCCAGCATGGCGACGGCGCCGGGCACGCCGACCGAGATGCCGGAGACGACGGCGGCCAGCATGCCGATCGGCTTGCCCTCGGCGCTGAGGAACATTTTGGGCGACGCGCCGGCGGGCGCCGTCTCGCGGCCGTCATAGACCGCGATCGCGCCCGTAGCGCCGTCGTAGTGCAGCAGGAAGCCGCCGCCGCCGATGCCCGACGCCTGCGGCTCGACGACGCCTAGCACCATCTGGACGGCAATGGCGGCATCGACCGCGGAGCCGCCGCGGCGCAGCACTTCCAGTCCGGCCTCGACGGCCATGGGATTGGCCGCTGCCACCATCGCCTGAGGCTCGGCGCGACACGCTGGGCCGAAGCCCAGCAGCGTCAGTGCGACGAGAAGCAGGCGGCGCAGCATCATGCGCGTCGCGCCACGATGAACAGGCGGCGGAAGGGAAACAGCGTGATGCCGTCGGCGCGCGTGGGATAGGCCTCGGCCACGAGCTTGGCGTAGGCCTCGTAAAACGCGGCCCCCTCGTCCTTGCTGAGCGCCTCCACATACGGCCTGAGACCGGTGCCCGCGGTGTACTGCGCCACCGGATCCTTGCCGGTCAGCGGCTGCTGGTAGATCGATTCCCAGACTTCGAGATCGGCGCAAAGCGGCTTCAGCACATCGTAGTAGCGCGCCGGCTCCCACACGGTACGGATGCCGCCCACCTTGGCGAGCTTGTCGCGCCACGGACCCCTTTCGGCGGCCGTCTTCATCAGCGCGTGCGAGGGCGCTTCATGGTTGCGCGGCATCTGGATGGCGAGCTGGCCGCCCGACGGCAGGAGCTTCAGCAGGCCGGGAAAATAGTCGATGTGGTTCTCGACCCACTGGTAGGCGGCGTTGCTGTAGAGGATGCCCGGCGGCACGTCGGGCTTGAACTGCGCGAGATCGCCCTTGGTGAAGCTCACATGCTTGTCGGCGGTCTGGCTGCGCGCCTTGGCCAGCATCTCGTCGGAGGAATCGACGCCGATGACCGGCGGCCCGGGAAAGCGCTCGGCCAGGATGCGCGTGATGTTGCCGGCGCCGCAGCCGAGATCGTAGATCGCATGGCCCGGCCGCGCGGCGTTGGTCGGATCGAGGCGGCCCATCAGGTCGAGCGCGGGCCGCAGGCGGGCGTCGACGAACTTCAGGTAGAGGTTTGCATCCCAGGTCGGGGCCTTGAGGTCGCTCATCACTTCTCCTCGAACGCGGCATCGACCGGCACGCGATAGGCCATGGCGATCTTGTTGCCCTTCTGCGCCGCCAGGACGACGGCCATGAACTCCTCGTGCATCTCCTCGGTCATGCCCTTGGCGCGCGCCATGGCGCCGTGCGAGGCGATGCAATAGTCGCACTGATTGGCGATGCTGACCGCGAGATAAACTAACCCAACTTGAGCAGTTAGAGGGTCGGTTTCTGTTTTTTTGACTGGCCAGGGTTAAGGAGATCAAGGGGTTGGCGGGCGGCTGGGGCGCGAATCGGCGTGTAGTGCCGACCATCCCCATTTTCTTTTG
>JAKFVH010000293.1 GCA_021732285.1 Reyranella sp. | reverse complement strand
GCACCGATTGCAAAACCCGCCCCGCCCGCGCCGGAGACCAAGCCTGCGCCAGCAGCGCGCGCCAAATCGAACCAGCCCTTCACCGCCGCCGACTACGAGCTGATCACCGACGAGAAGGCGCTCGACGACTGGATCGCCGAGGCGACACGTGCCGGCACGGTCGCCTTCGACTGCGAAACCGATGCGCTCGACGCCCACAACGGCGGCCTGGTCGGCGTGTCGCTCGCCCTGCTCGAAGGCCCGTGGGGCAACGTCAACTCGACCAAGCGGCGTGCGGCCTACGTGCCGCTCGGTCATCGCAACCCCGGCGCCGAGGCGCAGGGTGCGCTCGACCTTACCGGCGACGGCGGGGCCAAGGATGCCGGTGACCTGCTGCCCGGGCAGATCCCAATCAAGAAGGCGATCGCCAAGCTGAAGCCGCTGCTCGAGGATCCGTCGGTCCTCAAAGTCGGCCAGAACATCAAGTACGACATGTGCGTGTTCCGCCAGCACGGCGTCGAGGTGGCGCCGGTCGACGACACGATGCTGCTGTCCTTCGTGCTCGACGCCGGCAAGCACAATCACGGCATGGACGATCTCGCCAAGCTCTATCTCGACCAGGAGACCATCAAGTTCTCCGACGTGGCCGGCAGCGGCGCCAAGCAGGTGAGCTTCGACAAGGTGCCGATGGACAAGGCGCGCGACTACGCGGCCGAAGACGCCGACGTCACCATGCAGCTGTGGGCGCAGTTCAAGCCGCGGCTGGCCCGCGAGCACATGGTGGGCGTCTACGAGACCATCGAGCGGCCGCTGATCCCCGTGCTGCTCGGCATGGAGCAGGCCGGCATCAAGGTCGACGCGCCGCAGCTGCGCAAGCTTTCGTCCGAGTTCGAGAAGCGCATGCTCGAGCTCGAGCAGGAGCTGCACAAGCTCGCCGGCCGGCCGTTCAATGTCGGCTCGCCCAAGCAGCTGGGCGAAATCCTGTTCGACGAGCAGAAGCTGCCCGGCGGCCGGCGCAACAAGAACGGTTCGTGGGCGACCGACGTCAGCATCCTGGAAGACCTGGCGGCCCAGGGCCACGCGCTGCCGGTCAAGATCATGGAGCACCGGCAGATCGCCAAGCTCAAGGGCACCTACACCGATGCCCTGGTGCGCGAGCTCGACGCCAAGACGGGCCGGATCCACACCTCCTACCAGATGACCGGTGCGGCGACCGGCCGGCTCGCCTCGACCGATCCCAACCTGCAGAACATCCCGGTACGCACCGAGGAAGGCCGCAAGATCCGCCAGGCCTTCATCGCCGAGCAGGGCCATAAGCTCCTCTCAGCCGACTATTCGCAGA
This sequence comes from Reyranella sp., assembly GCA_021732285.1. GTDB lineage: Bacteria > Pseudomonadota > Alphaproteobacteria > Reyranellales > Reyranellaceae > Reyranella. The sequence continues at coordinate 6,083 of JAKFVH010000293.1, read as the reverse complement.
TCGAGCTCAGGCTGCTCGCCCACGTGGCCGACCTCGCCACGCTCAAGGAGGCGTTCGCCCGCGGCGACGACATCCACGCCATCACGGCGAGCGAGATGTTCGGAGTGCCCGTGAAGGGCATGGACCCGATGGTGCGCCGGCGCGCCAAGGCCATCAACTTCGGCATCATCTACGGCATCTCGGCCTTCGGCCTCGCCAACCAGCTCGGCATCGGCCAGCAGGAGGCGCGCGAGTACATCGCCAAGTACTTCCAGCGCTATCCCGGCATCCGCGACTACATGGAGACGACCAAGGAGTATGCGCGCAAGCACGGCTACGTGAAGACGCCGTTCGGCCGCAAGATCCACCTGCGCTTCATCAACGACAAGAGCCAGGGCATGCGCGCCTTCGCCGAGCGCGCGGCGATCAACGCGCCGCTGCAGGGCGGCGCCGCCGATATCATCAAGAAGGCGATGATCAAGCTCCCCGGCGCGCTGAAGGCGGCCAAGCTCAAGGGCCGCATGCTGCTGCAGGTGCACGACGAGCTGCTGTTCGAGGTGCCCGACAAGGAGATCGACAAGACCAAGGACGTCACGCGCAAGGTGATGGAGGGCGCGGCCACGCTCTCGGTGCCGCTGGTGGTCGAGACCGGCGTCGGCGACAACTGGGCGGCGGCGCACTAGGCCATGCGGCCGCTGTGGTCCGTGGTCACGGCCGTCGGGCTTTTCGCAGCGACGGCGCAGGCGCAGCCGCAGCAATGGACGCTGCCGTCAGCGGGCCTCCTGCACGGCTCGAAGGCGACGATCGAGAACCAGCCGTGCTGCGGGCCGAGCCGCAACACCCGGGTCCATAGCCCCGACAACGCGGCACTCGCCAAGTGGTCCGGCATGGCGTCCCGCGACGGCCGCATCCTCATGCTGAAGCTTGCCGACAATCGCACGCTCAAGCTCACCGACTGCGACGACAAGACCGGCTGCGAGGCCGACGACACGCGCATCCACCGGCTGGTCGATTGGTGGCCCCAGCATCGTCTCTATGTCGTGCTGGTCGGGCTCTACGAGGAGAGCGTGGCCTACCTCGTGTCGGAGCGCGACGGCCGCACCTTCGTCGCCACCGCGCCGCCCGTGCTGTCGCCGTCCGGCCGCCAGGCTGTCGCCCTGGTGTCGAACCTGATGTCGGGCGTCGATCTCGAGATCATCGACCTCAGCCGCAATCCGCCGACGTCCATCAAGGTAGAGACGATGCCGGACTGCAGCGGCGCCGGCCCGAATTCGTTCCTGCGGCCGATCCCTGTGTGGACCGATGAGACGCATGTGACATTCGAAGGCGAATCGCCCCTGCCCGAGGACAAACCCAACACCAAGCAGCTTCTGCGGGTCGAGGGCGGCAAGGGCCAATGGCAATGCTGATTACCAGGAGAGACGTGCGATGAAGATCTGGGGCCGGGCCAATTCGATCAACGTGATGAAGGTGCTGTGGGCCGCCGACGAGTGCGGCCTGAAATATGACCGCACCGACGTCGGCGGCGCCTTCGGCGGCAACGACCAGAAATGGTACCTCGACATGAATCCCAATGGCGTCGTGCCGACCATCGACGACGGCGGGCGCGTGATCTGGGAGAGCAACTCGGCGGTGCGCTATCTCTCGGCCAAGTACGCCGCCGGCACCTTGTGGCCCAACGATCCCGGCCAGCGCAGCGACGCCGACCGCTGGATGGACTGGCAGCTCAGCACGATCTCCGAGCCCATGCGCATCTGCTTCTGGGGCCTGATCCGCACGCCGCCGGAGAAACGCGACATGGCGGCGATCAAGAAGGCGGCCGAGGATGCCGGGCGGCTGTTCGGCCGGCTCGACGGCTGGCTGGAGGGCCGCAAGTACGTGGGCGGCCAGCACTTCACGATGGGCGACATCCCGGTCGGCTGCTTCGTCTATCGCTGGTACGCGCTCGACATCGCGCGGCCCGAGCTCAAAAACGTGCGCGCCTGGTACGAGCGGCTCGGCACGCGGCCAGCCTATGCGAAGAACGTCATGATCAAGCTGACGTAAGGGAGCGCGGACCTCCGGTCCGCTCATGACTCATATTCTTCCGGACCGCGCGCGTCTCGCGCGCTCATGAGGCGCGCGGGGACGCGCGCGGTCCGGAAGATGAAGACTATGAGCGGGCCGGAGGCCCGCGCTCCCAAAGACTACTGCCGCTTGGGCAGGTTCTTCTGCTCCGCGAGGATCGCGCGGTCGATGACGGTGAACAAGTAGGCGTCCGGCGCCAGCGTGCAACCGCCGCGCACCAGATGGGCGAGGTGGGTGCCCATCGGGCCGTCGGGGACCATCACACCGCGATAGCGGGCGGCATGCTCGGCCAGATACACCGCCAGCGCCTTGCGCGCCTCGGGGACCATCGCGTGCGCTTCCTTGCAGGTGATGTAGGCGGCCTGGTCGAAGTTGAGCGGCTGAGCGACTGCCGCCCCCGACGCCAGCAGCGCCACACCGAGACCGGCGGCAACGAACGAGAGTTTCATGGTGGGTCCCCCTGCCTACTTGTCGCCGATGGCGCTGCCGCCGAGATAGCCTACGGCGCCGCCGATCAGGCCGGCGCCGACGACCGTGCCGAAGCTGCCGCCGGCCACGGCCGCGATGCCGGTGCCGAGCGCCGCACCGGTCAACGCGCCCTTCTGGCCCGTCGTCATGTTCTCGCAGCCGCCGAGGAATCCGGCCACGACGAGGAGTGAGAGGATTTTCGTTTTGATCATGATGTGCTCCCGCTGCTTCGCCTCCCTCACGGAGGCGTCATGTCCGCCTTCACCCAGCCCTTGTCCGGGTTGAAGGATGCAATCACGCCCGCCTTTTCGGCCGTCTGCGGACCGAGGTCCTGCTGATAGACGACGCCGTCCTGGTTGACGATGAAGGTCATCACGCCGGTGTCGCCGTAGCGCACCGGCCAGGCGATCACGCCGAAGCCGCCGATCATGCGGCCGTTCACGACGTAGTCGCGCGCCCGGCCCGGCGCCACCGCGCCCTGCGAATAGAGCAGGCGGAAATAGTAGCCGTAATGGCCGTCAGGCGACTGGCCGTCGGCCTGCGCCTTGGCGACCGCCGGTCCCAGCGGGCTCTGCGGCTCGCCCGGCTTGGCATCCCAGTAGAGCCCGTCCTTCTTGCCCGGCGAGCTCAACAGGCGACGGGCATACGACGGCGCGCCGGTCTTCATCGGATCCATCGCCGCGTAGTCCGATTGCGCATCGACGATGGCGAGCAGGGTCTGGATGACCGATGCCTCGTCATGGCCTATGCGGCGGAACACCATCTCCTTCAGGCCGGCGGCGACGTCGAAGCGCCATTCCGCACCGTCCTTGACGACGGGGATCGGCAACGTCCAGCCGGTCTTGCCGACCTCGATCATCGCCTTGGCATCGCCCGACATGACGAGCTTGTGGCTCTCGTCCCAGGCCTTGAGGAAGGCCATGCGACGGCGCTGCACGTCGTTGTTGGTGCCCGGCACGAAGTCGCGCCAGTTGGCGCCCCACATCGCCGCGATCGCCTTCTGATCGTTGCCGCGCACCGCCTTGGCAAGCGCCTCGGCTGCCGCGTCCGCGGTGGGAAAGGCCTGCAGCTGGATAGCGGGCAGCTTCGCGGCGGGCTGCTGGGCAGCCGCGCCTGCGGCCAGACCCAGGAACAGGGCAACAGCCAACAGGCCGCGCCGCAACATCACGCCGCTCATCGCCGGCCTCCGCCTCGAAAACCACCGCCGCCGCCGCGGTCGAAGCTACGGTCGCCCCACGACGAGCGGCCGCGATCGTAGTCGCGATTGACCTGCTGGCCGCGGTCGACGCCATCGAAGGCACTCGACCGGTTCTCGCTGCCGCGGGCTTCCGGACGCTCCTGCGTCGCCGGGCGATTCTCCCGGTTGGCGGCCGCCCCTTCGCGATTGGCCGCGGCGTCGCGGCCCTCGAGCTGGCCGCGGAACTGCTCGCGCTGCTGGGCGCCCGGCCGCGCCTGGTTGTAGCGCTCGCGCTCGGCGGAGGTGCGGTAGGGCACGCCGTCGCGATGCGCCGGGTCGTGCTGCCACTGGCCGTCGCGGTAGCGGTTGGCGTCAAAATTGTTGGCGCTGATCGTCGTCGCGCGGTTGACGTTGACCGTGGTGTAGCTCGCACCCCAGCCCGCACCGCTCCAGCCCCAGTGCCAGCCGCCGAACATCGCGGCCCCGGCCGCGACGCCGAGCCCAAACATCATGCCGGTCGCCAACGCCGCGCCGTAGTTGGGCGGCGGCGGATAGTAGACCGGCGGATAGGCGGGATAAGGCCACGGCCCGTACACCCAGGTCGGATTGTAGTACGGCACGTAGATGAGTTCGGGATTGGCCGGCTCGATGACGATGGCGCTGCCAGAACCACCTGACTGGCCCGACGTCTGCGTCGTCACCTTCTGCTGCGGCGTCGTCTTGAGGTTGCCGGCCGCGGCGGCCTTGGCGCGCAGGCGCTGGATGGAATCGGCCACGTCCTTCTGCTGGCCGATCATCGCGTCGCCGAGCTTCTGGGTCCAATCGAGGTTGTTGTTCATCATCGCCAAGGTCTGCGGGAAGGCGACCAGCGACTTCACGCTGACGTCCCAGTCCTTGTTCTTGACCGCCTGCACGGCGGCGTCGCCCTTGAGGTTGGGATTGGCCTGCGTCCAGCGCGCCGCCTCGACGACTTCCAGGGGATAGGTCGCCGCCATCAGGGTCTGCGACAGCAGGGCGTCGGGATAGAGCGCGATCGGCGCCAGCATCTGGTCGAGCTGCTCGGGCGTGAAGGGCTTCTTGGAGTCCTGTGCCCAAAGGGCGGTCGGCCCCAGCGTCAGGGCCAACGCCGAAAAGCCCAGCAGATGACGCCTGTTCATAGCTCGCCCTTGTTTAGTGCTCGGTGACGTTGGCCCACACTACCGGTAGACGATACGTTCCGTCCAGCACGTCACACCAGACGATAGACCTCGACCGGATCGTCGTGGCCCTTGACCAGGCGATGCTCGGGTACGAGGGGACCGAGGCCAAGCGCATCGCGGTCCCGGACCGCGCCCATGGTGCTGCCGCTCGCCAGCACGACGATCTCCTCGCCGTCCTTCATGAACTCCTTGCCGAGCTGCTCGAAGCGCTGGGCGATGTTCACGGTGTCGCCGACCACGGTGAAGTTCACCCGGCCGGGCGCGCCGATATTGCCGACGACCACCGGGCCTGAATGCAGCCCGACGCGCACGCGGATCGGCGGCTCGCCGGCGGCGCGGCGCACGGCATTGTCCTCGGCGATGACGCGGGCAATGGCCAGCGCCGCCCGCACCGCATGGTCGGCATGGTCCTCCATGCGCGACAGGCCGCCCCACACCGCCATGACGGAGTCGCCGATGTACTTGTCGATCACGCCGTGCTCGTGGTCGATGCAGGCTCCGAGCAGGGCGAAATGATGGTTCAACAGGTCGGCGGTCTGCTGCTCGGGCAGGTCCTCGGCCTGCGGCGTGAACTCGACGATGTCGGAGAACATCACCGTGACGTTGCGGCGGCGCGAGCGCACCGCGTCCTCGCCGAGCTCCATCAACCGGAAGACCAGGCGGTGCGGCACGTAGGCGCCGAACCATTTCAAGGCGCCGCGCGCCTTGTCGAGGCTGTGGCCGGCATCGTCGATCTCGCGCAGCCGCGAGCTGCGATGGAACGGCTGGTCGAACTCCAGCCGCTCGATCGATTCGGCCGCCGAGGTGATGGTGCGGATCGAGCGTGCCATCGACAGCCCGATCAGCAGCGCCAGCAGGACCGCGACCGCAAGCGTCGCGCCGCCAACGATGGCGCCGTTGGTTAGCCGGTCGAGGTCGCTGGTGGCGTCCTCCAGCGGGAAGTATTGCCCGACCAGCCAGGGCTGGGGGCCGTAACCCAGGAGTTCGCGGTAGACGAACACCCAGCGCCGCCCCTCGGCCTCGATGACATGGCCGATATCGCCCAGGCCTCGGTCGAGCTGCGGGCTGCGGATCGGCGGTGACCAGATGCGCGCCAGCACGGGATCGTCGACTTCCTTGATGGTCGGCAGCTCGCGATCGGCGCTGAGGTCGAGGCCGCGCGGATCGACCAGGCGGCGATGCGCCAGCACGCG
>JAKFVH010000276.1 GCA_021732285.1 Reyranella sp. | reverse complement strand
ACCCAGCCTCTCCCCCTATCGGGGGAGAGGAGCATGAGGAGAGTATGATTCATGAGCGGGCCGGCGGCCCGCGCTCCCAACCTACCGTCCGCGCGCCTCGAGGCGGAGGCGGCGCTTGCCGTTGGCATCCAGCAGGTCGAGGGTTGTGCCGGCGAGCTGCGCCTGGCGGACCGCGGACAGCGCATCGAGGAAACGCTTTTCGGCGGCGGCGAGGTTCGGTGGGCAGCCGATCAGGGTCGTCGTCGCCGGCTCGAAGCGCAGCCCGTCAGGATCGAGCTGGTAGCTGCCGGACATCGAATTGCAGCCGGTCGAGCCGCTGAACTTGCCGTGGTCGTCGAGCCGCAAGCGCGGCCGCTGCCGCCAGTCGTCATAGGCCGGCCGCTCGCCGTCGATCTCGGTCACCCGCCATTCGGTTTCCCGCAAGGCCGAGCTGCGCGGCGCCAGCGTCGCGCAGGCGCCGTCGCGCTTGAGGCTGAGGAATCGCTCGGCGCGTAGCTCGCCGGAGACAAAGCGGCCGACGATCTCGACATGGAGCTGCGCTTCCTTGGAGGGCGTCGCTTCGGTCCAGGCGCGTTCCATATCGGGCTCGGCGCCGCTCGGCGCCACCTCGAAGGTGCGGCCCGTCAGGCACTCGGTGAACAGGCCGCCGGTCTGGGTGTCGCGGTACAGACCGGTGAGCCGCAAGCGATCGTCGATCGGATCGGCGGTGGCGGCGCGCTCGAGCACGCTGCCGTTCTCGGCGACCAGCTTGTCGCCATCGTCCTCGCGGAAGACGCGCCGGGCGACCGTGCCGCCGCGCAGCACCATGCGCACGCCGCCGTCGACCTCCTGGGCCCATTGGCCGAGATCGACGGTCTCGTCGGCGCCGCTGCGGTCGCGCAGGCGAAAGATGCCGTCGGGGAACAGCGTGATGGTGAGGCCGCCGCCCTGATAGGTGCGCGGCGGTTCGCCCGGCCGTCCGATGGCATGGCAGCGCATCGAGCGGCCGCCGGCCGTCAGGGTGGCTTCGCGACCCCGGCCGCGCAGCTCGTAGTAGGAATCGCCGAAGGCGAAGCCCGAGCCCGAAGGCTGCCGCGACAGCTCGACTTCTGGCTGGCCCGGCACGCTGATCGTCGCGAGGTCGCCGTCCTTGGAAAAAGCGGCGGAGAAATCGGTGCCGCCGGGGCAGGCGTACATGACCTGCGCCCCGGGCGGCTGGCCCTGCGCCGCGGGTTCGGCCGGTGGCGTCTGGGATTGGGTCTGGGCCTGCGCCTGCGCCGCGGTGGCGAGGAGCATCGCAAGGATGACGAGCTTCTTCATCGACGCGCCTCGGGAATCCTGCCGTCGGAGGACAGCAGCACGGCAATCGGCCGCGTCGTCTCGAACTGGGCCAGCACGATCAGGCCGACCACCGTGATCGGCACGCACAGGAACATGCCGACCACGCCCCATATCGTGCCCCACACCATCAGCGAGACGATCACCACCAGCGGCGAGAGGTTGAGCGTGCTGCCCATGATGGCGGGCTCGACCACGTTCGCCGTCACGACCTGGATGGTGCCGAACACCAGCAGCACGACCAGGAAGGGCGTCAGGCTGTCGAACTGCACCAGCGTCAGGATGGCCGGCGCCACGATGGCGAGGATCGAGCCGACGGTGGGGATGTAGTAGAAGAAGAACACCATGACCGCCCAGAAAGCGGCGAAGTCGACGCCGACCGAGGCCATCACGCTATAGGCCAATGCCGACGTAATTACGGCAAGCGTGGTCTTGATGCGGATGTAGACGCGGATGTCGTGGTCGATCTGGTCGAGCACGGCGTGCACGCGTGCCGGGTTTCCACTCGAGCCCAGGACGATGGCGAGCTTGCGGCGAAAGCGCACCTGCTCGACGAACAGGAAGCCGGCATAGATCACGACGATGCCGGCCACGCTCACCACCGAGGCGGCGGCCGTGGCGATGCCGCTCAGCGTGTCGGCCAGGCTGATGCGATCGAACAGCTCGCCGATGGTCGGTGCCTGCTCGACGCTGACCAGCCGTGCGCCTTCGTTGATCAGGTTCTGCAGGCGACGCTCATAGGTGGGAGCAGCGGCAATGACGGCGCTGACATTGCGCCCGATGGTGCGGCCGACCACCCACAGCAGGCCGCCCATGATGCAGACTGCCGCTGCCAGGGCGAACGGCCGCGGCAGGCGCAGGCGACCGAAGCGCGGATGCTCGAAGGCGTCGGCCAGGGCGTCGATCATGTACCAGAGCACGATACCCAGCACGAAGGGCAGAAGCAGGCCGCGCCCCGCCACGAGAAGGTACATCGTGGCCGCAACAACGATGGCCCAGAGGGCGGCGCGCTGGAGGGTCATGCGTACCTATAGTACCCTGAGGCGCGGTCGTGCTGCTTCAAGAAATGATATGCGGCGACGAACCCGCCCACTCCGTAAACGGGGGAGATGACACATGGTAGATCTGCTGTTCGGCTTTCAGGGACGGGCCAACCGCGCCAAGTGGTGGCTCGTCGCGCTGGCAATCTTCGTCGTGGAATTGATCGTGTTCGCCGCGCTCTTTGGCAGTGTGGCGATGTCGGGCGATCCCGAGCAGATCAGGGCAGTAGTCACGGCGCCGCTCACCCTCATTGTGCTCATCGTTCTCGGCGTGGTCGCCACCTGGATCTCGGTCGCTATCGCGGTGAAGCGCTACCACGAACGCAACAAGAGCGGCTGGTGGATACTGATCGTCTTCGTGCCGATCATCGGCCATCTCTGGTTTCTGATCGAAGTTGGCTTCCTTAGAGGAACGCCCGGCCCGAACAGCTACGGCCCAGATCCGCTGGCGGCGATCTGACCTCGGCCAGAACGCGGCCGGATAGCGGCGCGGCGCAGCGCCGCCCGGCCGCGTTCGGTCAGCTCGACACGGTGCTCGCCGTGCTCACCGCCGCATTGGCGGATGAGCCCGTCGGCGCGCGCATCCTCCCACACCGGAAAGCGCGGGCAGGAGCTGCGCCAGGCGTCCATGACGTCCTCGCGGCTGCGCGGCCGATCGGCGACCCATTCCAGGAACTGGATCATGATCAGGCTGGGTTGGGTCGGCATGTCACGGATGCTCCAGGTCGACGTGCGGCGAGCGGGCGGCGCGCGTGCCCATGCTCCAGGCGCGTCCGGCAAGATAGCCCGCGAACAGCGAACTTGCAGCGGAGATATGGGCCTGGCGGGGCAAGGTTCCCGGGGGCAGGAAGCCGGCGACGGCATCGAGCAGGGCTGCCGCGACAACGCCGACCGCGATCACGGCGCCGTCAAGCGCCGGCTGCGGCCGCACCACGCCCCACACCTGGTCGGTTTGCACGCCGATCGAGCGGCCGCGGATCATCCCGACCACGGTGCCCACCAGGGCGGTGGCGGCCCAGGTCGCGTCGAGCGCAAAGCTCGTCACCGAGCCGGCCAGCGACACCAGGGCAACCAGCGTGGCAAGGAACGGCGGCACGGCAATGCGCCATAGCTTCTGCGGCTTGCCCTGGGCTTCCGGCACTGCCGCCCACAGGCAGGCCGAGGCGGCGATCACCGTCAGGATGTTTACGAGGCTAAGGGGATAAGTCATCGACGGGGGTACGCGCCTGCACACAATGGTCTCCCCAACAGACCTACACGGCCTGCCGGGCGCGAACAATCAGCCGGCTGCATGATCGCTATCCTTCGGCCGGCGGCGAGGGGCTGTCGTGCAGGTCGGACTGCGGCTCCTGCCGGGAGCGCAGCTGGACGGCCGCCAACCGGCCGACCAGGAAGGAGGCGATCATGGTCAGGCCGAGTTCCATCGTCGGCTGGTCAGCGGGGCCGATTGCGGCCAGCGCGATCTCGATCAGCGCCAGAGCGATCAGCGCCAGAGCGATCAGCGCCACGGTCGCGATGAGGCAATCATATGCCTTCTGCAGCCGTATCAGACGCCAGCTGTGGTCGACATCGATGCGCAGCCAGTAACCGCGCGCCAGGCCGGCAACGGCGGCAACGATGGCGAACATCCAGAGGCCGGGATTCTTGAGCTCTCCCCATGTCGGATAGGCGACGAGCGCGAGCGCGGACAGCGCGGCGAGCAGGGCGGTCATCGCCGGCCGCCATTCCGGCACGATACGACCCGTGCTTTCGGGCAGCGCGTTGTAGGCCGCAGCGATGGCGCACAACAGCATCAGGCCATGCGTGAGATAGACATTGGAGACCAACGTCATTGAAATCCGCACTGCTGGGCGGTGACGCCGACGGTGGCCCATCGCTGGCCTTCGCGGAAACAGCCGTTCTGCCAGGTGCCGGCATAGGTCTGGCCGTTGGCGGCGTAGCGCGTGCCGTAGCCGTTGGGCAGGTCGTTGCGCCATTCGCCGTCGTAGCGGCCGCCGTCGGCATAGGTGCGCATGCCGCGGCCCTGCGCCTTGCCGTCGACGAAGTCGCCCTCATAGCGGTCGCCGTTGGCATAGTAGAGCGTGCCGCGCCCGGTACGCTGGTTGTCGCGGAAGTCGCCGACGTAGCGGTTGCCGTTGGTCCAGATATAGGTGCCGCGCCCGTTGGGCTTGTTGTCGCGGAAGTCGCCGGTGTAGCGCGCGCCATTGGCGAAGGTGAACACGCCGCGCCCGTAGCGCTCGCCGTTCTGCCATTCGCCCTCATAACGGGTGCCGTTGGCGTAGGTCATCTTGCCCGAGCCATTGGCCATGCCGTCCTTCATCTCGCCCTCGTAGCGGGCGATCGGCTTGCCGCCTTGAAACCATTGCAGGACGCCCTGACCGTGAGCCAGGCCGTGATAGCACTCGCCCGACCAGGTGATGCTGATGTTGGGCTCGTTGTCGGCGCGCACGATCTTGCAGCCGGTCGTGGGGTCGGCGAGCTCATCGCTGGCGCCGCTGCCGGGAGCGCTTCCAGTACCGCTCCCGGGCGCCGGCGACGGGGTGGCCGGCAGGGTCGGCACCGGCCGCGTGCCTTGCGCCGCTGCCGATCCGGCAAGCGCAAGCAACAGCAGCAGCAGCGCGATCCTGACCACGACCATGATTCCCTCACACACGGGAGTCAGTGTAGCAGACGCAGCGATACCGGGAACGTCAGCTCCGCGTGCGCAGATAGACCGTCACGGCCCGTGCCGACAGGAAGCCGGCGCCGAAGGCCACGGCGGCCGCGGCGTAGGGCACGTAGGACTGACCCTGCGTCGAGATCAGCGGCGCGGCGGCAGCCATGATGACCGCGAAGGCCAGCAGAATCGCCAGCCAGAAGCCGTCGCTGCCGCTCGGCAGGCGCACGGTCGACCACAGCGGGTCGATGTCGACGGCCATGAACCAGCCGCGGGCGGTGCCCAGCAGGACGCCTGCGGCGATGGCGATACGCAGCTCGTCGGGCTGCTGCCGGTCGGGCTCGGTCAGGCCGATCATCAACAGAGCGCAGCCGAAGGCCAGCGGCGGCGGCACCATCAGGTGGCCGCGCGACTGAGAGACGCCACGCGCCTCTCGCCAAAGGGCGTAGAGACAGGCCGCTATGGCCAGAACGGCCAGCAGGTGAAGAAGGTTCAGCACCGGCTCACGACGGTGCGCCTAGAGCACAATCTGCTCGGCTGGAACCCAGCCGAGCAGATTGTGCCCGTTGAGGCCACCAACGTCCGCGCGCGCATTTCCGATCTGATTGAACCGCTCGCGGTTCAATCAGATCGGAAATCGCTCTACAGGCGATGAAGGTCGACATGCGGCGCTCCCCGCCAACGCATCGCAATGGCCATCGCCCGCCCGGTTAACATGCCGGCGCAGGCGGCGGCAATCTCGGGGGCGATGAGACGAAAGGGCAGGCCGTTCGGCCCGGCAAAGGAGCCGCCGATCTCGAGCAGCACGGCGGCCACCAGGCCAAGGGCGACCAGGAAGGAGCCGCGCGCCCGAGGCAGGCGGACCTTGTCGAACATGTGGTCGACCTGGAGCTGCAGCGTGAAGCCGCGCAAGGCGCCGATCGCAAGACCGGCAGCCAGGGCGGCCGCGAACATCCAAGCCGGCCGCTGCGAGCCGAGGTGGATGAACAGGAACACCAGCGCGCAGGCCATGGCCAGCAGGGCCGGTGCTGCCAGGCGGCCGCGCGGCAGCGGGCGGTGACGCATCTCGCTCAGCGTGAAGCGGGCGCAGGGCAGCGCAAACACCAGCAGCACCAGGTGAAGGACATTGGGCCCGAGAGTCACATCGGCACGACGGCGCGCGCGCGATAACGCTCGTGTGACGCGTCCACGCTCGATATTGCACAGATTGCGTGTGGAATCGCCGAGCAGTTCATCGACGGCTGGCCCCCAAAGCCGGCACGAACATTCTGAGGCGATGTCGATATCGGTCGCTTGGTGCACGATCAAGGAGAATAGGCTGCAGTTGCGACGCGGATTGAATCGCTACTCGAAGCCGTCGCCGGCATTTGCTTACCGCGAGCTTACTTCGGCGCGGACGCAGGTCGGGGAAGGCTTTTGGCTCTGCGGGTGTTGTCGACAGGAAAGCAACCTCGGATTGTGTCCGGCGCGTGTTGCGAAGCGTGTGTGCCGTCCGGATCCGCCGCCCGTCGAGAATGGTGTGGCAAAGCCGGTGTCATCAAACCATCGTGAACGCGCTCGCGTCATGTCGCCGTGCCGCCGGGCTACAAACGTCTCGACCGGCGCGTCAGGTGCTTGTGCCATCGGCGAAACTTTTCGCAGTCACATTTTTCAGTGCCAGTTTCCCTATTGGTTTTTTGCATTCTCTAATTGCAGCGCCCGCCTATGGCTTCGCACAACGCCCTTCGCTTAAGAGGGCTACTGTCGCGATCGGGTGTTCCACCTCACGCCCACGGTGCGGAGATATGCTGTTGGCCCGGAAGCGTGCGTTTTTCAGTGTTGGGCGCAAGGAAGGCCGCTACGCGCGCGCCGGCCGCCTCGTGCTGTGGTGGTACGGGTTCCGGCGCGACAGCGAGCTTTGCGCCGTGTGGTGGCTCGACCGCAAGCATCGCAACGCGACCAACGGAGTCACCGTCAAGCCGCCGTGGTGCTCGCCGCTTTACTCCGAGGACTTCGGCAAACATCGGCCCTATCTGAGGCTGTTCGGCTGGCGAGTCCTGTCGGTCAAGTACGACCGCTGAGATCGGCTTCGAAACTGCAGAGCAACTGCTGTCGGCTGTGTCCGGTGTGCCACACCTGACGGCACAATCGGCGTGCAGTCGTTGTCCCCGGTAGCGTCGGTTCTGTGCTCTCAGGTACAGTCCGGCTCGGTTTTCAGCCTGTGGCCAGGCTCCCGCAAATGTCAGTGGGGACGGCCCTAACGAACCATGGAGAATTTGATGAAGAAGGCTTTGTTGGCTGCCGCTGCGATCGTCGCGCTGCCGGTCATGGCTCAGGCGCAGTCTCCGTCGCCGGGCGTGTATATTGGTGCGGAAGGCGGTATCAACTGGCTTCTGAACTTCAACGCCAACACGAACATTCCGGCGTTCCCGACCGTCAGCG
>JAKFVH010000107.1 GCA_021732285.1 Reyranella sp. | reverse complement strand
GTCGCCTGGACCCTGATCTACGACACGATCTACGCCATGCAGGACCAGCGCGACGACGCCATCATCGGCGTGGGCTCGACAGCCCGCCGGTTCGCCGATGCACCACGGCGCTGGCTCAGCCTGTTCGTCGTCCTGGCGCTGCTCGCCTGGGCATCCGCGGGTTACCTCGCCAACCTCGGGCCCGCCTATTTCGGCTTCCTGCTGGCGATCGCCTTGCACTTCGGCTGGCAGGTCGCATCGCTGAAACCACACGACCAGGCCGACTGCCTCGCCAAGTTCAAGGCCAATGCATGGATCGGCATGCTGCTGACGGTCGCCGTCATCGCCGGCCACATCCGCTGACGCGATGTCCCGCCTGCCAGCCGATCCCGAAGGCTTCATCCGCGCCAACACCGCGCTCGAGGCGCCGGCCATGGTGCCCGAGTTCAAGCTGTGGCTCGCCAGCGAGTACGTGCCGATCTGGCAGGCCACCGAGGCGTGGCTGGAGGAGCAGAACGTCGATCCGCCCTACTGGGCGTTCTGCTGGCCAGGGGGCCAGGCGATCGCGCGCTATCTTTTGGACAATCCCGATCAGGTGCGTGGCAAGCACGTGATCGACTTTGCCGCGGGCTCAGGGGTCTCCTCGATGGCCGCGGCGCGAGCGGGCGCCGCCTCGGTGCTGGCCAACGACATCGACGCCCTGTCGCTGGTGGCGGCCCAACTGAACGCCAAGGCCAACGGGCTGTCGTTCGGAATCAGTGTCGAGGACTGGTTGGCCAGACCAGATGGAACCCCCGCCGCCGACGTGGTGATCGCGGGCGACGTCTGTTACGAGCGCGACATGTCGGCGCGTGCCCTGGCCTGGTTGCGCAGCCACGCGCGGCTCGGCCGCCTGGTGCTGCTGGGCGATCCGGGGCGCAACTACTTCAGCGCCCAGGGGCTTTCAGAGCTTGCCCGCTATGAGATTCCCACGTCCCTGCAGCTCGAGAACCGCGGCATGCGCGAGACCGTGGTCTGGCAGGTGCTGCCTCATCCGTAAGCAGGTCTAGCCAGCGTCGCCACAATTCCTTAACTGTTCTTTCATAATCAATTCTAGTAACACCGCGTGGCCATGCCCAAGGCAACCATCAAGCCACAGGATTTCGCCACTCTTTACGAGGGCTTCACCGCGCCGGTGTCGCGCTTCGATTGCGGTCGCAAGTGCGCCCCCCTCAATGGCGGCGAGCCGGTCTGCTGCTCGACCCAGAACGCCGTGCCGGTGGTGCACAAGGTCGAGTTCGACCTTCTCAAGACCCGCACCGACCTGTGGTCGAAGTTCAAGCCCTACGATTATGCCACCAAGCAGATCGTGGCCGAGCTCACCAGCGACTGCATGGCCATCCATTGCAAGGGCGCGCGGCATTGCGAGCGCGACAACCGCACCATCGCCTGCCGCGGCTTTCCGTTCTATCCCTACCTGACTCGGCAGAAGGAATTCGTCGGCATCGGCACCTATTGGGTGTTCGAGGACCGTTGCTGGATGATGTCCAACCTGGAGATCGTCGACCGCACCTTCGTCGAGCAGTTCATCGCCACCTACGAGGCGCTGTTCATCAAGGACCACAGCGAGTTCACCACCTACGTCGATTTCTCCGCCTCGGCGCGCCGCGTCTACTCGCGCTGGAAACGCGAAATCCCGCTGCTCGGCCGCAAGGGCGAGCTGCTGATCGTCGAGCCCTCGACCGGCAACATCCGGCCCGGCAAGAAGAAGGACTATCCCAAGGTCGCGCCCTTCAGCTCCGAAAAGGAGTATCGTGAAGCGGTGAAGGAAGCCGGCGGCGAGGCCCCCAAGGAAGGATTGCGCGCCGCCTAGAGCGGTTTCCAACCTAATGGAACCGCTCGCGGTTCCATTAGGTTGGAAACGCGCGCACTGGCGTTCGGTGTTGCAGGAGGCACATTCCGTCCGGCTGGTTCCAGCCGGACGGAATGTGCTCTAGACTCCCGAAGGAGCAGCGGATCATGCGCCGAACAATTCTCGTCACGTTGCTGTCGTTGCTGGCCCTGCCGGCGTGGGCCCCGGCATGGGCCGAGGACATCGGCTCGGTCGGCTACCGCTTCAAGTGGCTCGGTCCCAACGACAAGATCGTCATCGAAGCGTTCGACGATCCCGACATACCGGGCGTCACCTGCTACATCTCGCGCGCGCGCACCGGCGGCATCAAGGGTGCGCTGGGACTGGCCGAGGACCCGCCCTATGCCTCGATCTCCTGCCATCAGGTGGCGCCGATCGATGCCGCCAAGGTCGAGAAGGTCAAAAGCCCGCACGAGGTGTTCAGCGAGCGCGCGTCGCTGATCTTCAAGACCACGCAGGTCGTGCGCTTCTGGGATCCCAAGCGCCGGGCGCTGGTCTACCTCACCTACACCGACCGCATCATCGAAGGCAGCCCGCAGAACTCGATCAGCGTCGTGCCGATCGGCTTTCGCTAGTCGTAGAGGAAGGTGCCCAGCAGGACCCAGCGTGCCGCGTCCTTGCCGTGTTTGGCCGCAAGCGGCGTCGTGTAGTGCCAGAACGGCAGGCGGTAGGCCGTCACTGTCGCGGGCTGCGCCACCGACACGATCTCGCTGAAATGACCGGCGCGGCTGTAGACCAGCCATTGATGCGCAACGCCCGGCGAGCACAGGCTGACATGCAGATCGATGTAGCCCGAACGCGCGTCCTTGTTCTCGGGATGATGATCGTTGTGCGGGCCGGCATAGTCGCCGGCGCCGTAGCGCAGCACCTGCAGGCCCCAGTTCGCCTCGAGTCGCCGGCCGGCCAGCGCTTCGGCGAAGGCGCGGAACGAGGCCGATCGCATCATGCGCGCGAGGCCGATGCGCTCGGCCGCCTTCACGCCGCGCTCGCGCCGGCTCTCGAAATAGATCGTGTGCGCCCGGCTGGTCTTGGGCAGCAGCTCGCCGTAGTCGTGGCGCATGCCGGAGATGCTTTCCGGCGGGATCGGCCGTTCCATCAGCTCGAGCTCGTCGGTGAGCGACTGCTCCAGCGCCCGCCGCACGCGCTCGGCCTTGGCGCGATCGAGAAGGTCGGTACGGGCGAGAAAGCGCTTGCGCGGATTGGCCAGCGCACCGCAGAGCGCATGGCTGCCGGCAAGGACGCGCCGCCCGGAAGCATTCAGCAGGTCCTCGAACTCGGCCGGAATGGTGTTTGATCTCATGCGGTCGTCACTCTAAAGGACAACCCCAGGATGCCCTACGCCTCGCTCCGGGACTTCATTGCCCGGCTGGAACAAAGCGGCCGGCTGGTGCGCGTCAAGGCGCCGGTCTCCCCGCACCTCGAAATGACCGAAATCCAGACCCGCCTTTTAGCCGAGAAGGGCCCGGCCGTGCTGTTCGAGAACGTCGTGCGGGCCGACGGCACGCGCTCGGACATGCCGGTGCTGGTCAATCTGTTCGGCACGGTCGAGCGCGTCGCCTGGGGCATGGACCGCGAACCCGGCCAGTTGCGCCAGGTCGGCGAGACCTTGGCCTTCCTGCGCCAGCCCGAGCCGCCCGGCGGCTGGCGCGAGGCGCTCGACATGCTGCCCATGTTGCGCACCGTGATGGCGATGAAGCCGCGCACCACCAACAGCGCGCCCTGCCAGGAGATCGTGCTCACGGGCGACGACATCGATCTTAGCCGCCTGCCCATCCAGACCTGCTGGCCGGGCGAGCCCGCGCCGCTCATCACCTGGCCGCTGATCGTGACCCAGGGCCCCAATCCGAAGGGTGACAAGCAGGACAGTTTCAACCTCGGCATCTATCGCCTGCAGGTGACGGGCCGGAACACGACCCTGATGCGCTGGCTGAAACATCGCGGCGGCGCACAGCATCACCAGCGCTGGAAGGGCGCCGGCAAGCGCGAGCCGCTGCCGGCCGCGGCCGTGATCGGCGCCGATCCCGGCACCATCCTGGCCGCCGTGACGCCGGTGCCCGACACCTTGTCGGAGTACCAGTTCGCCGGCCTGCTGCGCGGCAAGAAGGTCGAGCTGGTCGACTGCCGGACCGTGCCGCTGAAGGTCCCGGCCGAGGCCGAGATCGTGCTCGAGGGCCATGTCAGCCTCGACGACTACGGCGACGAGGGTCCCTACGGCGACCACACCGGCTACTACAACAGCGTCGAGCGCTTCCCGGTATTCACCATCAGCGC
Source organism: Reyranella sp. (assembly GCA_021732285.1). Classification (GTDB taxonomy): domain Bacteria; phylum Pseudomonadota; class Alphaproteobacteria; order Reyranellales; family Reyranellaceae; genus Reyranella. The sequence continues at coordinate 3,318 of JAKFVH010000107.1, read as the reverse complement.
CATCACCATGCGGCGCAATCCGATCTATCTCTCGACCTTTACCGGCCGGCCGCCCGATGAGCCGAGCGTCCTGGGCGAGGCGTTGAACGAGGTGTTCATCCCCCTCTTCCAGCAGCAGTTCCCCGAGATCGTCGATTTCTGGCTACCGCCTGAGGGCTGCTCCTACCGCATCGCCGTGGTGTCGATGAAGAAGGCCTACGCCGGCCACGCCAAGCGCGTGATGATGGGCGTTTGGAGCTACCTGCGGCAGTTCATGTACACCAAGTGGGTGATCGTGGTGGACGCCGACATCGACGCGCGCAACTGGAAGGACGTGATGTGGGCCATGAGCACGCGCATGGACCCGGCGCGCGACATCACCGTGATCGAGAACACGCCGATCGACTATCTCGACTTCGCGAGCCCGGTCTCGGGCCTGGGCTCGAAGATCGGGCTCGACGCCACCGACAAGTTCCCCGGCGAGACCAACCGCGAATGGGGCCGGCAGATCCGCATGGAGCAGGCCGTCATCGACAAGGTCGATGCGATGTGGAACGAGCTTGGCCTGCCCGGCAGCGGAAGGAAGATCTGGCGCTGATCAACGCTTCATTCCGACCAGCACCTTTTCCGCAACGAGCTTTCGTCCAACGACCGCATCGGCTTCTACAGCCCCACGCGTTGCGCCGCTGATCGCCACCTTGTCGAGGCCGAGAACCTGCAGCTCCTTCAGGCGCTCGATGCAGCGCTCGGGCGGGCCGACGATGGCAAAGCGGTCGACGAAGTCGTCGGTCAGCATGCCGGCCTGGCGGGAATCGCCTCGGGTGTGCGCCTTCATGTCGTAGTTGCTGTGCAGCGCCTTGAGCACCTGCTGGTCGCCAGCCGACGTTGGCACCTCGGTCTTGCCATGCATCACCGAAAAGCGCGCGAAGGTCGTGAGCCCGCCGCGCACCAGGCTGCGGGCGACATCCATGTCGGTATGGCAGCCGAGATTGAGGTAGGCGCCGAACGTGATGCCATTCGGATCGAGGCCGGCCTGCTGGCGTGTCTTCTTCGCAAGCGCGATGCCCCATTTCAGGCGCTCGACATCGGCACCCAGGGCGAACATCACGCGGTCGGCGTGGAGCGCGGCGATGGCGATCACCTTGGGGCCGCTGGCCGCGACCTCGACCGGCACCTTGGCGCCACCGGCGATCCAGGCGATGCGGCTCGAGGGCGGCGCGTCGTGCAGATGCAGACCCGACATCGGTGGCGCCACGTCGGTCGGGATGTCGATGTCGTCGAAGCTCACGGCCTCGCCCTTGAGGTAGGTCTGGAGCTGGCGCAGGTAGCGCTCGAACTGGGTCAGGCGGGCCGGCGCGCGGCCGAGATGGGCCAGGGCCGAATCGCCGCGGCCGATGCCCAGCACGGTGCGGCCGTTCGCGACGCGGTTGACGCTGGTGATGGCGGTCGCCGTCGCGGCGGCATGGCGCGTCACCGAGTTGGTGACGCCGGTGCCGAGACCGAGCCGGGTCGTCGCCGTGGCGGCGAGCGCCAGCGCGACATAAGGATCGCCCGACAGGTTCTGCGAATCGACGACCAGCATGCCGTCCCAGCCGGCAGCCTCGATCTCCTGCGCCATGCGCTGAGCGCCGCGTGCCGACGCGACGGTCGTCATCCACAACTGCACGCGTTTCCTCCCGCCAACTCGAACGCGTTCCTATCACTTCTTGGCGTTCTGGACGATCTGCATCAGCCGCTGGCCGTCGATGTCGGTGTCGATCTGCACCCAGATGGGGAAGTGGTCGCTTTCGGTCTCGGGCTGGCCGAGCTCGAATTGGGATATAACTGCAAGGCGCTCGGCTTCTCCGCATATCCGGGCCATCCCGCAACGGCGGAGGCCATCGTGTCTGAAGAGCCCATGCTGTATAATGATCCGGCGATGTCTGTCCCCGACTTGACCCTCATCCAGGAATTCAAGAGGCGCGCCGAGAAGGCTCTGCCCGGGCGCATCGTGCGCGTCATGCTTTACGGCTCGCGCGCCCGCGGCGATGCGCGGCCGGACTCTGATTGGGACGTCGCGATCTTCCTGAGGGGAGCGCCATCGAGCGAGGATCGCAATGTGCTCTCAGACATCGGTTTCGATCTGATGATGGAGCATGGTCAGCATCTTCAGACAATTGCTATCGATGCCGCTCGTACACCGGAAGGATCATATTTTCTCAGGAGTGTTCTGAAGGATGGCTTGGCGGCGTGACCCCGGAAGCAGCCAGCCGTTTCGCCAAAGCTGAACGGTTTCTCGCCCAGGCACGTAGCCAACGGTGAACGCGGCCGGGCGTTCGGCCGCGCTTTCAACCGCGCAGAAGAGCTTCGGCTTCTTGCGGACTATGAGGACCGAGTCGTGCCGACCGCCGCCGATGCCGCACGGCTGCAGGCGACTGCCATTGAATTCGTCGCCTATTGCCGCTCGCTGCTTTAATGTAAACTCCCTTAACATGAGCTGGAAAAAGCGCGATCGCGAAGAGCGCGGCTATCATCACGGCAATCTGCGCGAAGCGCTGATCCAGGCCGCGCGCGAGCTGATCAAGGAGAAGGGCCCGGCAGGCTTCACTTTCGCCGATGCGGCGCGCTCGGCCGGCGTCAGTGCAGCGGCCCCCTATCGCCATTTCCGCGACCGTGAGGCGCTGCTGGCCGACGTGGCGCGCGAGGGCTTCCAGCGCTTCGAGGCCATGCTGTCGACCGGCTGGGCCAACGGCAAACCCGATGCGCTCACCGCCTTCAACAACGTCGGCAAGGCCTACCTCGCCTTCGCCCGCGCCGAGCCCGCCTACTACGCCGCCATGTTCGAATCGGGCCTGCCGCCCGACCTCAATGCCGACCTGCGTGCCGCCGCCGATCGCGCCTTCGGCGTGCTGCGCACCGCCGCCGAGTCTCTGGTGGCCCTGCTGCCGGCCGGCACGCGGCCGCCGGCCTTGATGATGAGCCTGCACGTCTGGGCGATGGCGCACGGCATCGCCTCGCTGTTCGGCCGCGGCGATGCCGGCCGGCGCAGCCTGCCGATGACGGCCGAGGAGCTCCTGGAATCGCAAATGCTCATTTACCTGCAGGGATTGGGTTTTCCCCAAAAAGCCTGAGGGCCCCTTGACTCCCCAGGTCGGAATGCCCAATGTAAATGTCGTTAACATTTACATCCGTTAACGCTGAACGAGGGAGCCCCGCCATGACGGGCTTGATGGAAAGACTGGACGACATCCCGAAGCCCGCCTGGATCGCCCTTCTGGTCGTGAGCTTCATCCTGTTCTGGCCGATTGGCCTCGCCCTTCTCATCTACCTGAAATGGAGTGGACGCATGTTTTGCTCTCG
>JAKFVH010000138.1 GCA_021732285.1 Reyranella sp. | reverse complement strand
CATTATTAGCGCGGCGGCTACGCCCGACGAAAGCAATTGTTGCGACGCAAAAGCCGCTGTAATTTCAAGCGGCCTGCCTCGGGGGAGTTGCCAGAGAGATGACGTTTCCGTTGCTTTGCCGCCCGGCGATCTGCCTGGCAGCCGTTGCCCTGGCCGGACTTTCCGCCGCCGGCTGCTCGCCGACGCCCAGCGTCGCGACGGCCTGGACCGGCCCGGGCTGGTACCTGCAGAAAAACAACATGATCCAGCTTTCCGGCAACTCGTATTTCGGCGGCCCGTGGACCTACGACAAATGCGAGGAAGAGCGCATCAAGCTGCCGCCGGAAACGGCGATTCAGATGCTGTGTGTGCGCGAGAACCGCAAGCCCGACATCTTCGGGCGGTCTTAACGGGAGCGCGGGCCTCTGGCCCGCTCATGGTCTTCGTCTTCCGGACCGCGCGCGTCCTCGCGCGCTCATCATCATGAGGCGCGCGGGGACGCGCGCGGTCCGGAAGAGCATGAGCGGACCAGAGGCCCGCGCTCCCGTCAACCGATGGTCATCAGGCTGGCGTTGCCGCCGGCGGCGGCGGTGTTGACGCTGAGCGAGACCTCGGCGCCTAGAAACTCGACGGGATAGGGCGCGACGTAGACGGGCACGATCGCCCCGTCGCGCGCGGCCAGGCGCTGGTTGAGTGCGCGAAGATCTTCCGGGCTGCCTGCGAACAACGCGGCGACGAGGTGCGGTGCCGCGGGATCGTCGGTCACGCGGTTGCCCATCGCTTTCGCCGCCGCCTGCTGGGCCGCACGCTCCGCCGCATCGCGTGCGATACAGAGGATCGTGCCCTTCGGCCGCTCGCTATAAGTGTTGCGTTCGCCGACCGGGCCCGGCAGCTCGCCCGTGGCGACGGACATCGACGGCCGCTGCGCCAGCAGGCGCAGCACATAGAGCGGCCCGCCGGCCTTGGGGCCGGTGCCGGAAAGCCCGTGGCCGCCGAACGGCTGCACGCCGACCACGGCGCCGATCATGTTGCGGTTGACGTACTGGTTGCCGGCGGCGCTGGCCGCGGTGGCGCGCTCGATGGTCTCGTCGATGCGGCTGTGCACGCCGAAGGTCAGGCCGAAGCCCGTGGCGTTCACCGCCCGAACCACCGCCTCCATGTCCTCACGCCGGTAGCGCAGCACGTGCAGGACCGGACCGAACACCTCGCCCGGCAGGTCGGCGACGGCGTCGATCTCGATCAGCGTCGGCGGCACGAAGGTGCCGTGCGTCTCCTTCGGCAGCGCGACCTGGTGCACGGCATGGCCCGCCTTGCGCATGCGCTCGATGTGATCGTCGAGGCCCTTCTGCGCGCCCTCGGAGATCACCGGCCCGACATCGACCGACAGCCGGTCGGGATTGCCGAACCCGAGCTCGGCCATCGCCCCCTTGAGCATGGGCAGGACCCGGTCGGCGATGTCGTCCTGCAGGCAGAGCACGCGCAGCGCCGAGCAGCGCTGGCCCGCCGAATCGAACGCCGAAGTGACGGCATCGAGCACGAGCTGCTCGGGCAGGGCCGACGAATCGGCGACCATGGCGTTCTGCCCGCCGGTCTCGGCGATCAGCACCGGCGGCCGGCCGTCGGCGTTGAGCCGTTGCGCGAGCTGGCGGTTGATCGACTGCGCCACTTCGGTCGAGCCGGTGAACACCACGCCGGCGACGCCGGCATTGCCGACCAGCCGCTCGCCCACCGTGCCGTCGCCCGGCAGGAACTGCAGCGCCGATCGCGGCACGCCCGCCTCGTGCATCAGCGCCACCGCGAGCGAAGCGATCAGCGGCGTCTCCTCGGCGGGCTTGGCGATCACCGCATTGCCGGCGGCCAGCGCGCCCGCCACCTGGCCGGTGAAGATCGACAAGGGAAAGTTCCAAGGGCTGATGCACGCGACCAGGCCCAGCGGCTTGTGCGTGTCGTTGGAAAAGCCTTTTACGCAGCCCGCGTAGTAGCGCAGGAAGTCGACCGCTTCCCTCACCTCGCCCACGGCATTGGCGAGCGTCTTGCCGGCCTCGCGCACGATCAGGCCCAGCAAGGGTTGCAGCCGATCCTCCATCAGGTCGGCCGCCCGGCTGAGCGTGGCGGCGCGAACGGAGGGAGGGTCCTGCCACGGCCTGGCGAGCGTGCAGGCCACCTCGACGTGATACGGCGTCGCGTCGATCACCGTCCCGACGACGTCGCGCTGATCGGCCGGATTGGTCACGTCGCGCGGCTCGCCCTGGCGCGGGCCATTGGCGAGCACCGGGGCGGCTTCAAGCGGCATGGCCTCCACCAAGGTCCCGGCGAGGCCTGCCAGCACCTGCTCATTGGCGAGGTCGAGGCCGGACGAATTCCTGCGTTCGCTGCCGAACAGGTTGCGCGGCAGGGCGATGCGAGGATGCGGCGCGCCGACGGGCTGCAGCGCCAGGGCCTGCTCGACGGGATCGCTGAGCAGCGTGTCGAGCGACACCTCGGGATTGGCGATCTGGTTGACGAACGAGGTGTTGGCGCCGTTCTCCAGCAGGCGGCGCACCAGATAGGCCAAAAGCGTCTCGTGCGTGCCGACCGGCGCATAGATGCGGCACGGCCGGTTGAGCTTGTCCCGTCCCACGACCTCCTCGTACAGCGGCTCGCCCATGCCGTGCAGGCACTGGAACTCGTACTGGCCGGCATAAAAGTTCTCGCCGGCCATGGCGTGGATGGTGGCGAGGGTCAGCGCATTGTGCGTGGCGAATTGGGGGAACGCCGCGTCGGGCGCCGCCAACAGCCGGCGCGCGCAGGCGAGGTACGACACGTCGGTATGGATGCGCCGCGTGAACACCGGATAGCCTTCCAGGCCGTCGAGCTGGGCGCGTTTGATCTCGCCGTCCCAGTAGGCGCCCTTGACCAGCCGCACCATCAGCCGTCGATGCGAACGGCGCGCCAGGTCGATCAGCCAGTCGATCGTGAACACCGCGCGCTTCTGGTAGGCCTGCACCACGAAGCCGACGCCGTTCCAGCCTTCGAGCTCGGGTTCCAGGCAGAGCCGCTCCAGAAGGTCGAGCGAGATCTCCAGCCGGTCGGCCTCTTCGGCATCGATGTTCAGCCCGATATCGTAGCGACGCGCCAGCAGCGCCAACGTCCGGAGCCGCGGATAGAGCTCGGCCTGCACGCGCTCGATCTGGGCACGGCTGTAGCGCGGATGCAGCGCCGACAGTTTGATCGAGATGCCCGGCCCCTCGTAGATGCCTCGGCCGCGCGCGGCCTCGCCGATGGCATGGATCGCCGCTTCATAGGCTTCCATGTAGTTCATGGCCTGCTCGGCGGTGACGGCGGCCTCGCCCAGCATGTCGTAGGAGTGACGGAAGCCCAGCGCCTCGCGATCGCGGGCGTTGTCGAGCGCCTCGCCGATGGTCTGGCCGGCGACGAACTGCTCGCCCATCAGGCGCATGGCGATGTTGACGCCGGTTCGGATCAAGGGCTCGCCGCCGCGCCCGATCAGGCGGACCAGCGCGGACGACAGGCTCTGCTCGCTGCTGGTGGCGGTGAGCCGCCCGGTCAGCATCAGACCCCAGGTCGCGGCATTCACGAACAGCGACGGGCTGTGGCCGAGATGGGCGCGCCAGTCGCCGCCGCCGATCTTGTCGCGGATCAGCGCATCGCGCGTGTCGTCGTCGGGAATGCGCAGCAGCGCCTCGGCGAGGCACATCAGCGCCACGCCCTCCTGGCTCGACAGTGCATATTCGTGGATCAGCCCTTCGACGCCGCCGGACGGTGTCTTCTCACGCAGCGCCTCGACCAGCCGCGTTGCCAGCGCGCGGGCGCGCGCGGTGCGCGCCGGCGTCAGGTGCGCCTGTTCGATCAGGGGCGGCACGCATTCGGGCTCGGGCCGTCGCCAGGCGGCCGTGATGGCGGCCCTGAACGAGCCTTGCTGCTGGATCGATTGTGCCAAAGCTTGAAACGGCCGGGAGGACATGCGCGGCATCCTGAGTTGAGCTAACGTAACCGGCAAGCCGTTAGCTCCGACATGGACGTCGATGATGACCGTGGGTTCTTGGAAGGTACTGGCCAGCCACAATGCATTCGCTCATCGCTGGTACGTCGTACGACGAGACACCGTACAACTGCCAGACGGCACCGTTGATGACTATTTCCTCTCGGTTCGACCGGACGTCGTCGTTGTCGTTGCTGTCGATCGGTCCGGCCAGATGGTCATGGTGCGCCAATACCAGCACGGCGTTCGCGAGAGGACCCTCGAATTTCCCGCCGGAACCTTCAAGGACGAGCAACCCGAAGCCGCGGCACTACGGGAATTGGAGGAAGAGACCGGATACGTACCCGCAAGGATCGAATACCTGGGCCGCTGCTTCGACAACGCAAGCAAGAACACAAACACGGTGCACATGATACTGGCGCTCGATTGCGAACCGAGCGGCCAACAGAGGCTTGACCTTATGGAAAGGGCTGCAGGCCTAGAAGTGCTGCTTATGCCGGTCGCCAAGGTGGCCCAAGCGCTCGACGATGGAGACATCGCTGCAATGTCCTCGGTCGCGGCTGGCTATCGCGCGATGCGAAGACTCCTTCCTTCGAAATGAGGTAACATCGCCGACAAAACCACCCTGGGGAGGGTGACGCCGATGATGCTGCTGTTGCGTGCCGTCGCCGCACTGTTGCTGCTGACCGCGCCCGCCTTCGCCCAGACCTGGCCTGCCAAGCAGGTGCGCATCGTCGTGCCCTTCCCGGCCGGCGGCTCGGCCGACATTTTATGCCGCCTGGTCGGCGAGAAGCTTTCCGCCGCCTGGGGACAGACGGTGATCATCGACAACCGCGCCGGCGCGGGCGGCAATGTCGGCGCCGAGGTCGTCTATCGCGCCGAGCCCGACGGCTACACCCTGCTGTGCAGCCCGCCCGGGCCACTGTCGATCAACCACAACCTCTACAAGACGCTGCCCTACGATTGGTCCAAGTTCGTGCCCATCGGCGTGCTAGCGCTGGTGCCCAACGTCATCACGGCTCGCCCCGACCTGCCGCAAGCCTCGCTGAAGGAGTTCGTGGCCTACGCCAAGGCCAATCCGGGCAAGGCGACCTACGCCTCGCAGGGCAACGGCTCGACCTCGCACCTGTCGGCCAGCATGCTCGCCACCTTGGCCGGCATCGAGCTGGTGCACGTACCCTACAAAGGTGAAGGGCCGGCGCTGGTCGACCTGACGGGGAGCCGCGTCGACATCTTCATCGGCAACATCTCGGCGGCGTTGCGCTTCGAGAAGGCCAAGCAGGCGCGGTTCCTGGGCCTGGCCAGCCGCACGCGCAGCCCGGTCGCGCCGGACGTGCCGACCACGGCCGAACTTGGTTATCCCGACCTGGTGTCGAGCGCCTGGTTCGCCCTGGTGGCGCCGCCGGGCACACCGGACGCTGTCGTGCAGAAGGTGAACGCCGACCTGGCCGCGGCCCTCAAGCAGCCCGAGCTGCGCGCCCGGTTCCTCGAGCTGGGGGCGGAGCCGCAAGGCGGCACGACGGCCGCCACCACGACCTTCATCAAGGACGAGGAAGCGCGCTGGCGCGGCGTCATCAAGTCGGCCAATGTAACGCTGGAGTGACAGGAGGTTCGCATGGACGTCCGACACGACGAAGGACTGAAAGAGCCCGTCTCGAACGGTATCTGGCCGGAAGAGTCCCTGGCCCGCGTGCCCTACTGGGTCTACCAGGACGAAGCCAACTACAAGCGCGAGATGGAGCGCCTGTTCGAGGCTGCGACCTGGAACTTCGTCTGCCTGGAAGCGGACATCCCCAACAAGGGCGACTATCGCACCAACCATGTCGGCATCATGCCGGTGATCGCGGTGCGCGGGGCCGACGGCGAGATCAACTGCTTCGAGAATCGCTGCTCGCACCGCGGCGCGCTGATCGCCTTCGACGACGGCGGCAACGTCGGCAACCAGTTCCGCTGCGTCTACCACTCCTGGAGCTACGACCTTTCGGGCAACCTGCGCGGCATCGCCTTCGAGCGCGGCATCAACGGCGTGGGCGGCATGCCGAAAGACTTCTGCCGTGACGATTTCAGCCCGAGGAAGCTGCGCACGACGACGCTGTGCGGCCTGGTGTTTGCAACGCTCTCGCCCGACACGCCGCCGATCGAGGAGTATATCGGCGCCGAGGTGCTGGGCCGGCTGAAGCGCGTACTCAACCGGCCGATCCGCGTGATGGGCCGCTTCGTGCAGCCCCTGCCCAACAACTGGAAGCTCTATGTCGAGAACGTGAAGGACACCTATCACGCCTCGATCCTGCACACCTTCCTCACGACCTTCCGCATCTCGCGCCTGACCCAGGGCGGCGGCGTGCTGGTGAGCCCCGACGGCGGCAACCATTCGAGCTACACCATCGCCATGCCCGAGGGCGCCAACGCCAATGCCTACAAGGAGCAGCAGATCCGCTCCGACCAGGATGGCCGCTTCGCCCTGGCCGATCCCAGCGTGCTCGACTCGGTCGAGGAGTTTGGCGACCACATCCAGCTGCAGATCCTGTCGGTGTTCCCGGGCTTCATCCTGCAGCAGATCCACAATTGCCTCGCCGTGCGCCACGTCGTGCCGCGCGGCGTCGGCAAGATGGACCTGGTGTGGACCTATTTCGGCTTTGTAGACGACACGCCGGAGATGAATCGCCGTCGGCTGAAGCAGCAGAACCTGGTCGGCCCGGCCGGCTTCATCTCGATGGAAGACGGCTGCATCGGCGGCTTCGTCCAGCGCGGCACCGCGGCAGCGGCCGACGAGGTGTCGGTGATCGAGATGGGCGGCAGCACCGCCGAAAGCCAGGCAACCCGCGCCACCGAGGCCTCGGTGCGCGGCTTCTGGAAGGCGTATCGGCGGTACATGGGTTACTAGGGAAACTGCCTCCCCAGCGAAGCTGGGGAGGTGTCGCCGTCACACGGCGACGGAGGGGTCATGGGCGACAACGATCCTGTGGCTCATGACCCCTCCGCCCGCTTCGCGGGCACCTCCCCATCGATGACGATGGGGAGGAAGACGGAGACGCAATGGACATCGCCCGCCTCGTCGAGTTGAACGCCACCTACGCGCGCGTCATCGACAACGAGCAGTTCGAGGAATGGCCAAAGCTGTTCCACGATCCCTGCCTCTACAAGCTGACGACGGCGGAGAACGTGGCGCGCGGCCTGGAAGGCGGGCTGATATACGCCGACACGCGCGGCATGCTGGAGGACCGCGTCTCATCCCTGCGCAAGGTCAACATCTACGAGCGCCAGCGCTACCGCCACATCGTCGGCCTGCCTGTCGTGCTCGGCCAGCAGAACGGTGCGGCCGAGGTCGAGACGCCGTTCCTGATCGTGCGCATCATGCGCGAGGGCGACATGGACGTGTTCGCCACCGGCTGTTACCGCGACAAGGTCAAGCCCGACGCCTCCGGCGCGTTGCGCTTTTCCGAGCGCATCGTGATCTGCGACGGCCGCCGCTTCGACACCCTGGTCGCGATTCCGTTTTAGGCGCTTCAAGGCCCTCCCCCGTCATACGGGGGAGGGTACGGGAG